>JBAQCH010000254.1:0-5500 GCA_049294015.1 Anaerolineae bacterium
GGGTCAGGGAACAGCTCCGCTACCAGCCGGCGGCGCAACAGCCGCGGGTCGTAGATCGGCGCGTTCATGGCCTCGACGATCTCCGGCTGCAGGCGGGTCTGCTCATGGAAGCCGATTTCCAGGTTGGCCAGCAGCATCCACTGCGCCCTGGCCCGCTCATCTCGCGCAGTCCAGGCCCGGTGGTAGTGGGTGAAGGCCTGCTGTAGGTAGCGTTGGCCGTCGGGCGGCTCGCCCGGCGGCAAGCCCTGACAGAATGCCGCCAGCTTGCCTTCGTCCGGCTGACCGTCGCCGAACAGGTCAAGAAAACGGGCGAACTGGTAGCCGATCTCCTCGAAAACCTTGCGGTTGCCGCGCGCCACGGCGTCGGCCGTGCGTTCGAAGGCAGCGCCGGGGTTGAGCGCGGCCCACAGCGCCTCGACTGCGCCGGCCACGCTGCGCCCTTCGTCGCCGGCGATCTCCTGGCCGGCCGCAGCCATCGTCTCGGCCGCGGCGTTGGCATCCGCTGAGCCGCGCAAGCGGCGTTGCAGGGCGCGCTGCAAGTCCTCCTGGCGGATGCTCTGGCCGGCCTGTTTGGAGGCCCAGGTGGCCACGGCGCACCAGTTGGCGCCAGGGCCGGTTAGCCCGGCCATGGCCGCCGCCAGCTCGTGGTAGCACTGCGTGATCTGCAAGTTGCGCAGCACGGGGTCGGCCAAATCCGTGATGCGATCTACGTCGGCGACAGTGGGGATGGCTTGGTTCATGGTTGACCTGTGACATCTGTTGCAGTCTGCAAGGGATTATAGCGCATGTTTTGGCGCAGGCCAATCGTCGGCGCGGGCTGACGTTGGCACGTGGCCTGCCAGTTCCAAGTGGATTGACTTTTGGGCGCGGCTGTGGCATGATCTGCCTGTAGCTGCTGGCCTTGTGGCAGCGTTTCATGTCTTGCGCTCGATGTGCGGAGGTGCTTCATGGCCGATTTCGACCGCTTTGCCCGCTTCTACGACCTGGACTACGAGCCCTTCCAGGACGATGTCGCGCTCTACCTGGGCTTTGCCGAGCGCACAGGCGGGCCGCTGCTGGAGCTGGGTTGCGGCACAGGCCGGCTGTTGCTGCCGCTGGCAAGCGCCGGCTTCGACATCACCGGCGTCGATCTGTCGCCGCGCATGTTGGAGGTGGCCCAAGCCAAGGTGGACGCAGCCGGGCTGGGCGACAGCATCACCCTGCTGCAGGCGGACATGCGGGAGGTGCAACTGCCCCAGCAGTACCGCCTGGCCTTCATCGCCATCAACTCCTTCATGCACCTTGTCACGCAGGAGGATCAGCTTGCGGCGCTGCGGGCCTGGCGCAAGCTGTTGTTGCCCGGCGGCTTGTTGATCATCGACGTGGACCATCCCGACCCGCGCCACCTGCTGGAGGCCGACGGCCGGCTCGACCTGAACGGCACCTGGTTCGATCCCGACAGCGGGGCCACGGTGCTGAAGCACATGTCGCGTACGCTGGACGCGGCCCGCCAGCTTCAGCAGGTGCTCTTCATCTACGACGAGGTCTTCCCCGACGGCCAGATGCGCCGCACGCTGGCGCCCTTCCCGGCCCGCTACCTGTACCGCTTCGAAGGCGAGCTGCTGCTAGAAAAGACCGGCTTCGTCCCGGAGCAGGTCTACGGCTCCTACGACCTGGACCCCTACGGCAGCGACAGCGAGCGCATGATCTTCGTGGCCCGCCGCGCCGAGCGTTAGCTCCCGCGTTGAACCAAACCACCCTTGGCGTCATGTAATCATGCGTTATCCAAAGCCATCGACTGTTGACTGCTCACTGTTCACTGTTCACTCTCTCCCAAAGGAGCACTCCCCATGAAACGTACAGCCTTATTTGCAACCCTGGCAGCCATCTTGCTGATCGTCAGCGTCAGCCTGCCGTCGGCCTCCAACGCGCTGCCGGCCGCGCAGGCCCAGGACAAGACGGTGCAGTTGACCGTCTATAACCAGGACCTGGCTCTGGTGTCGGAGACGCGCGCCGTGCCGCTGCAAACTGGCCTGAACCGGGTGATCTACAGCGACGTGGCCGCGCTGATCGACCCCACCAGCGTCTCCTTCCGCTCGCTGACCGATCCCGCAGGCACGGCGGTGCTGGAGCAGAACTTCGAGTACGATCTGGTCGGCTCGGCCAAGCTGTTGCAGAAGTACATCGACCAGGTGATCGTCGTCCAGACGCAGGACTCGCAGACCTACACCGGCACGCTGCTCAGCGCGACCGACAATGTGATCCTGCAAAGCGAAGATGGCGCGGTCACCATGCTCAGCCAGGATCAGATCCGCAACATCGACTTCCCGGCCCTGCCTGAGGGGCTGCTGACCCGGCCCAGCCTGGTCTGGCTGGTGGACGCTGAGCAGGCCGGCGAGCACGATACCGCCGTCACCTACCTGACCAACGGCCTGAGCTGGCAGGCGGACTACGTGCTGCTGCTGAATGAAGACAGCACGGCTTTCGATCTCAACGGCTGGGTGACGCTGGACAACCGCAGCGGCGCCAGCTACGAGGATGCCATGCTGAAGCTGGTGGCCGGCGACATCAACCAGGTGGCGACGCCCCAATACGCCCGCGACGTGATGATGATGGCTGAAGCCGCGGCCGCGCCTGCCCCCGCGGTGGAGCAGCGCCAGTTCTTCGAGTATCACCTCTACCAGGTGACTCGGCCGGTGACGGTCAAGGACAACCAGACCAAGCAGATCGAGTTCGTCACCGCGCAGGATGTGCCGGCGACCAAGTTCTACGTCTACGACGGCGCGGCCGGCTATGCTGGCTATGGCTACGGCCCTGTCAGCGATTCCGGCTACGGCGCGCAGACCGGCAACAGCGACGTGGCGGTGATGCTGGAGTTCCGCACGGACGAGGCCAGCAACCTGGAGACGCAACTGCCGGCCGGCCGCGTGCGCCTGTACCAGAACGACGTGGACGGCAGCGCGCTGCTGGTGGGCGAGGATCAGATCAACCACACGCCCAAGAACGAGACCGTGCGGCTGACCGTGGGCAACGCCTTCGACATCAAGGGCGAGCGCGTCCAGACCAACTACAAACCGTTAGGCGACAGCGGCGCGCAGGAGAGCTTCCGCATCACCCTGCGCAATCACAAGGACGAGCCGGTCGAAGTGCGGGTGGTGGAGAACCTCTACCGCTGGACCGAGTGGACTATGCTGAGCGAGACCCTGGACGGCAAGCCAATCGAGCACAACCAACTCAGCAGCCAGCAGGTCGAGTGGCGCGTGCCCGTCCCGGCCGGCGGCGAGGCGGTTCTGGAGTATGAGGTGCAGTATCGGTGGAAGTAGGGTGGTAGATTGGGGAGGGGTAGATTGGTAGACAAGTAGACAAGTAGGCAAGTAGACAAGTAGGCAAGGGCAGAAGGCGGCCAGGCTGTGTGGAGACATAGCCTGGCCGCTGTGGTTTGGTGGAACCGGTCCGTAGGTCACGTTATCAACGTGACACGGTTTGTAGGTCACGTTATCAACGTGACACGGTTTGTCGAGCGCAGCTCGTAGGTCACGTTATCAACGTGACACGGTTTGTCGAGCGCAGAGAATCGTCCGGCTGGTAGCCGGACCTACTTCCTCGCAAACGCCCGCACCGTCCACGTGATCCAGAACACGCTCCAGCCCACCATGGCGATGCCGGCCAGGGGGATCTGGAAGGGGTTGGCGGTGGGCTCGAAGTGCGCGCCATCGGCAGTGATCTTGACGATGCCACGCGGCTTGGCGCTGCCCATGCCGCCGCCGCCACCGCCGCCGCCTGTGGCGATTCCCTCCTTATCCTCGGCCGGCCCCTCGCCGCTGCCAAAGCCAAAGCCGAAGGTCGTCATAACTTGCGCCACCGGGATGATGGCCACGTCGCCCTCGCGTCGCACTTCGCCGAAGACGGCGTTGACGTTGAGGCGCTCTACGATGCGCTCGATGTGGCTCGCTGCTTGAGCCATTTGGTTTTCCATGGGGTTGCTCCTTGTTTGCTTTCAGTTGTGTTGGGAACGCTGGCGGCGCCGCCACAGCCGCGCCAGCACAGCCAGCTTGATCGACAGCACGGCTACAGCCAGGGCCACGGCGGCCATGGCGCGTAGCGCCTGGGCGGTGGGATCGGCCAGCGCCAGCGTGCGCTCAGAGCCGTCCGCCTCGCGCACGATCACCTCGACCGGCTTCAGGCTGAACCGACCGCCTGCGCCGCCGGCCTCTTGGCTGCCGCCCGCGCCGAAGCGGCCGCGCACCCGCGCTACTGGCTGGATGCGACGGCGGTCGATCTCAATAGGATCGCCGACCAGGCGGCGGTCGATCTTCGAGGGTACTGAGGGTGTTTCTGCCATCCATACGCTCCCTGCCCTCTGCTGCGCCGGAGAGCGTTCGCAGAAGGCGACTCTCGTGCCGTCGTTTGCTGTCGATTGCTGGCGAGCCGACCGGCAGACTCGCCAGCGACTCTATTATTCCCCGGATTCTCGCGCTTGGCAACTACGCTGATCGGCTCAAGCGCCTGCTGCGCTCGCTATGGCTGCCGCGCAGGTCGGCGCCGCTCCTGGCGCCAGGTGAAGAAGATCATGCCCAGCGTGAAGAACAGGGCCAGGCCGGCATAGGCGCGGGTGGGCGAACGGACAAAATCGAACTCAGGCCGGAAAGCCAGCAGGGTCACGCTGACGGCCGCGCCGAACAGGATGCCCAACGCGCCGGCCAGCCGTACCTCGTCCCAATCGCGCGCCATGGCCATCGTACCAGCCCACACCGCCCAACCCATCAGCCAGGCCGCCATGATGCGCGCGTCGAACTCGTTCAAATCCCACGGCCAGCGCAGGTCCAGCCAGCCGGGGTTGATGATTAGCATGGCGCCGAACAGAAACAGCACACCCACCATCAGGATCAGGAAACGGCGAAACCAAGGGCGAATTGGACCGCCGGTAGTCAAATGCGCCGTGCGAGCCTGCACATCCAGCGGCGCGCTGAAGATCATGGTGATCGGCTCGAAGGTGTAGAAGAGGATCCACAGGTGGGCGACCAGGAAGCGCCAGTTCATTTCGTCGGCGTGCCACAGCGTGGCCAGCAGCAGCATGCCGGTGAAGGCCAGGTTGCCCCAGAAGGTCCAGCGGATATGCAGCCAGTTGCGGGCAAAGACGAACTGCAGGAAGAAGGCCGTGCGAAAGACGTAGCCGGCGCCGATGAAGGCCTGCGCCAGCCGCGGCTCCACCACCCAGGCGAAACGGCCAGGAATCACGCTGGGGAAGAAGAACATCCAGACGGCGAACAGGGCGGCCACGGCTGCGCCCACAACGCCCCACAGGCGCAGGGCTCTGGGAACGGGTATGATGGGGTCCATGGTGAGGTCTCCTCTGCTCACGCGGGCGTTAGAAGAGTCAGTTCTTCCGAAGAAATGACTTTTCTGGAACTACGCCTAAGCCAAACTCACGGCTCCGCCGGCGGTCACCAGCAACGAGCCAGCGACCTGGCCCGCGCCGGCCGTGCCGGTGAGGAGCCACTCGCCCGGGCCGCCGCCGTTC
>JBAQCH010000255.1:0-5640 GCA_049294015.1 Anaerolineae bacterium
CCGCGTTGCCGCGAGCACCCCGAGCGGCACGCCCAGCGCCAGGGCCATCGTCAACGCGGTCAGCCCCAGGCGAGCGCTCACCGGCCAGGCGCGCGCCAGCACGGCCTGGACGCTCTCGTTGCGATAGGTGTAGGACATACCCAGATCCCCGCGCAACAGGTTGCCCAGCCAGCTCAGATACTGGACTGGCAGCGGCCGATCGAGGCCGTAGAGATGGCGGTAATGGTCGCGCATCTCCTGCGGCACGCGCGCGGCCTGATCGGGGTCGTCCAGGCCAAAGGGGCTGCCCGGCGCCAACTGGGCCACGACGAAGGTCAGCAGCGTGATCAGCAACAGCGTCAGCAAGGACTGGCTCAGCCGGGTGAAGATGAAACCTGGCATGGCGGAAGATGGGACGCAGATGAACGCAGATGGACGCAGATCAGAAGCGCAGATCAGAAACACGGATCAGAGCGGAGACGCTGGCAAATTCTGCTCTGATCTGTGTCATCAGCGTTGATCTGCGTCCAAAACCTCAGCCGGGTGAAGATGAAACCTGGCATGGCGGAAGATGGGACGCAGATGAACGCAGATGGACGCAGATCAGAAACACGGATCAGAGCGGAGATGCTGGCAATTTCTGCTCTGATCTGTGTCATCAGCGTTCATCTGCGTCCAAAATCTCAGATGCTGATGCGAACCTGACGCAGGTTGGGCGCGCCCATGCCGTTGATGATCAGCCCCTGCACGGCGGGCTTGATCAGCCGGTGGCGCAGCGCGTAGTAGAGCGGGATGATGGCCGGGTCCTCGAGCACCAGGATCTGTTCGCAGCGTCTGTAGAGTCCGGCGCGGCGCGCGGGGTCCTGTTCCCTGGCCGCCTGCCAAACGGTCTCGTCGAACTCGGCGTTGCTGTAGACCAGCTCCGGCGTGGTCTGCCAGAGGTCGGCCTGGGGCGGCGGGGTGGTGTAGAGCACGGCCATGAAGTTGTGCGGGTCGGGGTAGTCCGCGCCCCACAGCTGGCGGTAGAAGTGGGGGCGCAGGGGGCGCTGGGCGCGCCAGGCCGCCCGCGCGCCGGCCTCGGTGGGCGCCAGCTCGGTGCGCACCCCCAGGTGCTCCAACAGCATGGCCTGCAAGGCCTCGAACAGGGTCTGGTAGGTCTCGTTCTGCTCGTACTGCCAGTAGATCAGCGGCATGTCCCTGCCCCCAGGATAGCCGGCCGCGGCCAGCAGCTCGCGGCCGCGTGCCGGGTCGAAGGCCAACTCACGGCCGGTCTCGCCGTCATGGCCTAGCAGGTTGGGGGGCAGGAACTGGTATGCCGCCTGGCCGATGCCCGGCAGCACTTTGCGCACCAGGGTCTCGCGGTTGATAGCCAGGGCGAAGGCGTGGCGCACCCGCACGTCGTCGAAGGGCTTGAGCTGCACGCTGAGGCGCAGGTGCATGGTGGTCAGCTCGGGGTTCGACTGCAGCTCCGGTTCCAACCGTGGGTCGTTGCGAATGCGGGCCAACTCGGCCGGCGGCACCTCCACCATGTCCAGCTCGCCGGCCTCGTAGGCCGCCAGCGCGGTGCTCTCCTGGCGTATCATGTTCAGCTCCAGCTGGTCTACGCCCGGCGGGCCGGCGTGGAAGCCTGGGTTAGGCGCAAAGACCATGCGCTGCTCGGGGATCCACTCGGTCAGCAGGAAGGGCCCGTTGCCGGCCACGAACTGCGGCTGGATCCACTCCTGCTGGCCGGCCTGCTCGACCACGTGGCGCGGCAGGGCCATGAAGCTGGGCAGCGCGGCCAGGCTGAGGAAGTAGGCGGCGGGGTTCTCCAGCGCCACCTCCAGGGTCAGGTCGTCCAGGGCACGGATGCCCACCGTCGACGCGTCCGCGGTCTCGCCGGTGTAGTAAGCGCGCGCGCCGGCGATGTCCACCAACTGCCAGTATTGCCCGCCGCAGTACAGGTCGGGCGCCAGGTTGCGCTTGACGGCCCATTCGAAGTCGCGGGCTGTGACCGGCTGGCCGTCGCTCCAGCGCAGGTCGGGCCGCAGGGTGAAGCGCCAGAGCGCGCCGTCGTCGCTGGACTGCCAGGAGGCGGCCAGGTCGGAGGTGGGCTGCAGGCGCTCGTCCAGGTAGACCAGCCCGGCGAACATCAGCGAGTTGACGAAGTAGCTGTGGTAGGCGCCGGAGCAGCCCGGATCGGCTCCTGCGCCGACGTCGCCGCGGTTGAGGGGCATGTTGAGGCGCAGGACGCGCGGGCGGGACGACGAACCGGGCGCTGGCGGCGTGGCAAACAGCGGTGTGCAGCCGGCCAGCAGCGCTGTCAGCGCGCCGGCGGCGGAGGTGCGCAGGAAGTCGCGGCGGGAGAGGGTGGGGGGCGGTGTGGGCATGGAGCCTCCGGAGGCAGTTGTGGGTTGGGCAGGACCCCACCTTGGAAAGGTGGGGCTTCGCCGGGCAAGCTCCGCACTTCCAGTGTGGAGTGCTGTCAAGCCCACGTACGCTGCGGCGAGGTTGTGGGTTGGGCAGGACCCCACCTTGGAAAGGTGGGGCTTTGCCGGGCAAGCTCCACACTTCCAGTGTGGAGTCATTATGAGACACCGCGACGCGCGGCGACCTCTTGCAGCCGCTGCACGGCCACGCGCTCGGCGGGCTCGTTGCCATGGCGGCGGTGGACGCGCACAGAGTCCTCCAGCAGACGCGTGGCGTCGTCCAGCCGGCCCAGCGCCGCCAGCGTGTGGCCCAGGTGCATCTGCACCGTCGCGCGGCCCACCTCGTCGCCGTAGGAGGTGACCAGGCCCAGCGCAATCTCGAAGTGGGCCAACGCCTCTTGCCAGCAGCCGCTGCGGAAAGCCGCCTGGCCCAGAAACAGCCGCGCCTTGGCCTGATAGACGGGATAGCCTGTGGCCGCGGCCAGGGTTTCGGCCCGGCGTAAGCGCTGCTCGGCCTCAGCCAGCCTGCCCTGGGCCAACAAGGCGCGCGCGGCGTCGATCAGCCCATCGGCCTCTTTCCAGGGCAGGTTCAGCGCGGCGCCCAGGCTGGCGCTTTCCTCGGCGTAGGCCAACGCCTGCTCAGCCGCATCGGCGTTGAGGTACGTCTCGGCCAAGAGGATGGCGGCCTCAGCCTGCAGGCGGCGGTCGCCGGACGCCAAGGCCCAGCGATAGTTCTCCTCAGTTATCGCCAGACTCTCAGTCAGTCGATGCTGTCGCATATAGACCGCGCCCAGGTGATGCCGCAGCGCGAAGCGCCGCTCCTGGCTGGCTGTGCTTTGGGCTTTCTCCAGCAATTGGCGCAGCAGCGCTTCCCAGTCGCTCCACTGCCCCTGGTACATCATGTGGGATTGCACCGCCAGGGCCAGGTCGATGGCTGTCTCCAGCGCCTGCCCGGCGGCGATGCTCCAGCGCAGCGCTCGCAGCGCGTGGCCCGTTGCGCCGGCCCAGGCTTCAGGGTCGTGGGCCGGCGCCTGCCAATAGCTGAGCCAGTGCTGCAGCGCGCGCTCGATGCCTTGGTCGAACTGGACTCGGGCGCCGGGGATGCTCATAGGCCTCCGGGGAGATCAGGTCAAAGGGCCAGGCGGCTCGACGCCGATCAAATCGGACAGGATGAAGTACTCGGTCAGGCGGTGGATGCTGTAGAGCAGGCGGCCCTGCGCGCAGCCGGCGTCCAGCAGCGACGCGGCCACCAGCTCCTCCAGCGCGCTGCGGTAGCAGCCGTTGAGCGTCGCGCCGCTGACGGCCGCCAGGTCTTCCCAGGTGGCGCCGGCCGGGTCCAGCAGCGGCATGTGCAGCAACAACTGGCGGGCCGGGTCGGACAGGCGCTGCCAGGAGTAGCGGAAGAGGAAGTGGTAGAAGTCGTGGATCTCGGGCTGGGCTGCGGCCAGGTCGTCCAGCACCTGCGCCAGCGGCAGGGCCTGGGCTTGCCCCACCACCAGCTTGATGGCCAGGGGATGGCCGCCGGTGACGGCGACAATGCGGCGCAGGTCGCTCTCCGGCGCATGGAGCAGAGCGGTCGCGTTGCGCTCCTCCCCGTGGTAGCGCAGGAAGGCCAGCGCGTCGGCCGGCGGCAGCGCAGCCAGCGGCACGGAGGTGACCTGGTCGTGGGCGTCGACCCGCTGGCGGGTGGCCAGCAGCACCTTCGTCGGCCGCGCCAGGCGATCCAGCCCCTCCAGCAGCGCCCACAGGTCAGCGGCCGTCTCCAGGTTGTCCACCACCAGCAGGGTGGGCCGGCCGGCCAGGGCGCCGTGCAGCCGCTGCGCCTGTTCGCGCTCGGGCAGGTCCAGCCGGGACTCGATGCCCAGGCTGCGCGCGGCCTGATCCAGCAGGCCGGCGAAGGTCAGCGCGGGCTGGTCCAGGCTGCGCAGGCGGCCGCCCACGAAGGCGTGCTGCTGCGCCGTGATCCAGGCCACCGTCTGGAAGCGGCCCTGGCAGACCAGATCTTCCACCACCTGGCGGGCCAGCGCGGTCTTGCCGATGCCGCCCATGCCCTCCAGCGCCACCAGCCAGTGGGACGTAGAATCGGAGAGGAAGGCGGCCAGACTGGCCAGCGGCGCATGGACGCCGAAGAGGCGGGTGAAGGTGGGGGGCGGCAGGCTGTCCAGCGCGGCCTGGCGGGTTTCGTCCCTGGCTGCGGCTTGGCTGGCCTCGGCTTCAGCCTCCGTGATGATCTGCACCAGGCTGGCGATGGCCTGGCGCTGCTTCGTCCAGATCATGCTCTCGGAGTAGCCCAAGGCGTGGGCGATCTGGTGGGCCGTCTGGCCCTGGACGAAGCGGCGGCTGAGCAGGTCGGCCCCGGTGGGGTCGGACTGGGCCAGCCGCTCCAGGCCACGGGTGAGCACGTTACGGCTGGCAGCGGCCGTGTCCCCCGGCTGGCAGCGCCGCTGCGCCCGCACCAGGTGCAGGTCCGCCAGTCCCGGCAGCGCGGTCAGGCGGTCATCATGGCGGTAGGCGCGCAGGGCGTGCTGGAGCAGTTCGGCGAATGGTTGGTTGGCGGGGAGATTGTCGGGGAACATGCTCTATCGACGTCTACGCTTCACTGGTCAGTTGGCGGGGACTTTCCTGGAGAACACGATCCGGTAGGGCATTACAGATCCTTGAAAGCCTCCAAGAAATCCGCGGCGGTTTCGTAGACCTCCAGATCCTCGTCGGGATGGAGCCGCTTGTATTCCCGATTTGCCTCGACAGTGGCCCATAATGCCGCCTCTTCCGACGCATCCGAACGCTCACTGTTGATCCTGTAGTCAAGAAACTCGATGTAGCGCAGCACATCAGCGCGATAGTCGGGCGGGAGCTTGCGCAGAGCCGTAATGATCGTTCCCTCAGCGGGTGTGACCCGCGCCCCGATCCCTGTGCGCGTACTGCTCCTGACTGTCATCATTCGCCTCCAACAGATTACATCGCCACAAATGAAATCGTCGTCAACCAAGTGCGTCTTCTGCAGGATGATTGCAGGTTTGTTGCAGACTCAAGAAGGGGAAACGGGCCTACAATAAGCGAAGAGCGAAGGTTCGAGCCACGCAAGTTAGTTGACATGAATTATAGCGAGAAACAGGATGCGTGTCAAACAATACCTTCGCCAAATTAGGCTGATGTGAGCAACTGTGTAAGCTCTGGTTTGTGGAGCCGGAGGTACACAGTTGCTCATGGTCGAGATTATCGCACTTCTCAGTTGTTTAAGCCAATGCCTGGA
>JBAQCH010000256.1:0-12745 GCA_049294015.1 Anaerolineae bacterium
GGGTCTGCACGGCTGCCACGGCGCGGCCATGGCGGTCATGAGCCTGCTGCCCGCTGCGCAGTGCGGCCACATTGTGCGAGGCAACGCCCTGCACCCGCCGCAGCCACCAGGCGCGCGCACAGTAGACGTATTCGCCCAGCTCGCTGGCGCGGATGATGTTGTCGTTAGCTGCTCTCGTCATCGCTCTCGGACAGGGTGGCAAAGATCGGCGGGGCGTCGGCGGACGCTGCGCCCATCATGCGGGTTTCGAAGGTGGCCAGGGCCTGGCGCATGGCTTCCTGGCGGGTGGACATGGTCACGTCGCCGCGGGTGCGTTCCAGGATGCCGCGCAGCACGTCGGTCTGGCGCCGCAGTCCGCCGGTGATCGCGTCAGGAAAGTCGATGGTGATCTGCTGGCTGTAGACCTCGTCCATGATGGCCAGGAAGGGTAGGGACTCTTCCACATGGCCCAGGCGGATCATGTCCAGGGCAAAGCGGCGCATCTCACTGGCGGCTTCCGACATGCCGTTGAGGAAGGTGGACGAGGGCACGCCCAGCTCTTCCGGCGTCGGCAGCGGGCCGCCAGTGACAAAGGCATAGACCAGGTGGGCTTCGGTCAGCTCTTTCAGCGCATCCTGGGTGTAGCCGGTGTGGTAGAGATCAGGCAGGGCGGCCAGGTCGGCGACCATCTCGGCCGCGGCGGCGCGCGTCTGGGCCAGCAGGGCTGCGGCCTCGGCGAACTCATGGCGGTGGACGGCGCGGATGCTGTTGGCGCATAGCCGCACCAGCTCGCGCGAGCGGCGCAGGGTGGCGTCGCGCACGTCGTTACGGCGGGTCAGGTCGGCGCGGATCGTTTCGATGATGGCGCTCAGGTTGTCCATAGCTTACTCGTTCTCGCCGCCCTCGTCGCCGCCCACCGTCCACTGCAAGCCGCCCAGCGTGCCTGTGCGTGGGTCGAAATTGCCCACCCCGTGGCCGGCGATGGCGCCGAAGCGGCGCTCGTACTTGGCCAGGTTGTCGCCCAGCGCCTGATACAGCATCTTGGCGTTGACCGGCGTCAGCAGAACGCGGGCCTGGACCCGGGCCTTGGGCATGGCCGGCAAGATCTGGGCGAAGTCGATGATCAGCTCGTAGGGCGAGTGGCTGATGATGGCAAAGTTGGCGTAGGTGGCGTTGAGTTCTTTGGGCAGCTCGATGTTGATCTGTTTCGGTTGCTGCTGATCGCTCATAGGTGCGTCCTTTCAGGCAGAACGATCCGGGCATGGGTGGCCGGATCATCGCGCTATTCTAGCACAGAAGCGCGCGCTTTGCCCAATGCCGCCAGCCTGGCCGCGCGCTGGCGCAATTCGCCGGATGGCCCGGCTGTGCGGTGGGCAGACGCAATGCGGCGGATTGCGTGACGAGCCGCGCGGCTTTGGTCATCATGCAATCCGCCGCATAGTTGGTTGGGCAGCCGGGTTGTTAGCGGCTGACTGTCTAGCCGCGGATTACACCCAGCTCGCGGCCGACCTTGCTGAACACCGCCAAGCCGGCGTCCAGGTCTTCTTTGCTGTGGGCGGCCGAGATCATGACGCGGATGCGGGCCATGCCCCTCGGCACGGTGGGGAAGGTGATGGCTGTGCCGAAGACCCCTTCCTCGTAGAGCCGCTTGCTGAACTGCTGAGCCAGCCGCTCCTCGCCCAGTATCACCGGGGTGATGGGGGTCTGGCTCCGGCCGATGTCGAAGCCCAGGCGCTGCATCTCGGCCTTGAAGGTGCGGGCGTTGTCCCACAGCCGATCCACCAACTCGGTGGATTCGGAGAGGATGTCGACGGCCTCGATGCAGGCCGCCACGTCGGGCACGGTCATGGCGCTGGAGAAGAGGATCGGCCGGCCGCGCTGCTTGAGCCAGTCCACCAGGGTTTGAGAGCCGGCCACGATGCCGCCGACCACGCCGAATGCCTTGCTCAGCGTGCCAATCTCCACGTCGACCCGGCCGTGCAGGCCGAAGTGATCGACAATGCCGCGGCCGCCGCGGCCCAGCACGCCCTCGCCGTGGGCGTCGTCTACGATGGTGATGGCGCTGAACTCTTCGGCCAGCTCGACGATCTGCGGCAGCGGCGCGATATCGCCGTCCATGCTGAAGACGCCGTCGGTGATGATGAACAGGCGCTCGTACTGGCCGTAGCTCATCTCCAGCACATCGCGCAGCGACGCGGGATCGGCGTGCTCGTAGATGGTCCGCGCGGCTTTGGTCAGCCGCGTGCCGTCGATGATGCTGGCGTGGTTCAGCCGGTCGCTGATGATCAGATCGTTGTCGCCGATCAGGGCCGGGATCGCGCCGACGTTGGCCGAGAAGCCGCTCTGAAAGGTGATGGCCGCGTCGGCGCCTTTGAACTCGGCTAGCTTGCGCTCCAGCGTCTCGTGTAGGGTCATGGTGCCGGCGATGGTGCGCACCGCGCCTGGCCCTACGCCGTAGCGGTCGATCGCGTCCTTGGCGGCCTGTACGACACGGGGATGGTTGGCCAGGCCCAGATAGTTATTGGAACAGAAGTTGAGCACCTTCTTGCCATCGACCACCAGCCACGCGCCCTGCGGCGAGTCCAATGTGCGAATGTGGGTATAGCGCCCCACTTCGTGCAGCTCGTCCAATTCGTCCTGTAGCCAGGCGAGTTTGTTGTTCTTGTGCTTTGCCATGTACGACTCCTTTGCTCACGCTGGCTCGGTCGGAGACCGGCCAGAGCGCTAGAGATGGGTCAGGCTGGCTCGGTCGGAGACCGGCCAGAGCGCTAGAGATGGGTCGGGCTAGCTCGGTCGGAGACCGGCCAGGACGGAGGCTCCTTGTGTACTTGTCTACTTGTGTACTTGTCTACTTGTCTACCCGGCGCCAACCAATCAACCAATCAACCATTTTCCCAATCTACCCCTCCCCCACAAACATCACCACCTTGCCGCTGGCGCCGCTGTTCATCACTTGAATGGCTTCTTCCCATTGGTCCAGTGTAAAGCGGTGCGTCACCAGCGGCCACAGATCGACCGAGCCGGCGTCCAGCAGCCCGCGCGTGCGGTACCAGGTGTCCCACAGCTTGCGGCCGACGATGCCGTAAACGGTCGCACCCTTGAAAATGATGGCGTTGTTGATGTCGAAGCCGATGGTGCCCGGCGCCAGGCCCAGCAGCGCGGCTGCGCCGCCATCGCGCAGGGCGCGAAAGCCCTGGTCGATGGCCGGCTGTGCGCCGCTCATCTCCAGCAGCACGTCCACGCCGTCGCCGCCTGTGCTTTGGCGGATGGCGTCGACCACATCGACCTCGCCCACGTTGAGCGCATGCGTCGCGCCCAGTTGCGCGGCCAGGCGCAGGCGGTAGGGGCTGATGTCGGTGGCGTAGATCGCGCTGGCGCCAGCCGCCTTGGCGACGGCGACGGTCATCAGCCCCACGGGTCCGCAGCCTGTGATCAGCACCTTCCTGGCCGTCAGGTCGGTGGCAAAGGCTGTATGCACCGCGTTGCCGAAGTTCTCCAGCAGGCTGGCGATCTCCGGCGCCATGTCGGGTGGGTTGCGCCACAAGTTATGGGCTGGCATCGCGATATACTCGGCCCAACAGCCGTCCCGGTCGACCCCGATGATCTGCGTGTTTTGGCAGATATGGCCGTTGCCGGTGCGGCACTGGGCACAATGGCCGCAGGTGATATGGCTCTCGGCCGAGACGAAATCGCCCTCTTTGACCTCCGTGACATCGCGGCCCACTGCGGCCACATGGCCGCAGAACTCATGGCCGACCACCAAAGGCGGCCGGATGCGCTTGCGCGCCCACTCGTCCCACTTGTAGATGTGCAGGTCTGTGCCGCAAATCGAGGTGGCGCGCACTTTGATCAGCGCCTCGTGCGGGCCGATTTTGGGCGCCGGAACCTCGGCCATGGCCAGGCCAGGCGCTTGCTCTGGCTTGATAATCGCTTTCATCGTCTTCGACATAGGTCGCTCCTGGACTCGTTGCGGACACGCGGCGGGCCCTTGCTGCGTCGGGCTGGGCTCAAGCGCCCAGTGTGTGTGCTGGCGGCGACGCCTTTGCCGCCGTATGCAGCGAATTATAGCGCCAATGGCCGATTTCCGGCAAGGATGCAGGCCGGCGTTGCTTGTGCTTCCAGGCCGCCGGTGCTACAATGCAGCGCGCCGCCGTCCGGCCGTAGCACGATTTTCCATTTCGTGCCCCTCCTGCACCGTGACGACGCCCGCGGTCGTAGCACGATTTTCCAAATCGTGCCCTTCCTGCACCGTGACGACGCCTGTGGTCGTAGCACGATTTTCCAAATCGTGCTCTGCGCATCGCCCAAACGACTTCGCACGATTTGGAAAATCGTGCTACGAGATCCAAACCATGACTGCTTCCCCCGCCCCACCCCAACGTATCGCCCTCGTCGGCTATCGCGGCCAGCTTGGCCGGGCTCTGCTGGACGCGCTGGCCGGCCGGCAAATCCTGGCCCTGGACTATCCAGAAGTTGACATCACTCAGCCGGCCATTATCGACCAGATTGTAGGCTTTGCACCCGACCTGGTACTGAACGCGGCGGCCTGGACCAATGTGGACGGCGCCGAGGACACCCCCGACGCCTGCTATGCGGTCAACGTCACCGGCGTGCAGCATCTGGCGCTGGCCTGCCAGCGCAGCGGCGCGGCCTTGTTGCACGTCAGCACCAACGAGGTCTTCCCCGGCGAGCCGGCCCGCTTCTACCGCGAGTGGGACGCCACGGCCGCGCGCAGCGGCGTCTATGCCCGCAGCAAGGAGGCGGCCGAGAAGGCGGTGCTCAGCCTGCTGGCCGGCCGCTTCTTCATCGTGCGCACGGCCTGGCTGTACAACAACGGCGGCGCCAACTTCAACGCCAAGATCATCGCGGCGGCCGACAAGCTCGGCAGCCTGCGGGTGGTGGCCGACGAGTTCGGCAACCCTACCTACGCGCCCGACCTGGCCGCGGCTATCGTCCAGTTGATCGACAGCGGCCAGCATGGCATCTATCACTTCACCAACAGCGGCTACTGTACCCGCCACCAGTGGGCGGTGGAGGCGCTGCGCCTGGCCGGCCGGTCCGATGTGCCCGTCACACCCATCTCTTCCGGCGAATGGCCGCGCCGCACCACGCCTCCGCCCCACGCGATCCTGCTCAACACCGTGGGCGCCGCGCTGGGCATCACGCTGCGGCCCTGGCAGGAGGCGTTGGCGGACTATTTCGAACGATGAAGGATGAACGATGAATGATGAACGGGCATCCGTGTCGGGCAACCGTTTATCATTCATCATTCCTCGTTCATCGTTCATCATTTCCCATGCTCCCCTTCGTCTCCATCGTCATCCCCACCTACAACGGCAAGAAGCTGCTGGCTGTGTGCCTGCCGTCTCTGCGCGGCCAGAGCTATCCGGCCGATCGTTTCGAGGTGATCGTGGTGGATGACGCGTCGCACGACGGCACGGTCGAGTATCTGGCGGCCGGGTTCCCGGAGGTGCGCGTCGTCGCGCTGGCGCACAACAGTGGCTTCATTGCGGCCTGTAACGCGGGCGTGGCCGCAGCCGCCGAGCGGAGTGAGGTGCTGGTGCTGCTCAACAACGACACCGAGGCCGAGCCTGGCTGGCTGGCTGCGCTGGTGACAGCCTTGGTCGAACACCCTGAGGCCGGTTCAGCCGCCAGCAAGATGCTGCTCTTCGACCGGCGCGACACGCTGCACACGGCCGGCGACACGATGGGCAAGGACGGCATCCCCCGCAACCGCGGCGTATGGCAGAAGGATCAGGGGCAGTACGACCAGGATCGCTGGGTCTTCGGCCCGTGCGGCGGCGCAGCGGCCTATCGCCATGAGGCCTGGCAGCAGGCCGGCGGCTTCGATCCGGCGCTGTGGATGTACATGGAGGACGTGGACCTGGCCTGGCGCTTGCAGCGGCTGGGCTGGCGCTCGATTTATGCGCCCGAGGCCCGCATCTACCACCAGCTCAGCGCGACCGGCGGCGGCGTGCTGGCCAGCTACTACACCGGCCGCAACACGCTCTGGGTGATCGCTCGCAACTGGCCGGGGCCGCTGCTGCGCCGCCACTGGCGGGCCATCGTGGCAGCGCAGCTACGGATTGCGTGGGACGCGCTGAGGGCTTGGCGCGGCGAGGCCGCGCGCGCCCGCCTGCGCGGGCAGTTGGCCGGGCTATGGGGTCTGCCCCGGGCCTGGCGTCAGCGACAGATCGACCAGCAAGTGACCGATGATTATCTGGAGTCGTTGCTGGTCTGAAGGCTCATCCCCAGCGCAGCGACTTGGGGTAATGGTTCTTGACTATCCCGCCAACGCGCTTGCCCCAGCCGACCGGGAAGCCCTCGACCGCGATCAGCAGCCAGCCGTCGGGGCCGGGCACGTCCAGCGTCTCGCCGCGCATGGTGCGGGCGACTAGCTCGCTGCCGATGGGCTCGTCCAGGCGCTGCTGCACCTGTTCGGCGCGCAGCGCCATGGCCAGAGCGTGGCTCGGCTCGAAGCGTCCCTTGCGCAGCGTGCCCAGCCGCCAACCCGACAGCCCCGTGCGCAGCCCTGCCGTGTCAGGCGCGCCGATCGGCGACGCCAACACCTCCGCCACGTGCGGCTCACGGGGGCGCAACAGCAGCCGCTCCGACAAGGGGTGGTCGATCAACGGATGCCAGAACGCCTCTAGCAGGGCCCGGTCGGGCGGCGTCAGCCGGGCAGGCTGGACGGGAGCCCAAGGGGCGGGCGCGTCGTCGCCAGCGCGCTGCATGACGGCGACAAAGTGGCCCTCGCCCTGGAGTTTATGCGGCCAGAGACGCACCGTGCGCTCCAGCGCCGCGGGCGGTTCAGCCTCTGGCGCAAGCGGCCACTCGGCCCAGTCCGGCCGGCCGGGTTGGAAGCCGGTGTGCCAGGGCGGCTGGACCAACTCGAAATCGGGATGGCTGCTCAGAAAGCGCCAGATGACCCCTTCGTCCTCTTCCGGCGCGAAGGTGCAGGTGGCGTAGACCAGCCGGCCGCCCGGCCGCACCAACTGCGCGGCCGAATGGAGGATCTCCCGCTGGCGCAGCGCGCAGCCGAGGACGTGGGCCTCGCTCCAGTGGTAGCGTGCCTCGTCGTTCTTGCGGAACATGCCCTCGCCGGAGCAGGGCGCGTCGACCACCACCCGGTCGAAGCAGGCGGGCCAGCGGGCCGCCAGCCGCTCCGGCGTCTCGTTGAGCACCAGCGCATTCGTGGCGCCCCAGCGTTCCAGGTTGCGGCGCAGCACGTCGGCCCGGCCGCGGTCCACGTCGTTGGCCACCAGCAGGCCCTGGCCGGCCAGCAGGCTGGCGATATGGGTCGATTTACCGCCTGGCGATGCGCACAGATCCAGCACCCGCTCGCCCGGCTGCGGCGCCAGCAGCGCGGCCACGGCCATCGCGCTGGCGTCCTGGACGTAATACAGGGCGATCTCATGGTAGGTATGGGTGCCGATGTTGACCTTGCGGTCCAGCGTAAAGCCTTCGGGGCACCAGGGCACGGGGGTGAGCGGCCAAGGGCTCAGCGTCCGGAACTGCTCCACGGACAGCTTGAGCGTGTTGACGCGCAGCGCAGGCACTGGCTTCTGGTTGATCACTCCCAGAAACGGGGGGAACTCCTCGTCCAACAGCGCGGCCATGCGCGCCATGAAGGCCAGGGGCAGGGCGGTTTCCTTGGGCATGGTCACAGTATAAAACAGGTTGGCGGCAGCGGCAAGGCGCAGCCGGGTGCAAGCAAGTGGATTTCGATACGGCGGCCTACTCAATCCACTTGCCTGCACCCGGCCGCACGTCAAGCGGTGATTTCGATACGGCGCAGACGGGTTTCGATACGGCCCAGACGCCTACTCAACCCACGGACTACAGAAGTCTTGCCTAAGTCACGGCCTGCGGCTATAATGCGCAGGCGCTCGCCCCAGACGAGCACAAGGCGTCAGCTATGACAACCCAAAGCAACCCCAGTGAAACTTCATGGCGCATGTCGCTGTCGGCGTTCAGCGCCCTCATGCTTGGCGTTCTGGCAGTCGTGCTGCTGGCCTATGCACAGCCAGCGCTGGCGCGCCTTGTCATTCCATTCGTGCTGTTTGGTGTGGCGGCATTGGCCGTGACCTGGCGCTGGCCGCTGGTTCCTTTGGGGCTGATGCTGGCCTTCATTCCCCTGTACGACGGGATCGTGCGCTATCTGACCCACGTGTTGGAGCTGCCGGGGACCTGGCTGCAACTGCTCTCGCTGTGGAAAGAGGGTGGGCTGGCGCTGCTGTTCGGTGTGGTGCTGATCCAGCATTGGACCGGGCGGCGACGCATCGTCTGGCGCCTGTACACCTTCGATCTGTGGCTGGCGGCGCTGCTGCTGCTCAGCCTGTTTTACATCGCCATCGCCGCGCGGCCTGGCATCGGCCTCTACGGCCTGCGCAACTACGTGGTGCCGCTGGCGTTCTTTATCCTGGCGCGCCTGATGGTCACCAGCCGGCGCGATTTGCTGCGGCTGCTGGCGTTCTTGCTGGCGATCGGGGCCGGCGTGGCGGTTTTTGGCATCTATCAGGCGCGCACGCTGGACTTTCCCGCCATGATCGCCCTGGGCTACGTGGACGAGACGGGCACAGTCCCCTACGCGTTTCGTACCGCGCTGCGCGACGGCTTTCCCATCCCGCGGGCCGTCTCGACCACCACCGGCCCCAACCAGTTTGCGGTCTATCTCAACTTCCTGATTTTGGTCTGCCTGTTTGGCATCGTTCATGGGCGCAGGCGGGCGCAGCGGGTGGTGCTGGGCGGTTTGGCCGCGCTCTATGGGGTGACGTTGCTGCTGACGCTCAGCCGCGGCGGCTTGCTGATGCTGCTGGTGTCGCTCATGGCCTGGGCCGCGCTGTTGGTGGAGCATCACGGGGTCAAACGCACCTGGCAAGAATTGACGCAGAACCGGCTGCTGCTGGCCGGCCTGGTGGCGCTGGTCGTGCTGGGCGCGGCCGGGGTGGTGGCGTCCGGCTTTGCCACGCGCGTCGTGCGCGGCCTGACCGGTCGCGACCCGTCGGCCGACGCGCATCAGAGCTCCATGGCCTACTCGCTGGAGTTTATGGCCCACAATCCACTGGGCATCGGCATGGGCATGGTGGGTGAGCGCGCCTTGCAGTTCGCCGGCGAGGCCAACGTGGAACACACCGAAAGCACTTTCTTCCAGGTGGGCATGGAGATGGGCCTGTTCGGCATGGGCTTGCTGCTAGTGGCGCTGGTGTCGCTGTTGTTGACCTTCTGGCGCATGCGCCGCCGGATGCACACGCGCGGCGACCCCTTCGGCCAGGCCGTGGTCGAGTTGGCGCTGGTGTTCTGGTTCGGCGCCCTGGCCAACTTCGTCTTCACGCCGCTGCTGCAGAACCTGCTGGCCGCGGGCTATCTGTGGTGGGCGGCCGGGGTCGCCTTCAATCAGGATGCCTATGCGGACAGGGTGACTGGGTGACTGGGTGACAAGGTGACAAGGTGGCAAGGTGGCAAGGTGACGCTGTGTCAGTTGATTTTTCGGTGATTGTCGTCAGTTGGAATACGCGTGAGTTGCTGCGCCAGTGCTTGCAGTCGATCGTGGATGAGCCAGGCATAGAGATTGTGGCAGCCGGCGCACAGTCCAGCGGCGCCGCCCGGCTGGCGGCCGAGATGATCGTAGTAGACAACGCCTCGGACGACGGCAGCGGCCAGATGGTGCAGGCTGATTTCCCCCAGGCGCGCTTGATTGCCAACCGCCACAACGCCGGCTTTGCGGCGGCCAACAACCAGGCCATCGCCCAGGCGCGCGGGCGGGTGCTGCTGCTGCTGAACCCTGACGCCTACCTGCTGCCGGGCGCGCTGGCCGGACTGGCGCGCTTCCTGCGTGACCATCCCGAGGCGGCGGCGGCTGGCCCCAATGTGTTGAACCCCGACGGCAGTTGGCAGGCCGCCGCCTTTCGCTTTGCCACGCTGTGGGACCTGTTCTGCGAGGCGCTGTTTCTCAGCGTGCTCTGGCCGCGCAGCCCTCTCTTCGCCCGCAAGGAGTTGGGCGGCTTCGACCGCGACGCCGTGCGCGAGGTGGACTGGGTGCAGGGCTGCGCGTTGGCCGTGCGCCGCGACGTCTGGGACGCAGTCGGCCCCTTCGACGAGGGCTACTGGATGTACGTCGAGGAGCTGGACTGGTGCCGCCGGGCCAAGAACATGGGCTACCGCATTTTCTTCACCCCCGACGCGCAGGTGGTGCATTACGGCAAGCGCTCGGTAGCCAAGGCGCGCGCCAGCGTGCTGCCGCTGGGTTTCCGCTCGCACTTTCGCTATTACCGCAAGTTCGACGGCCGGGCCAAGGAACTGGCCGTGAGGTCGATCGCGCTGCTGCAGATGGGCCTGCGCGCTGGGATCAGCGCCGGCATGATCCTCGCCACGCGCGGCGTTGCCCAAGCCCGCTGGCAAGAGAACTGGCGCGCCTACACCGGCGTGATACGTGAGGCGCTGGCCGTCTGGTCGTAGGGGCACGGTCAGAGACCGGCCCGAGCCTGAAGCACGGTCGGCCCACTCCGGCAGACCTCCGGGGTGCTACGCAAAGACCGGCTCGAGCGACGTACCTCCTGCCTTGCCTACTTGTCTACTTGTCTACCCACTAGCCGACCAATCCACCAATCTACCAATCTACCACCTCCCCCTCATGCACATCGCCATCGACGCCCACATGGTGGGCGAGCGCGAAACCGGCAACGAAACCTACACGCTCAACCTGGCGCGCGGCCTGTTGCGGCTGACCGGGCGCGACCCCAAGGGCTTTTCCTGGGACCTGGCTGGCCCGCCCAACGCCACGCAGGAGCTGCCGGCTACCCAGCGCGCCCAGCAGCGGCGCTTCGGCGACATGCCCCGCTTTTTCTTTTTGGCAACCCACCCGGAGCGCCTGCACGCGACGTTGCCGGAGCTGCGCCACAGCCCCAACGCCCAGGTTGTGCCCCTGCGGCCGGCCAGCGCGCTGCTGCGCATCCCCTTCGGCCTGCCCTGGGCCAGCCTGCGTGGCTCCTTTGACCTGCTGCACGTCACCTACAACGCGCCGCCGCTTAGCCCCTGTCCGACCGTGGTGACCATCCACGACATCTCTTTCGAGCACTACCCGCAGTTCTTTTCGCCGCGCGACCTGTTGATCCTCAAGACGCTGGTGCCGCTCAGCGCGCGGCGAGCCGCCTGCATCCTCACCGGCAGCCAGCATACCAGGCAGGAACTCATCGATCGCTACCGACTGCCGCCGCAGAAGATCGCCGTCACCTCGTATGCTGTCGATGAGCGGTTTCAGCCTGTGGCCGAGCCGGCTGCACTGGACGCGGTGC
Source organism: Anaerolineae bacterium (assembly GCA_049294015.1). Classification (GTDB taxonomy): domain Bacteria; phylum Chloroflexota; class Anaerolineae; order JAAEKA01; family JAAEKA01; genus JAAEKA01. The sequence goes on from JBAQCH010000256.1 coordinate 11,274, forward strand.
GGGCCAAGTACGGCATCGGTGCGGCACCGTTCGCGCTGGCTCTGGGTAACTTGCAGCCGCGCAAGAATATGGCCCGGTTGGTGGAGGCGTTTGCGCTGGCTGCCAGAAAAGTCATTTCTCCGAGAAATGACTTTTCTCAAAGCAACGACTTTTCTAGCTTGGTCATCGCCGGCAAGGCCCAATGGAGGGAGAGCGAGGTCTTCCAAGCTGTCAAGCAGGCTGGTCTGGAGGGGCGCGTGCTCTTCCCCGGCTACGTGGACGACGCCGACCTGCCCGCCCTGTACAGCGCCGCGGCTGTCTTCGTCTATCCATCGCTCTACGAGGGCTTCGGCCTGCCGCCGCTGGAGGCCATGGCTTGCGGCGCGCCGGTCATCAGCACCCGCGCGGCCTCGCTGCGGGAGGTGGTGGGCGATGCGGCCGTGCTGATCGACCCGACCGACACGGCGGGGCTGGCCCAGGCGCTGAGCAACGTGCTGACGCAGCCCGGTCTGCAAGCCGACCTGCGTGCGCGCGGCTTTCGCCAGGCAGCCCAGTTCTCGTGGGAACGCTGCGCGGCTGAGACGCTGGCGGTCTATGCGGACGTGCTGGCGCGCAGGAGGCGGCAATGACCGCGCAGCGTGCCGGTGAGGCGCGGCCTCGCCGCGGCCTTCTGCTCTTGCTTCAGGCGCTGCCTTGGGCGTTGGCGCTGATCCTGACGGCGCTCAGCCTGCGCCATGTCCTCCACATCGGCATCAACGACGACGCCTACATCACCTACCGAGTGGCGCGCAACCTGGCCGGCGGCTTCGGCCCGGTCTTCAACCCCGGCGAGCGGGTGCTATCCATCACCACGCCGGGCTATATGCTGCTGCTGGCGGCCACCTCCCTGTTCAGCCAGGATTTCGTGGCGCTGGCTGTGCTGTGGAATGGGCTGGCCATGTTGGCGCTGGGCGGCCTGTTGATCGACGCCAGCCGGGCCGGCCGCGACCAAAGGGCCCCAGCCCTGGCCGCGCTGGCCGCCACAGTGGCCGTCGCGTTGACGCTCGCCAACCCCTTGCTCAACGCGGCCGTGGGTATGGAGACGCCGCTCTACCTGGCCGCGCTGCTGGCGGTGTTCGCGGCCTACCGGCGGGCCTTGGCTGAGCCGCCCCACAGCCAGCGCTGGCTGCTGGCGACCGCGGCCGCGGCCGCGATCGCCTTTCTGATCCGGCCAGATGGTCTGCTGGCCGGTCTGGTGGTGGGCGTCCACTGGCTGGCGACGCAGCGCCGCGTCCCGTGGCGAGCGCTGGCCTTGGCGCTGCTGCTGACGCTGCCCTGGGTGCTCTTCGCCTGGGGCTACTACGGCTCGCCGCTGCCCAACACCCTGGCGGCCAAGATCACGCAAGGTCTGCCCGACCCCGCGGGGCAGTGGGGCCGCCAACTGTGGGAGACGGCCCGGGCGTGGGTCACGGCCAATCCCGTGGCCGCAGCGCTGGCCCTGGTCGGGCTGGCGG
>JBAQCH010000257.1:0-8397 GCA_049294015.1 Anaerolineae bacterium
CCTGGGGCAGCATCGGTCGACACCTGCAAGCCATCAGCTTGCATCAACATGCCCATCATCTGCTGGGCAGCAGCCTGGGCTTGACGTCGATCCGCGTACTGGTACAGGTAGTTGGCGATCACGACGGCGGGACCGTTATCGTCCAGCTCGACCACCTCAGCCTTGTAGGCGTCGTCGTATGCCAGCAGTGCCGCGGCGTCGAGCACATGGCTGTTCATCAGGTTGTCGCTGTTCAGAGGCTGAGATATGTCATTCAGATCTGTCGCGCCGACGCTAAGCCAGAGCGCATTCTTGGACAGATCCTGCGGCTGCAATGCCAAGTTGGCAAGAGGTGAAGGGTCCTGAGCCTGGATGCGGCTGGACGCCCACCAGAACCCGCTGCCTAAGATCATACACAACAGGATGATCAGCAGTATGAAGTAGTAGCGTTTGTTCATAGTACAGTGGAAGCTCCATAGGCGATTGATAGACTCATTGCTAACGCCAGAAACATGCACAAGACAGATTTTATGGTTCCTCTCCTTGAATTTAGAAATGCGGCAGCTTGCCGGTGACTCAATGCCACGTGCTTTATCCAGTTTACTATCCGCCTTACTTGTTTGTCAATAGCCACACTGGCCAATTTTGGCTAGCCGACTCGCCAGTTTTGGCTAGTTGCGCCTACAGCGATCTCTGGGCGTATTACGCTGCGAATGCTGGCGCGGGCGGCGGACGCATCCCGCTCTGCGGGCTGGCCGGAGAGCAGCTTGACCCACTTCAGCCATCAGAGGATGGATCGGCCGGCTGTTGGCAGATCTTCGCCAGCCGTTCGATCTCGCTGGGCAGCGCCGGCCGGCGGCCGAAGATGTCGGGCGCAATGCTGCTGCGGCCGTAGATGCGCTGGAGCCTTGCGAGCGCATCGCGCTGGCTATCGGTCGGGGAGGATGATGGTCTGTTCGTGCTCGTCTTCGTCATGGTCACCTCAGGCGGCAGGAGCAAATGGCGTGGCAATGTGCACCCATGATAGCCGGACCGGGTTAAGGTGCTGTTGGCCTTTCCTTGGCAGCGAGTTAACATTTTGTTAAGGGTGCGCCGATATGATCTGCGTCATAACGTCGCTGGAGAGATGGGCGTATACTGTGGTTACTGGTCGATCCGATTGGGTTCACGGAGATGTGGGCGCCATGAACCGCACATTGCTTCAACAGATAGCAGTTAGCCTGGCTTCGGGCGTTGTCATCGGCAACGTTCTGGTGGGATTGTTGGCTTTGTTCAGCCGCGAGAACATACCGCTTGCCGATGTCTTGATGTTTGGAACGCTGCTGGGAGTCTTGGGTGGTGGATTTGCAGCAACCCAGATAGCTGTCATGCGCACGGCAAAAGACAAGACATCACAAGCCAACGACCACTGGTACAAGCAGGCGTGGCTGGACGACTCTTCTCGAGAGCGAAACGACCAGGATAGATAACCCACCGTAGTACTGGCCACTTGGCCATGCCCAGCCCCATCATCTGGTGGATCAATATGGCGCCAAAAGAGATTACAATGGTGACAAGAGCATCAGCAGATAGTTCCGCTGCACAGTGTCCTCAAGGAGACAGAACCATGCCAACAGAAGAGCAAAACCCAGAACAGAAGACCTTTGGCTGCGAGACCTGCGCCTTGCGCATGAAGGCCGAGGCCAAGCCCAAGTCGTTGATGGCGCGCCTGTGGCGCTGGCACACCGGCTGGTGCCCTGGCTGGAAGGCCTATCAAAAACACCTGGCCGAGCAGGCGCAGGCGTCATAGATTTCGGAAGTTGCCGTTTTCGGCACAGCGATGACTGGCCGGTTGAACTTCGTAATGCGGTTGAGCCGGCAACTTCCGAAATCTGGGCATGGTTCATTGGCGGGCGCCTGAAGCTTCACAATTTTCGCGGAGTCGAGCACGCCCACGTGCGGGTTTTGCGCCCATAAGCCGCACCTGGGGGTGCTCACTCCGCGATGAATTGTGAAGCTGGATTGAAACAGATTGAACCATGCCGAGATCTGTTAAGGAGACACCCATGACCAACAAGGTGCTGGTGGCCTACGCCACCAAATACGGCGCCACGGCCGAGATCGCCGAGCGCATCGGGCAATCCCTGCGTCAGGCCGGCTTGCAGGCAGATGTCGTTTCGGCTGACAAGGCCGGCGACCCAGCCGGCTACAGCGCCGTCGTGCTGGGCAGCGCAGTCTACGCCGGCTCATGGCGCAAGGAGGCCGCAGCCTGGCTGGAGGCCCACGAGGCTGCGCTGGCCGGCCGGCCCACCTGGCTCTTCTCCAGCGGCCCCACCGGCGAGGGCGACGCAGTCGAGCTGATGAAAGGCTGGCGCTTTCCCGAAGCCTTGCAGCCCATCGCCGACCGCATCCAATCGCGCGACATCGCCTTCTTCCACGGTGAGATCGACACTAAGAAGCTCAACCTGGCCGAGAAGGTACTGATCAAGGGCATCAAAGCCCCCACCGGTGACTTTCGCGACTGGGAGGCCATCGAGGCTTGGGCGAGCGGGATTGCCCAGGCGCTGCAGACAGCCTGAGGCTTTTCGCCCATGCCTATCGACCTCAACGATTTGAACCTCGCTCGGCTGACCGCAGCACAGAAAGCGCCAGCGGCTGATCTATTCACGCGCTCCTTTCAGGACGACCCAGCCTACACGCACATCTTCCCTGATCCACAGGAACGGTCACGCGCGCTGCGCCGGGTGTTCGACGGGGTCTTGACGGTGGCTCTGCGCTATGGCCAGGTCGACACGACGACAGGGCTGCACGGCGTAGCCTGCTGGACACTGCCCGGCCAACACGAGGTCACGCTGTGGCGCTCGCTGCGCACCGGCTTTGCCCTGCAGCGACCGGTCTTTGGTTTCTCCAGCGCGGCGCGGCAGCGCTTCATGGACGTCATCGGCTACATCGAGAAGACTCATAAGCAGGTCATGACCCGGCCGCACTGGTATCTCTGGGCGCTGGGCGTCGATCCGCCTTACCAGGGGCAAGGCGTCGGCGGCCAGCTCTTGCAGCCAGTGCTGGCCCAGGCCGACGCCGCTCGTGCGCCGTGCTACCTGGAAACTCAAACCGAGCGCAATGTCGCCTTCTACCGCCGGCACGGCTTCGCTGTGGCGACAGCAGAACAGGTTCCCCATCAGGACATCATGGTGTGGACCATGGTGCGGGAGCCGCGACCATAAAGCGTGTGAAGAACTCGCAAGTGGCCGGCTACGGCAGCCCGCCACTTGCGAATTCTGGCAGATTGATTGGAGGTTGTAATGGTGCGAAGGTTACTCATTCTCGTCTTGCTCTTTGTCATCACCTCTGCCATTCTGTCAGGGTGCGGCGATGACGGCAAGCGATATTCCGCCGACCGCTTCGACGTCGATCTGACCATCCAGTCCGACGGTTCGCTGATCGTCAGCGAGACGGTGGACTTCCGTTTCGAGGGTGGGCCGTTCAGCTACGTCTTCCGGGACCTGGCTTTCAACGAGATCGACGGCATAGACCGCCTGCAGGCCAGCCTGGACGGCCAGGTGCTGCCGCAGGGAACCGGGCCCGGCCAGGTGGAGATCGAAGCTGGCGACCCGCTCAAGGTCACGTGGCATCTGCCGCCGACCACGGACGCCAGCCATAGCTTTGGTTTGGCTTATCGGGTCCAAGGAGCCATTCGTCAACTGGACGACGCCGACGCGCTGATCTGGCGCGCCATCCCAGAGGAGCACGACTACGAGATCGCCTCCTCCACGGTCAAGCTGAGCTATCCGCCGTCGGCCCCACTGTTGAGCCAGCCTGCCGTGCAGGGCGCCAACGCAACGGTGGAGATGGGCGAGGACCAGGCTGTCTTGCAGGTGCAAAACATCGGCGCCGACGAGGACGTGGTCGTCGAGGCGCGCTTTGCGCCCGGCAGCCTGGTCAACGCGCCGCCGGCCTGGCAAAGTGCTCAGGCCGAACGAGCGGTCCAGGTCAGGCCAGCCCTGATCCTTGGCTTGGGCGTCGGCTTGGTGACGGTGCTGATCGGCGGCGGGCTGGTGATCGGCTACGCGCGCCGCTTCCGCCGCTCTTGGACGGCCCAGCCGGCCGCGCCCTTCAAGGCGACAGAGCCGCCCGGCCAGGCCGCGCCGGCCGTGGCGGCCAAGTTGGTCAGCAACGGCAACCCTGCCTTGGCTGCAATTTTTGACCTGGCGCAGCGCGGCGCGCTAAGCATCGACGAGACGGCCAGCCGCTGGGGCCGCAGCTTCGCGCTGCGCCGCCAGCCGGCAGCAGGCGCGCTCACGCCTTACGAACAAGGGCTGATCGAGGCGTTGTTCAAGACCAAGCGCGGCCTGGACGACGAGATCGCACTCTCCGATGTGGCGACCCGTCTGGCTCAGCACGCCAAGCTGTTCAACGAGCCGTTGGACGAGGAGCTGGCGCTGGCTGGGCTGCTGGACCGCCAGCGCCAGGCCCAGCGCCAACGGTTGATCGCAGCAACGGTGATGGCGATGCTGCTGGGCGGCGTGGGCTTCGGCATCGGCCTGATCTGGGGCGCGGTAGCGGCTGAGAACGCGCAATGGGGCCTGCTGCCGGCCGCGGCGGTGCTGGCTGGCCTCGGAACCGGGCTGTTCCTTGTCGGCCTGGTGGGGGTGATCGTGGCCGCGACCCTTTCGACTTGGACCGAGCAGGGCGAGCGGGCCGCGGCTGACTGGCAGGGCTTTGTCGGCTACCTCAAGGATGTGACCAAGGGCAAGGCCGACATGCTGGACGTGAGCCGCTTCGACCGCTTCCTGCCCTACGCGGCCGGCTTTGGCCTGGGCGAGGCCTGGACCAAGCGCTATCAGCAGCAGAGCGGCTTCAGCGCGCCGCCCTGGTTCCAGGCGCTGCAAAGCGACGACTCGTCGGCTGCTTTCATCGCAGTGATGGTCGCCAGCCAGTCGTCGTTCAGCAGCGGCGGAGGCGGGGCTGGCGGCGGCGGCGGCGCATCGGGCGGCGGCGCGTCCGGCGCAGGATAAATGGAGGCATCTATGCAGAAGCTCGATTTGCGCAAGGACCTGAAGCATCTCTACGCGCCCTCGGCCAAGCAGGTTCAGTTGGTGGACGTGCCGGACTTGCAGTTCGCCATGATCGACGGCGCGATCGAGCCGGGCTCGGAGCCGGGCCTGTCGCCGGCCTTCGCCGAGGCGCTGCAGGCCCTCTACGGCATCTCCTACACGCTGAAGTTCATGGCCAAACAGCGGGCCCAGGATCCCATCGACTACACGGTGATGGGTCTGGAGGCGCTGTGGTGGGTTGAGGACGGCCGCTTCGACATCGCGGTCAAGGACAACTGGTTCTGGACGGCCATGATCCTGCAGCCGGACTTCGTCACCCCAGAGATGTTCTCCGATGGCCTGACGCAGCTACGCAAGAAGCGCAGCGACAGCCCGGCCCTGGGCAAGCTGCGCCTGGAGCGCTGGCGCGAGGGGCTGTGCGTTCAGACCATGCACATCGGCCCCTACAGCGAGGAGCCGGCCACCGTCGCCAGGATGGAGGCCTTCGCTGCGACCAACGGCTATCACATGGCAAGAAAACACCACGAGATCTATCTGGGCGACCCGCGCCGGGCCGCGCCGGAGAAGATGAAGACGGTGTTGCGGCATCCGGTGGAGCGGTTCGGATGACAGGGTGACAAGGTGACAAGGTGACTGGTAAATTGGTAGAGTGGTAGGTTGGTGGCGTTGCGACGGCCACTGTCATACTCAAAGGAGCTATAGCGATGGAACCCCAGTTTGTTTCGCTGCCGGCCTTTACGCTGGTGGGCATGATGATGCGGGTCAGGCCGCAGGGCAAGGTCCCCGGCCAGTTGTGGGACGAGTTCGGGCCGCGCATGGGCGAGATCCGCCACGTGGCCGGCCCTGAGGTGGCCTATGGCCTGACCAACAACATGGACATGGAGTCAGGCGAGTTCGACTACATGGCCGGTGTGCAGGTCAACACGACGGAAGACATCCCCGATGGCATGGTGTCGTTCAACGTCCCGGCCCAGCACTACGCCGTCTTTCCCTGCACGATCCCGACCTTGCGCGCCGTGTTCGATCACATCTATGGCGTCTGGCTGCCGGCGTCGGGCTACGCGCGCACGTCAGGGCCAGAGTTGGAGCTGTACGGCGAAACCTTCGACCCGCGCGATCCGGCGGCGGTGTTCGAGGTGTACATCCCGGTGTTCAAGCCATAACATGAGCAAGCGCAACGAGTATCGCCAGACTCTACGCGGCTTGGACGACTGGGATCCCTATCTGCTGGCCGAGTCGGGGCTGCCCGGCCCGCTCGGCAACATCGAGCTGGCCCAGGCCGTGGCCGACGAAGGCGACGTGCGCTGGATCATGCGCCAGAACCTGGCCAAGCAGCGCTTGGCGCGCATGGATGATAGCTGGGCCGCAGCCCGGCAGGCTCGGCTCAACGTCTGATATATCGCGGGATGACCTCGCTATTGGGTGGCAGATGCGTGAGCGACCGTATGTGGCAGCTGGTTGCCCTGCAAGAGGATGGTAGTGGTGCCTTTGACGCGTGGGTTTTCTCGGTGTATACTGCCTCCATCAACAGGAGGCACAGAAATGGCTGTAGCAATCGTAAACAAGCGACGAATCAATGTAACTTTTCCAGAGCCCCTATTGGAAGTAATGGAAGCAGTAATCGCTCCGCGCGAACGAAATGCTTTCATCGTCGAAGCGACCGAGCGCGCGTTGCGGCAGGAACGGCTGCTCAAGGCTATTGAGAAGTCGAGCGGCGCCTGGTCTGATGAGCGCTATCCCGAATTTAGGACTGACGAAGACATCGATCGCTATGTGCGACGACTGCGCGAGACCTGGATGCCGCTGCCCATAGATGAGATAGCAGAAGTTCAGGCAGGTAATGGCTGACCTTCTACTTGACACCAATGTCTTGATCCGGCATCTCCGTCAGCGGAGACCCGTCGCTGGACTCTTGCTTCGATGGGGCCAACGAGGCAGCATGTTTATCTCCGTAGTGACGCGCGCCGAGATATTGGCTGGTATGCGACCCCAAGAGGAAGCTGTAACCATGGAGCTTCTAGACGCATTGGATAGCCTTCCGGTGACGGGCCACATCGCTGACCGAGCGGGGCGCATGATCTATCAACTTGCTCGGCAGGGTATCCAGCTTTCGTTTCCCGATGCGTTGATTGCCGCGACGGCGATATACCACCAACTTTCCGTGGTCACAACTAACGTTGCGCATTTCGAGCCGACAGGCGTCCACTTGGAACATTGGGAGTAACAGGGTTCCGAATCGCCAAACCTTTGGATCAGCTCGCCAGCACGTAGGCAAAGATCAGAGGGGCCACGATGGTCGCGTCCGACTCCACCAGGAACTTGGGGGTGCTGATGTCCAGCTTCTCCCAGGTGATCTTCTCGTTGGGCACCGCGCCGGAATAGGAGCCGTAGCTGGTGGTCGAGTCGCTGATCTGGCAGAAGTAGCCCCACAACGGCGTGTCGCGCATCTCCAAGTCCTGGCGCAGCATCGGCACGACGCAGATGGGGAAGTCGCCGGCGATGCCGCCGCCGATCTGGAAGAAGCCCAACGGGCCGGCCTGCGCCTCCTCGCTGTACCAGCCGGCCAGGGCCATCATCGCCTCGATGCCCGTGCGCACGGTGTGGACGTTCCGAATCGTTCCGCTGATGCAGTGTGAGGCGTAAATGTTGCCGCTGGTCGAGTCTTCCCAGCCAGGGACGAAGATGGGCAGGTTCTTCTCGCAGGCCGCAACCATCCAGCTATCCTTGGGATCGATCTGATAGAAGCGCTCCAGCCGGCCGCTGCGCAGCACGCGGTAAAGGAACTCGTGGGGGAAATAGCGCTCGCCCAGGCGGTCGGCCCGCAGCCACTCGTCCAGAATGGCGTCCTCGATGCGGCGGATGGCCTCTTCCTCGGGGATGCAGGTATCGGTAACGCGGTTCAGATGGCGGCCCAACAGCTCGTGCTCATCCTCGGGCGTCAGGTCGCGCCAGTTGGGGATGCGCACGTAGTGGTCGTGGGCCACCAGATTGTAGATGTCCTCCTCCAGGTTGGCGCCGGTGCAGCTGATGGCGTGGATCTTGTCGCGGCGGATCATCTCGGCCAGCGACAACCCCAGCTCGGCTGTGCTCATGGCGCCGGCCATGGCCAGCAGCATGCGGCCCCCGCCGGCCAGGAAGGTCTCGTAGCCCTGCGCCGCGTCGACCAGGGCAGCGCCGTTGAAGTGGCGGAAGTGGTGTTGGATGAAAGCTTTGACGTTGGCGGTGTTTTCCATGAGATATGTCCTTTGCTCACACACTATCTCGCTCGGGCCGGTCTCCGACCGTGCCCGTCCGAGTTAATCCTTGGCGCGCTCGGGCCGGTCTCTGACCGAGCCCGCACCAAATCGCACATTACCTGCTCGGGCCGGTCTCCGACCGTGCCCGC
>JBAQCH010000258.1:0-1821 GCA_049294015.1 Anaerolineae bacterium
GTTGAGGAGTAGGCGTCCCCAGACGCCGGGTGCGCATGTGGGCATGCGAACTCCGCAGATCATGATTGACGCACCACTAGCAGACCGTACTTACTGCTTGCGGCGCAGGAAGGCCAGTGCGCCCGCCATAGCTGCACCCGCAGCCAACGGCAGCGCCGCCAGCGGCAGGCCGGCCAGGGGGGCCGGGGACTGGCTGGACGCAGCGGTCACGCTGCTCAGCGTCACCGCGGTCGGCGGCTGGACAGTCAGGGTGACCGGCACGATCACCAGATTGGTGCCGTTGCCGGGGCCAGGGTTGGGATCGTTGCTGGTCACACAGAGGTTCGCGGTATAGATGCCGACGGCAAGGCCGGTCGAGTCGAAGGTGACTTGAACCGGCGTGTTGGTGCTGCCGGCGTTAGAACCGCTGCTCGGCGACTCAGACAGCCATGGGATTGCCGAAGGCGCATCGCAGACGACTGTCTGGGCGGCCGTGTACTCCACCGTGTCGATGCCGATGTAGTTGGAGTTGGCGCCGCTGGGGCCGCCGTTGGTCACGAAGTAGCGGAAGGCGATGCGTCCGCTGGCGCCGCCGGAGATGCCGCTTAGGGTGGCTGTGTACTGCGTCCACACCTCAGGGTAGCCGCCGGCAACCAGCGTCGGGTTGACCGACAGCAGCAGGGTCGTGAAGTCGCCCACATCGGTGGCCAGCGTGCCCACGTTGGTGCTCGCGCCGGCCGTGCTCAGTCGCAGCTCCACCCGGTCAGGCCAGCTGCTTCCGGTGGCCGTGCGGGTCCAGAAGGAGATGGTGTCGCCGTTAGCCAGGTTCAACTGCGGCGTCAGCATCCAGTTGCTGATGTCGCCTGCGCCGCTGGTGTTGTTGAAGTTGGCGCCGATGTAGGCAGTCGATGCACCGGCGTGGGCCGGGAAGACTGTGTCGTTGCCCTGGAACCAGTTGGTCAGCCCCAGCGGCGACGAGTTGTTTTGGAAGAACCAGCCAGGCAGATTGGTGATGTCAGCGAAGTCTTCGCTGAAGTCAGCCGGCGAGCTGTATACGATCGGCGCCGCGCCGCCGCCAGGCGCGCTGCGGCTGCCAGTCGTGCCCGCAGAGGGCGCAGCCATCTGCGGCGCAGAGCCAATCGGTGTCGCCAGCAGCGTGTCCTCAGTGATCTGCCAGTTCAGCGTGCCGCCGCCCGTGTTGGCCACGGTCAGCGTCTGCTGGGTAGTAGTGTTGGTGGCCTGTGTGGCGCTCAGGCTGAGCGGGCTGACGTCGATGTTGGGATCGACGACGGACGCCTGGCAGCTCTGCACCATCACGTCGTCCACGTCCCAGCCCACGTCAGCCACGGAGCTGTCCGAGCCCAGGCGGAAGCGGAACTGCACCGTCTGGCCGGCGTAGGAGCTGACGTCGGCGATCACGTTGCTGTAGGCCGTGCCGCCGCACCAGGCCTGCAGGCCGGCCAGCGGGTTGCTGAAGCTGCTGGAGATGGCGCCGGTGTAGGGTCCCACCAGCAGGTTGGCGTTGGGCACCTGGGTCCAGGTTGTCCCGCCGTCGCTGGACACCTCCAGGATGCCGCCGTCGAAGCAGGCCGTCGTGCCGCTGTTCTCCATGTTCGGCACGTGCCAGAACTTGAGCACCACCGGGTTCTCGCCGGTGGGCAGCGCGATCGCTGGCGACACCAGGCGCTGGTCGGTGGCCGTGGCCGGGTCGAGGCCGCGCATGTGGTTGACGCCGCTGTGCGGGTTGGTCGTAGCGATGGCCCAGGTGTTGGTTCCCACGCCGGCCGGGGTGGTCCAGCCGCCGATGCCAGCCTCGAAGCCGTCGGTGTAGAGGATGTTGGG
>JBAQCH010000259.1:0-8883 GCA_049294015.1 Anaerolineae bacterium
CCCTGGGCGAGGCGCTGCCCGACCTGCCCGCGCCGCTGGCTGTGGCCGGCCACAGCATGGGCGAGTATTCGGCGCTGGTTGCGGCCGGCTCTCTGGGCTATCCCGACGCGCTGCGCCTGGTGCGCGAGCGCGGCCGGTTGATGAAGGAGGCCGGCCTGCGCAGCCCCGGCGGCATGGCTGCCATCCTGGGGCTGGACGCAGCCGAGGTGGTGGCGCTGTGCATGCAGGCGGCTGACCTGAGCGGCGGCGTGGTGCAGATGGCCAACGACAACTGCCCCGGCCAGACGGTCATTTCCGGCGACAATCATTCGCTGGACCTGGCCATGGACCTGGCCCGCCAGGCCGGCGCCAAGAAGGTCGTGCGCCTGGCGGTCAGCATCGCAGCCCATTCGCCGTTGATGATTCCGGCTGCCGACGCGCTGCGCCAGGCCATCGAGGCCACACCCATCCAGCCGCCGGCCATGCCGGTGATCGGCAACGTCCACGCTCAGCCCTTGCTGACTGTGGATGCCATTCGCGCCGACCTTGCCGGCCAGTTGACGGCTTCCGTGCGCTGGACCGAGTCGATGCAGTATGTAGCCGCCCAGGGCGTCGATCTGGTGGTCGAGGTTGGCTCCGGCGACGTGCTGGCCAACCTGATGAAGCGTATCGAGCGCGGCGTCAACCGGCTGGCCGTGAGCGACCCGGACGGGATCGAGCGGCTGCGGGCGTTGATCGAATAGAACAGGTGCCGGGCACTGGGCGGCGGTGCGTTGAACAGTTGACGCCCGTCAAAGGGCCGCCCAGTGCCCGGCACCTCCACACAATACGAGACACCATGCGACGATTCGAAGGTAAAGTTGCCATTGTGACCGGGGCCAGCCGCGGCATTGGCCGCGCTATTGCCCTGCGTCTGGCCGGCGAAGGGGCCAAAGTGGTTATCAACCACAACAGCAGCGCTGAGGGCGCGGAGGCTGTGGCAGAGCTGATCCGCGGCGCAGGCGGCGAGGCCTTGGTGATCCAGGCCGATGTCAGCCGCTTCGACGAGGCCCAGCGCCTGGTGCAGCAGACGTTGGCTGCCTACGGCCAGATCGACGTGCTGGTCAACAACGCGGGCACCACGCGCGACACCTTGATCATGCTGATGAAGGAAGAGCAGTGGAACACCGTGATCGACACCAACCTCAAGAGCGTGTTCAACTGCTGCAAGGCCGTCGCGCGCCCGATGGTCAAGCGCAAGACCGGTCGGATCGTCAACATCAGCAGCGTCTCCGGCCTGGCCGGCCAGGCGGGCCAGACCAACTATGCGGCCAGCAAGGCGGCGGTGGTCGGCTTCAGCAAATCGCTGGCCAAGGAACTGGGCAGCCGCAACATCACCGTCAACGTGGTGGCGCCCGGCTTCGTGCCCACCGCTCTGACCGAGGGCCTGCTGGCCGAGGGCGACAACACCCAACGCGCGGTCGATGCCACACCGCTGGGCCGGCTGGGCACGCCCGAAGACGTGGCCGCCGCCGTGGCCTTCCTGGCTTCCGACGAGGCCAGCTTCATCACTGGCCAGGTGTTGAGTGTGGACGGCGGCCTGGTGATGCAGTAGACAGTGAGCAGTAAACAGTAGACAGTTTCGCCAGACGCCGACCACTGTTCACTGTTCACTGTTCACTGTTCACCGTTCACTCTCCCCAAGAGCGACATGGACGAACAATACGAACTGCCTCCGGGCGCGGTGACGATTGCACCGGGCGTGCTGACCACTATCGTGCGTATGACGACGCTGGCCCATCCGGGCGTGTTGCGTCTGGCCCCGCGCATGCCCCCCAGCCTGCCGCGTCTGCGCGGTAAGGGCGCCCAAGCCGAAGGGCTGCGCATCGAGCTGTCCGACGACAATGCGGTCACGGTAGACGTCCACGTCATCGCCGATCCCAGCGCCAGCCTCACCGACCTGGGCAAGGTCCTGCAGACACAGATCGCCCGCGCGCTGGAGGACATGGCAGGCATGGAGGTGCGCTCGGTCAACGTCTTCATCGACGAGATCGTGTTCGACGCCGGCGGCAAAGGTGCCCTATGAAACTGCGACGCAAGGCCCGCATGGCCGTCCTGCAGGCGCTCTACGAGGCAGACGTAGCCGACCATCCGCCGGGCGACGCGCTGGACGCGCGCCTGGCCGAGCAGCAGTTGCCGCCAGCCGTCGAGGCCTTTGCCCGCCGGCTGATGGCAGGCGTGCTGATCCACCGCCATCGCATCAACACGCTGATCGCCCAACATGCGCCGGAGTGGCCGTTGGACCAGATGGCCGTGGTAGACCGCAACATCCTGCGCATCGCGATTTTCGAGCTAAGCGACGCGGAGATGGACACCCCTGCTAAAGTGGCGATCAACGAGGCCGTCGAGATGGCCAAGGTCTTCGGTAGCGACAGCAGCCCCCGCTTCGTCAACGGTGTGCTGGGCGCGCTGCTGACGGCCACGCCGCAGCCTTCGCTGGGCGATGACCTGCCGCCGGAGGGATATGGGGGCCTGACGCCGGCGGCGGCGCCGGTCGGGGCTGTAGCAGCATGAACTTTCTGGGCATCGGCACCGGCGAGCTGCTGCTGATCCTGTTGATTGTGCTGTTGGTGATGGGGCCAGAGCGCCTGCCGCAGTTGATCCGCCAGTGGGCCAAGGTTGTCAAGACCCTTTCCCAGTTCACCCGCACGTGGCAGCAGTTCAACGCTGAGCTGAACCGGCAACTGACCCTGGATGATCTGGCCGGCCGCCAGCCCCCACCGGCAGCCAGGCCTGCGCCCGCTCCCCTGCCCCCTACAGCCGATTCCGAAACTGACAACAACTTGATCGCCCCGCCCGAATTGGTCAGTCAAGCTGCGCTCGACGCCCCCAGCCGGCCGGCGCCGCCCGACGAGCAGCAGTCTTCGCAGTCCAACGCCCGCCCAAGCCAGCAGCCTGCCGATCTGTCCCCAGTGGTTGAGGACCCCCCCCATGAGCAATGAGCAGCAGCCGTGGGAACTGCCGGCGACCATCCAGGCCCTGCTGCCGCATCTGGACGAGCTGCGCCGGCGGCTGATGGTGGCGGTTATCGCGTTGGCGGTAGGTACGGCGCTGGCTTTCCTGGTCGCGCCCCAGGTGCTGGCCTTCCTGACCGTGCCCATCGGCGGATTGGAGCAGTTGCAGGCCATCGAGCTGACCGAGCCGATCGGCGTCTACATGCGTGTATCGCTGCTGGCTGGCGCGATGCTGGCCATGCCAATCATTGTTTACGAGGTGATGGCCTTCATCGTGCCGGGATTGATGCCCCATGAGAAGCGCGGGCTGTTCGTTGCCTTGCCCTTCATTTTCCTGTTCTTCCTGGCCGGCGCGGCCTTTGCCTATTACGTGATGTTGCCGGTGGCCGTGCCTTTCCTGGCGAACTTCGGCGGCATCCAGGGCAACTTTCGCGTCAGCAGCTACATTAGCTTCACCAACCGCATCATCCTGTGGGTGGGCATCGCTTTTGAAATGCCGCTGATCATCGCCGCGCTGGCGCGGCTGGGCATCATCACACCGCAGACGCTGCGTAGCGGCTGGCGCATCGCTGTGGTAGCCATCGCCATCCTGGCCTCGATCATCACCCCCACCATCGATCCGGTTAACATGGCCATCGTCATGCTGCCCCTGTTGGCGCTTTACGTCTTGAGCATCGTGTTGGCCACCTGGATGTACCGCAAGCGCGCAGCGGGCAGCGAGCCGTGAGCCGTGAGTATCACGTGTCATGTGTCAGGTGTCAGGTGGATGGCGACACGTGACACATGACACGTGACACTTGACACCCATTCCATTCCCCCAAACAAAGGAGTTTCCACTCAATGACGAGCACCTTCTCCCTAACCCAACGCGTTCTGATCATGGGCGCGGCGGGCCGCGACTTCCACAACTTCAACGTCTTCTTCCGCAACAATCCCCGCTACCAGGTCGTGGCGTTCACAGCCACGCAGATTCCCGACATCGAGGGGCGGGTCTACCCGGCCGAGCTGGCTGGCGAGCTCTACCCTCAGGGCATCCCGATCCACGCTGAGGCTGAGCTGGACCCGTTGATCCGTGAGCTGGCCGTCGACCAGGTGGTCTTCGCCTACAGCGACGTCAGCCACGAGACGGTGATGCACAAGGCCTCGCAGGTGCTGGCGGCCGGCGCGGACTATCGCCTGATGGGGCCGAAGCACACCATGCTCATCTCCAGCAAGCCGGTGGTAGCCATCTGCGCGGTGCGCACGGGTAGCGGCAAGAGCCAGACCACGCGCCGGGTGTGCGACATTCTGCGCGGCGAGGGCAAGCGGGTCGTGGCCATCCGCCATCCTATGCCCTATGGCGATCTGGCGGCGCAGGCCGTGCAGCGCTTTGCCAGCTATGACGACCTGGAGCGCCACAACTGCACCATCGAAGAGCGCGAGGAGTACGAGCCGCACATCGACCGGGGCGTGATCGTCTACGCGGGCGTGGACTACGAGGCGATCCTGCGCCAGGCAGAGCAGGAGGCCGACGTGATCGTCTGGGACGGCGGCAACAACGACCTGCCCTTCTTCAGGCCCGACCTGCACATTGTCGTGGCTGATCCGCACCGCCCCGGCCACGAGCTGAGCTACCACCCCGGTGAGACCAACCTGCGCATGGCCGACGTGGTGGTGATCAACAAAATCGACACGGCCGACCTGAACGGCGTAGCGGCCGTGCGCGACAGCATCCGCCTGGTCAATCCCGACGCGCTGGTGGTGGAAGCGGCCAGCCCGATCTTCGTGGACGACCCGGCCGCCATCCGCGGAAAGGACGTGCTGGTGGTCGAGGATGGCCCGACCCTGACCCACGGCGAGATGGCCTATGGCGCGGGCGTGGTGGCGGCGCGGCGCTTCGGCGCAGCCCGCATCATCGACCCGCGGCCCTGGGCGGTGGGTTCCATCGCCGAGACCTTCGCCAAATACCCCGCCACCGGTCCCTTGCTGCCGGCCATGGGCTACGGCGGGCAGCAGCAGGCCGACCTGCAGGCCACCATCAACGCCACGCCATGCGACCTGGTGATCATCGCCACCCCCATCGACCTGAGCCGGGTGGTGCAGATCGAGCAGCCGGCCCAGCGGGTGCGCTACGAACTGCAAGAGATCGGCCAGCCGGATCTGGCGGGCGTTCTGAGGGACTGGCTGGCGCTCTGAACCTGGCCGACGCTGCTGGCGTGAGAACCTGTTGAGGCGGCAGTACGTTTTGCGGCCTCAACAGGTTTTTTTGCGCTTTGCAGAATCCGTTGGTCGAGTAGGCGTCTGCGCCGTATCGAGACCTCCGATGGGTTTCGATACGCTGAAGTTGGCCGCCCTCATGCGAGTTGTGCGCCCTCAACCCGCTACTCAACCCGCGCGCAATCCGTTGGTCGAGTAGCCGTGGGTTGAGTAGCCGTCTGCGGCGTATCGAAACCCGTCTGCGCCGTATCGAGACCTCCGGCTGATTCGGGCCGGCTGGCTAGCAAAATAGCCCAGACGCCCGCGCTGTGCTACAATGGCCACAAGCGCAGCCTTGGCAGGCGCGCTTTGGCATTGACCATCCTTTGCCTTCAGGAGGCATTTCCCATGTTGCGAACACGACATCTCTGGCCCATCTTGACGCTGATGTTGTTGGCTGTCTTGCTGGCAGCCTGCGGCCCGGCGGCGACGCCCGAACCGGAGCCGACGCCGACCCGGCCGATGCGGCCTACTTTTACACCTACCGTCATCCCCACGGACACGCCCGTGCCCACGGCCACGCCCCTGCCAACCGACACCCCCACCCCCCTGCCCACCGACACGCCGACGCCAGCCGCGCCCAAGGCCATCATCGGCGGCGACGGCCAGGTCAACGTGCGCACCGGCCCCGGCACGGCCTATCCCGAGGCCGGCCAGGTGGCCACCGGCACGGAACTGGACATCGTCTCCAGCAACGCGGCCGGCGACTGGTACGAGGTCTGCTGCGTCAACGGCCAAAACGTCTGGGTCGTGGCGCGGCTGGTGGAAGTGACGGGCGACCCTGGGTTGATCCAGGTGGCGCAGAACATCCCGGCGCCCCCCACCGCGACACCTGCGCCCACGCGTCCGCCGGCCGTGGTGCGGCCGCCCGCACAGCCCACTCAGCCGCCTGCGCCGACCCAGCCGCCCGCGCCCACTTTTCGCTTCGCGAAGCGCTCGATAGAGCCGCGTCCCAACAGCAATCCCCTGGTGTCGGTCTTCGGCGGACTGTACAACGCCGCGCTGGATCTCAATAGCCCGGTGACTGGCTACAAGCTGGTTGTGCAGGCTCCATCGGGCGAGCGGCAAGAGATTGAGTTCGGGCCCGCCTTCCTGCGCGGCGACGCCGGCTATCCTAGCGAGTTCCTGTTCAACGCCAAGATCGAGATGCCTCTCAGCGAAGGCACGTTCCGGGCCTGGGTGGCCGATCCGGGCGGCAATCAGGTGTCGGAGGCATGGGACTTGGGCGTGTCTGGCGAGACGCGCACGTTCATTGTGCGCTGGCAGCAGCAGTAGATTGGTGGTAGATTGGTGAAGTGGTAGATTGGTAGATTGGTAGCTTGGGGCACGCGTAGCCTGGACCACGCAAACCTATCTGCGGCGGCGGCAACCACCAATTTACCACCGTACCAATCTACCAATCACCAATCTACCTTTTCCCTTTCCCCCTTCCCCATGCCCACCCTCGAAGGCGCCGTCGAGCGCATCACCTTTCACAACGAGGAGAACGGCTACACCGTCGCCCGCCTGATCCCTGAGGGCAAGGACTACGAGGTGACGCTGATCGGCAACATGCTGGGCGTGCAGGTGGGCGAGCACGTGCGCCTGGAGGGGGAGTGGACGGTCCACGGCCAATACGGCCGGCAGTTCAAGGTCGAGCGCTACGCCTCGGTGCTGCCGGCCACGGCCGCCGGCATCGAGAAGTACCTGGGCAGCGGGCTGGTCAAGGGCATTGGTCCCAAGATCGCTCAGAGCATTGTGCGCAAGTTTGGCGCCGACACGCTCACGGTCATCGATGAACAGCCAGAGCGACTTTACGAGGTGCTGAACGTCGGTCGCAAGCGGGTAGCGCAGATCAAGTCGGCCTGGCACGAGCAGCGCCAGATCCGCGAGGTGATGGTCTTCTTGCAAAGCCACGGCGTCAGCCCGGCGCTGGCCGTGCGCATCTACAAGCACTATGGCGACGGCGCGGCCGGCGTGGTCAACAACGACCCCTACCGGCTGGCGAGGGACATCCACGGCATCGGTTTCATCACCGCCGACAAGATCGCCCGCAATCTGGGCATCGCGCCTGACGCGCCGGAGCGGGTGGCGGCCGGCGTGGCCTACACCTTGGGCAAGAAAGCTGACGAGGGGCACGTTTATGTGCCGCAGGCCGAGCTGGTGCAGGACAGCGCCAGGCTGCTGGACGTGGCCGAGCCGTTGGCGGCTGTAGCCATCGAGACCCTGCGCCAGGACGAGCAAGTCCACGTGGAGCCGCTGGCCGGCGGGACGGGCCTGGCCGAGGAGCGCGCCGTCTACCTGACCCCGTTTTACTACGGGGAAGTGGGCGTGGCCGGCCGGCTGCGGCGGCTGATGGACGCGGTCGAGGATCGCTGCTTCGTCTTCCGCAGCTTCGACTGGCCCCAGGGGCTGGCCGTGGTGCAGCGCGACACCGGCCTGCGCCTGACCGCGCAGCAGCAAGCCGCCGTGCGCACCGCGCTGACCGAGCGGGTGACGGTGATGACCGGCGGTCCGGGCACAGGCAAGACCACGTGTACGCTGGCCATCATTCGCCTGCTGGACGCAACCCGGCGCTCCTACGTGCTGGCCTCGCCCACCGGCCGGGCGGCCAAGCGGCTGAGCGAGGCCACCGGCCGGGAGGCCAAGACCATCCACCGCCTGCTGGAGTGGAGCCCGGGCGGCGCGGGCGGCTTCACCTTCCAGCGCAACGAGGACAACCCGCTGGACGTGGACATGGTCGTCGTCGACGAGGCGTCGATGCTGGATCTGCTGCTGACCAACCACCTGCTGAAGGCGATCCCGCCTGGCGCGCACTTGCTGCTGGTGGGCGACATCGACCAACTGCCGCCGGTAGGCGCGGGCAACGTGCTGAGGGACGTGATCGACTCCGGCGCGGCCGCGGTGGTGCGGCTGGACGTGATCTTCCGCCAGGCCGCCGGCAGCTACATCATCGAGAACGCGCACCGCATCAACCGCGGCCAGATGCCCGAATGGCGGCCGGAGCAGTCGCAGGACTTCTTCCTCTTCCAGACCGACGACCCGGAGCGCGCGGCCGAGCTGGTGACTGAGGTCGTGCATGAGCGCATCCCGCGCAAGTTCGGCATCCCGGCTGGCGATGTGCAGGTGCTCAGCCCCATGCACCGCGGGGCCGTGGGCGTGGGCGCCTTGAACGAGCGCCTCCAGGCCGCGCTCAACCCGCCGGCCGCCAACAAGCCGGAGCGGCGCATCGGCGGCCGCGTCTTTCGCCTGGGCGACCGGGTGATGCAGATGCGCAACAACTACGACAAGGACGTCTTCAACGGCGACCTGGGCCGCATCGTCGCGCTGGATACCGTGGAGCAGTCCCTCTCCGTGCGCATCGACGACCGCACCGTGCCCTACGACTTTCTGGAGCTGGACGAGCTGGTGCACGCCTACGCGGTGTCGGTGCATAAGAGTCAGGGAAGTGAGTTCCCGGCCGTGGTGGTGCCCATCACCACGCAGCACTACATGATGTTGCAGCGCAATCTGCTCTACACCGCGGTGACGCGGGCGCGCAGGCTGGTGGTGCTGGTCGGCTCCCCGCGCGCTGTGGCCATCGCCGTCAACAACAACCGCATCGCCGACCGCTACAGCGCCCTGGCTGAGCGCCTGCGCTGAACCCGTCCGCACGTGGGCGTGCGGACTCCCCCGACAGCGTCGTTCGCATCCCCAG
>JBAQCH010000260.1:0-1854 GCA_049294015.1 Anaerolineae bacterium
GCGTCAGATGTGTATAAGAGACAGCGTTGGGTCATCGCCGTTGGCCTCGCGCGGCAGCGGCGCGGCGTTGAGCGATGCGACCTGCGGCGCCGTAGCGCGGCCCGTGCCAAAGCCGGCGCCAAAGCCGGCCACAAAGGTCATGGCGCCCAGCAGGAGGACCACGACCGCTATAACCAGCCAGAGAACAGGAGAAGTTCTCGAAGTCTTCATGTCACTATTGCCTCAGTTCTTAGAAGTTCCACGTTCCGTCAGGGTTTTGATCGCCTCTTCCAGGGGAGCATCGCGGCTCTCCTCGTGGAGCACGATCTGTTTCGGCGTCAACCCCACGCCGTTGATCTCGTGGCCGTTGGGCGTTAACCAGCGCGCCACGGTCACATGCACCGATGAGCCGTCGCTCAGGTCGTAGACTAACTGCACCGAGCCCTTGCCGAAGGTCTTTTCGCCCAGCAGCACGGCCCGGCCGCGGTCCTGCAGCGCGCCGGCCACGATTTCCGACGCGCTGGCCGTGGCGCCGTCAACCAGAATCACCATCGGCCAGACGGGCGCCCGCTCGGCTGGGCGCACGCGGTAAACCTGCTCATCGCCGCTGTTGCGCCGTTCGTAGAGCACGACGCCGTCGCTCAGGAAACGGCTGGCCACGTCGATACTGGATTGGAGCAGTCCGCCGCCGTTGTGGCGCAGATCGACGACCAGATAGCTGATTTCCTGCTGGCGCAGCTCGGCGATGGCCCGATCCAGCTCAGCGGCCGTGCGTTCAGTGAAGGAACGGATGGCGATGTACCCTACCTGCGGGTCCTGCTCCAGCGCGCGCCATTCCACCGAGGGCGTCTCGATGCGCTCGCGCACCACCGCGACGTCGAACGGCTCAGCCACCTCGGCGCGACGCACGGTGAGCACGACCGGCTCGCCGACCGGCCCGCGGATCAGGTCCACCACCTGATCGACGTTGAGGACCGGGTCCAGCGCCGCGCCGTCGACAGCCAGCAGCACGTCGCCCTTGAGGATGCCAGCCTGCTCGGCTGGCCGGTCGGGCATGGGGTCCAGCACCTTGTTGCCGACCTCGTCCTGGGTGATCCAGGCGCCGATGCCGCCGAACGCGCCGCTGAGGTTTTCCCGCTCGCGCTGGCGCGGCTCCGGCTCGACGAACACCGTGTAGGGATCGCCGTAGGCCTGGGTCAGCCCCTTGATGGCTCCATAGGTGCGGCTTTGGCTGGCTGGCTGGTCGCCGTAGAAATCGCGCTGCAGGATATCCCAGGCCTCCCAGAAGAGGCCGAACTCTGGCGCGGCCCCACTGGCAGCGGCCGCGCCGGATGGGGCGGCCGCGCGACCTGATTCGACGCCGTGGCTCACCAGCCAGCGCGTGGCGTAACCCGCTGCAAAGACCACGATCAGTGTGGCGACAATCAAAGCGGCAAAGGCAAGCGTGCGAGCAGTTTTCACAAACTTTTTTCCAGTTTTATCTTTGGTCCAAGCGCGATTCTAGCACACAAGAATCGGCCCCGCAAATAGATCGCGCGGGGCTGTAACGACTCATCGTAGTATATCTGTTCAAGACAGAACAGGCCGTGGGCGGGCTTCCGGTCAGGAACGAAGAAGTTCGGCTTCTCGGCGAAGTCGAAATACTGGCTGCCATGTAGAGCTCGGCATGGTTCAATCTGTTTCAGCGGAGTGAGCACCCCCAGGTGCGGCTTGTGTGCGCAAAACCCGCATGTGGGCGTGCTCGACTCCGCGGAGATTGTAAAGCTTCACGCGCCAGTCAATGAACCATGCCTAAAGCTCGGAGCGCCCGTCCTAACGACAGGGTGGCTTCGAGCTTTGCACGTGGCTGTTTGGATCAGCGCCAGACCCTTCGGG
>JBAQCH010000261.1:0-32784 GCA_049294015.1 Anaerolineae bacterium
GCCTGCACCAGCTTGCCGGCGTGGGCGCCGCGGCCCACCAGGTCGTCGGTGACGGCTGCCACCACCTGCGGCTTGCCGTCGATGGCTGCACCGAGCACGACCACGCCCGAGCCGAGCTGGTTCCTGAACCAGTCGGTCATCTGGCGCATGACGGTGGCGTCGGCCGCGCTGACCTGCTGAGCCAGCACCTTGACGCCCGCGACCTCGACCACCCGATCCAGCAGCGCCTGGAACTCCTGGCGGGCGGCTTGCTCGCGCAGCCGGGCCAGCTCCTTCTGCTGGCTGGAGAGCTGCTCCAGCAGCGCCTGCGCCTTGCGGTCGACCTCGGTCTCCGGCACACCCAGGGTCGCGGCGGCGCGCTGCAAGAGGTCCAGCCGCTCTTGCAGCAGGGCATGGGCGCCGCGACCGGTGACGGCCTCGATGCGCCGCACGCCCGAGCCGACGCTGCCCTCGCTGCCGATATGAAACACGCCGATCTCGGCTGTGTTGTGTACGTGGTTGCCGCCGCAGAGCTCGCGGCTCAGGGGGGAAATTGGGTGATTGGGTGACTGGGTGACTGGAGAGGTGGACGCGCCGACTTCGACGACGCGCACTTCGTCGCCGTATTTTTCGCCGAAGAGGGCCATCGCGCCGCTGGCGACCGCGTCCTTGTGGGCCATCCAGCGCCAGGCGACGGGGTCGTTGCGGTAGATCCAGTCGTTGACGCCCTGCTCGATCGCGGCCAGCTCCTGCGGCGACAGCACGCCAGGATGGGTGAAGTCGAAGCGCAGGCGGTCCGGCGCGACCAGCGAGCCGGCCTGATGCACGTGTGGACCCAACACGCGGCGCAGCTCGGCGTGCAGCAGGTGCGTGGCGGTGTGGTTGCGCATGATATCCCAGCGCCGCGCCATGTCCACCGTGGCCACCGCTGGCGCGCCCTCTGTCACCACGCCATGCACCACCTGGCCGCTGTGGACGATGACGCCCGCCACCGGCCGCCGCGTGTCGCTGACCACCACCTCCCAATGGTTGCCAAACGATGCGCCGACCGCGCTGCGGAGAACCCCGGTGTCGCTGACCTGGCCGCCGCTCTCCACGTAGAAGGGGGTGGCCGCCAGCACGATCTCGACCTGTTGCCCCTGCTGGGCCTGAGAGACCAACGCGCCGTTGGCGATGATGGCCGCGACGGTGGTTTCGGCCTCGCCAGCCAACAGGTAGAGATGCTCCACCCCGCCGGCCGGCAGCCTGTCCAGCACACCGGCGTAGACGCTCAGGTCCTTGCCCTCGCCCGCGCCGCCGAACTGGGCGGCCGCGCGCGCGCGCTGGCGCTGCTGCTCCAGCGCCGCGCGGTAGCCGGGCATGTCGATGCTAAGGCCGTTCTCGACGGCAATGTCCCTGGTCAGGTCCAGCGGGAAGCCGTAGGTGTCCCACAGGCGGAAGGCCGCGTCGCCGGGCAGCACGCTCTGGCCCTCGGCTTTGACCCCGGCCATCAGCTCTTCCAGCAGGGCCAGGCCCAAGTCAAGGGTGCGCAGGAAGCGCTCTTCCTCGTGCTTGACGGTGGAGAGGATGAAGTCGGACCGCTCGCGCAACTCCGGATAGACGTCGCCCATCTGCTCGATCACCGTGCGGCTGACCTGATGCAGGAAGGGCTCGCTGAAGCCCAATAGCCGGCCAAAGCGGGCCGCGCGGCGCAGCACCAGGCGCAGGATGTAGCTGCGGCCCTCGTTGCCCGGCAGCACGCCGTCGCCGATCAGGAAGGTGATCGCGCGGGCATGGTCGGCGATGACGCGGTAGGCGATGATCTGCGCCGCCATCTGGCTGTCGTCGTGGCCCAGCAGCTCCTGTACCCGCAGCATGATGGGCCGGAACAGGTCGGTGTCGTAGTTGGCGGCCGCGCCCTGGATCACCGAGACCAGCCGCTCCAGCCCCATGCCGGTATCCACGCCGGGCTTGGGCAAGGGCGTGCGCACGCCGCTGGCGTCCTGGTTGAACTGCATGAAGACCAGGTTCCACACCTCCAGCCAGCGGGCGCAGCCGTTGTCCAGCGCGACGCTGCAATCGGGCCGGCCGCAGGTGCAGGCCGCCGGGCCCCAGTCGTAGTGCAGCTCGCTGGTGGGGCCGCACGGGCCGGTGTCGCCCATGGACCAGAAATTGGTCTTCTCGCCCATGCGCAGGATGCGCTCGGCCGGCAGGCCGATCTCGTTCTGCCACACGCCGTAGGCCAGGTCGTCGTCCAGGAACACCGTGGCCACCAGCCGCTCGCCGGGCACACCAAAGACCGTGGTCAGCGCCTCCCAGGCGTAGTGGATCGCCTCGCGCTTGAAGTAGTCGCCGAAGGAGAAGTTGCCCAGCATCTCGAAGAAGGTGTGGTGGCGGGGCGACGGGCCGACCTCCTCCAGGTCGTTGTGCTTGCCGCTGACGCGCATGCACTTCTGGCTGCTGGCCGCGCGCACGTAGGGCCGCTTCTCCAGGCCGAGGAAGGTGTCCTTGAAAGGCACCATGCCCGCGTTGACGAAGAGCAGCGTGTCATCGCCGTGGGGCACCATGGGCGCGCTGGCGACGCGCGTGTGACCCTTCTCCTCGAAGTAATCAAGAAAAGCCTGGCGGATCTCCGCCGCAGTGGTTGGTCTGGCGATTTTCATGCCGCACCGTGTTCCTTGCGTCCTAAAACGATATGCTGCCCAAAGGGCAGCAACAGGCATTTTATGCCATCTAGGGGCAAATGTCAAAGGCCCACGGTGCAGGAGGCAATTCGCTTTCTTGACAGGCTTTGTGAATAGTTGTACACTGCCGACCAGTGGTGGATTTCACTACTCGGTCTGAAGCTAACCGTTGCGCCAATTATGGTGCAGCGCAACGCACGCCTCAATCCACAGCGGGCCTTGATGGGTCACTACTTCAGTGTCTTCCAGACAACAGGATGGGCAAAGAGGTCGAATGACAGCAGGTAGGAGGATACCCATGTCAAGCACAAATAGCCGCGATTTTTCTGAGACCGCGCTTGAGCCTCTCCCCGTCTCGAAGCGACGGAAGCAAGTTTCTTTCTATCGGCGACGGGACGTTCACCTCTTCTTGTTGACGGCCTTGCTCGTTGCGCTGCTGGCGTTTCTCGCCTTGGCATCCAGCGAAGCTGACGAAGGGGATGTCATTGTGGCCTCCGCGAATTCAGTCCAGAATTCTCACAGCGCCACTTTGTTGACCGATGGACACGTCCTCGTGGCTGGGGGCTGGAGCGGGACCACAGCCATAGCCAACGCTGATTTGTTCGATGCGGACGCCATAACATGGGTGGACAGCCAGGCGGCGCGGGTCAGCGCAAACCGGGCATCCCAGTTCGATTGCAGCACGGTGACGGAGATCCCCGCAACGGAATGCGAGGCGCTGGTGGCGTTGTATGACAGCACCGATGGGGCAAACTGGTACACAAATGCGGGTTGGGTCCAGTTCGCCACGCCTTGTAGTTGGTATGGCGTCACATGCGGTGCTACTGGGCACGTTACCAGCCTGGAACTGGACACTAACGGTTTGCAAGGCGCGATTCCGCCTGAACTGGGAAACCTGACCGAGCTGGAGGTTCTGGTCCTAAGTCACAATTACCTTGAGGGAGCGATTCCCGGCACGCTGGGAAACCTGGGCCACGTTTGGCTTTTCGATCTGGAGCTTAACGACCTTACTGGCTCGATCCCTCCTGAGTTGGGCAAGCTGGCTTCTGTGCGATGGCTTTACCTGAACTATAATCAGCTTCGTGGCCCAATTCCGCCTGCACTCGAAAAGCTTCCGGTTGTACAACAGATCGATCTGGGGAACAATCAACTGAGCGGCCCCATTCCGCCGGAACTGAGCAATCTCTCCACACTGGAATTCCTATGGTTGAATGACAGCCAACTGAGCGGCTCGATCCCACCGGAGTTTGGTCAACTCAACAACCTGTGCCATTTGGACCTGAGCGACAACGAGTTGACCGGTTCAATCCCACCGGAGCTGGGCAACCTTCGCATTGGCTGGTGCCGGCATTCTCCTTCAACCGCGACTGTCCCGGGGATGTTAGGAAGTGCTGAAGATAGCTTGCAAACCGGTTCTTCTGACGCCAAGCCACCTACCGGAGGCCGCCCGCCTCAACCTACTACCGGGTACCTCAACTTGTCGGCCAACCATCTGATCGGAGAGGTTCCGGTACAGTTGGGCCAAATCGAGGATCCATCGGGGGTGTACCTGAGCTGCAATATGCTGTCGGGGGACTTTCCTCCCGAAGTTTCCCGCGTCATTCGCTGGGGTTCCATCGACTTCAATGCGCTGACCGGCTACGATCCGAACACCTTCCCCGGGTGGTCCTGGTATGAGACGCAAACCGTGGCGCCGATGGACTTGATGGTGACAGGCAGCAGCAACGGTGATCCCATCACCCTGAGTTGGACGCCGATCCCCTTCACCAATCACGCAGGCTACTACGAGATCAGCTACGCCACCGCGCCGGGCGGCCCGTTCACCGTCTACAGCCAGACGGCCGACAAGATGGTCAGCAACTACACAGTCCAGTTGCCTCCGCACACGACGCCCTACTATTTCCGGCTGCGCACGGCCACTGCTCCCCACGCCGGCACCAGCAGCGACTACGACTGTGACTACCAGCCGAACACGGTAATCAGTGAGTACACCGAGGTGGTGGCCAGCGGCGCCGGGCAGCCCACACCGACCCACACGTCCACGCCTACGGCCAGCCCGACCGCCACAGCGACGCCAACGCCGACCGCGACCGCTACTGCGACTGCGACGCCCACGGCCACACCGACTGCGACCGCCACCGCGACGCCCAGCCCAACGCCAACCGCAACCGCGACGGCCACCAGCACATCGACGCCCACGGCCACCGCCAGCGCAACTGCGACGCCAACGGCCAGCGCCACGCCAGTGCGGCTGTGGCTGCCGTTGATCCTGCGTTGAGCGGGGGCTACTGGGGTAGGGTCCCCTTCATCACGCGTGGATGAGATAATCCGCAGCGATCGCGAAACGAGGCCAGCGACGTCGCCATCAATACCTACGCCCCATACTGGTTTGACACACCAACCGCTCAGTGCTATTATAGCGCCACCATGAACACCGGCCACTTGTTCACCTACTCGTACCTGGGGGGCGGCTACGCCCCATCCCCAGCCCATTGAACGCGTCCACTGATTGAAATCAGCACTCTTTGCTTTTTGAAAACGTGGCGCAGTGCGCCACGTTTTGATTCACGCCGAAGCCGCGACCTTGCGGGTTTTCGGCAACCCGCAAGGTCTGGCGCACAGACCAGAAGGCACCCAGCCATGATCACACCCATCCAAGACCCCACCGCCCTCTCCATCGACGAGCAGGTCGCCTGGCTGATGCAGGGCACCAACTACGGCGACGAGGAGACCAAGCGCCAGATGACGCGCGAGTTGCGGGAACGGTTGAGCGACGCGCAGCGCAGCGGCGCGCCGCTGCGGGTCTACTGCGGCTACGACCCCACCAAGCCCGACCTACACCTGGGCCATACCATCACCATGCGCAAGCTGCGCCAGTTCCAGGATTTGGGCCACGACGTGACCTTCCTGATCGGCTCGTACACCAGCCTGGTGGGCGATCCCAGCGACAAGAACAAGGCGCGGCCCGTGATGAGCGAGGCCGAAGTGCTTGAGAACGCCCGCACCTACGTCGAACAGGCTTTCATGATCCTGGACCGTGACAAGACCACCGTGCGCCACAACGGCGAATGGCTGGCCGGGCTGCGCCTGCTGGACATGATCCAGATCGGCCAGAACTTCACGGTGCAGCAATTTCTGACGCGCGAGAACTTCGCCAACCGGCTGGAGCGCGGCGAGCCGATCTTCCTGCACGAGACCTTCTATGCCCTGCTGCAAGCCTACGACGCAGTGGCGCAACAGACCGACGTGCAGATCGGCGGCACCGACCAGCTCTTCAACATCCTCGTCGCCGGCCGCAAGCTGCAACAGGCCATGGGTCTGCGACCGCAGGTAGCGGTCATCGTCGACATCCTGCCCGGCACCGACGGCGAGGTCAAGATGAGCAAGAGCCTGGGCAACGACATCCCGATCCTGGCCGCGCCGGCCGACATGTACGGCAAGGTGATGTCGATCCCCGACCACGCCATGCCGCTCTACTTCAAGCTTGCGACGCGCTACCTGCCGGCGCAGGTGGCCGAGGTCGAGCAGGCGCTGCGGGACGGCAGCCGCCACCCGCGCGACCTGAAGATGGCGCTGGCCAGGGAGATCGTCAGCATCTTCCACGGCGACGATGCGGCCCTGGCCGCCGAAGAGCACTTCCGCACCGTCTTCCAGCAGCGCGAGCTGCCCGAGGACATGCCGGAAATACGGCTGGACGGGCCAGTGGCGCTATTGGCGCTGATGACTGCCCACGGCCTGGCGGCCAGCAACAGCGAGGCGCGCCGGCTGGTGCAGCAGGGCGGCGTCAAACTGGATGGCCAGACCATCAGCGACATCAAGCTGGAGATCGTTCCCGCGGCCGATGCGCAGATTTTGCAGGTCGGCCGGCGCAAATTCCTCAGATTGACCAATTGAGCATTGACAAATCGCGACAGAAGTACTACAATGCAGCCATGCTATCGACCGATAGACGAACCATGCTGATAAGGAGGTACACGCCGATGAAGCGAATACTTGCCATACTTGCTGCTGTCACTGCCAGCGCGCTGGTGATCTGGCGCTTGATGCGGCGTGTCCAGCACCTCCAGGCCGAGTTGGCGCGTTCGGAGCGCGAGCTGGCCAGCCAGCGGGCGCGGGCGATGGAAGCCGAACGCCAACTGGCTGGACTGACCGCACCAGCGGCAGCGCCAGCCGTCAGCCGCGGCGTGGTCGCCAGCAATGGCTTTATCGGCGTCGATGCCCTGCGGATGGAGGCTGCCGCGGCAGCAGCCGACCTGGAGGCCGCAGCCGACGCCCAAGCGTTGGACGAGCTGCTGATCGAGACCGATCCGGCCCCGGCTGAGGTCGAAGTGCTGCAGGCTGACGCCGACTCTGCGCAGCCAGCCGAGCAGGACCTGACGCTGATCGATGGCATCGGCCCGGTCTTCGCCTCCCGCCTGCGCGAGCATGGCATCGTCACGTTTAGCCATCTGGCCGAGACCAGCGCCGCCGCGCTGGCCGAGATCATCCAGGCGCCCACCTGGCGCCAGCCTGACTTCAACGCCTGGATCGACGAAGCTGCCGAGCGCGCCGCGGGCCAACCTGTCGCCCGCCGCAGCCGCGCCGCCCTTACCCCATAGCCCTTCCCTTACACAGCGTCACGTTGCGCTGATCACAGGCGGGCCAGGGGACCCGCCTGTTTTTTTGTGCAGTTTTTCTGCCGTTAATCACTGTGCAGTGATGAATCTGGCCTGACACCCCGTTTAACCGAGGGTGCGCAAGTCGATTTGTTCCGTTGCACTCCCTGGAGGTGCCCAATGACCGTTGCCTCGTCCCACCAACCTCCGCCGTTGAACGACAAGCTGGCGTCCTACGACCTGAAACAGGCGGTGGACGACAACCGGCTGGCCGGCCTGTGGCGGCTGATCTCCGGTTTTCACTGGACCTTCATCGGCGCGACTGTGGCGCTAGGCTTTGCCGCGCTGGCCAAGACGCTGGTCTACTTCGTCTTCCGAGACTTCGTGGACAACACCCTGGGCCAGCCAGAGCGAGCCAACCTGGTGCCGCTGATCGCGCTAAGCTTCATCGGCCTGGCGCTGCTGGAGGGCGGCTTCACCTTCCTCAGCGGCCGCTGGGCTGCGCGCACGGCTGAAGGCACGGCCTACCGCCTGCGCAACTATCTGTTCGACCAGATCCAGCGCCTGCCCTTCGCCTACCACGACCGCACCGCCACCGGCGAGCTGATTCAACGCTCCACCTCGGACGTGGACCACATCCGCCGCTTCCTGGCCGACCAGGCGACGGCCGTCGGCCGCGTGGCTATGCTGTTCATCGTCAACTTCATCGCCATCCTGCTGCTCAACTGGCAGTTGGCGCTGTTCTCGGTGATCGTGGTCCCGCTGGTGCTGCTGATCTCGCTCTGGTTCTTCCGCCGCATCTCCAAGGCCTATGAGGCCTATCAGGAGCAGGAAGCGACCCTGTCCACCACGCTGCAAGAGAACCTGACCGGCGTGCGGGTGGTGCGCGCCTTTGCCCGCCAAGACTACGAGCGAGAAAAGTTCGAGAAGGATAACTGGGAGAAGTACCGGCGCGGCCGCTGGCTGCTGATCAACCACTCGCTCTACTGGCCGACCACCGATATCATCTCTGGCTTGCAGATGCTGGCCGGCTTCACCTTCGCCGCGCTGCTGGCCATCGACGGGACCATTAGCGTCGGCACCTACCTGGCCTATCACCAACTGGTGATCTGGATCATCTGGCCGATGCGCAACCTGGGCCGGTTGATCGTCGAGATGTCCACCGGGCTGGTGTCGTACCAGCGCGTGGCCAAGGTGATCGCCGAGGAGCGCGAGCCGCTGGACGAGGGCGAGGTGCGCCCGGACGGCCCGCCGCAAGGCCATATCGTCTACAACAACGTGGCCTTCGCCTACCAGCCGCCGCCGGCAGACGACGCTGACGCGGCAAAGACCGGCAAGGAGGCCGCGCCGCAGCGCAACGGCGCTGATCCGGCCGCGCAGGCTGAGCCGGACGCCCACACGCCGCACGTGCTGCGCGACATCAGCTTCGAGTGCCGGCCAGGCCAGGTGATCGCACTGATGGGCGGCGCCGGCTCCGGCAAGACCAGCCTGGTCAACCTGCTGCCCCGCTTCTATGAGGCCACGGGCGGCGCGATCACCCTGGACGGCCAGCCGCTGAGCAGCTACCCGCGGCGCTACCTGCGCCAGCAGATCGGCATCGTCGAGCAAGAGCCCTTCCTGTTTTCACGCACCATTCGTGAGAATATCACCTACGGCGTGGGCCGGGCGGTGACGGACGACGAGGTCTACGCGGCCGCGCGCGCCGCCGCCATCCACGACGGCATCCTGAGCTTCCCGGACGGCTACAGCACGTTGGTCGGCGAGAAGGGCGTGACGCTGTCGGGCGGCCAGAAGCAGCGCGTAGCCATCGCCCGCACCCTGCTCAAGAACCCGCGCATCCTGATCCTGGACGACGCGACCTCCTCGGTGGACAGCGAGACCGAGGCCGAGATCCACCAGGCCTTGCAACGGCTGATGGAGAACCGCACCACCTTTGTCATCGCCCACCGTATCCAGAGCGTGATGGACGCCGACCTGATCCTGGTGCTCAAGGACGGCCATGTGCTGCAACATGGCGCCCACGACGAGCTGATGGCCCAGCCCGGCTTCTACCGCCAGATCTATGACCTGCAAGCGCGCATGGAAAACGAGCTGCAGCGCGAGATTGCGGGCAACGGGACCGAGGGGTGAACGGTGATCAGTAAACGGTGAACGGTAAACAGACCCGAAATCAGGCACGATGACCGCTCACCGTTCAGCGCTCACCGTTCACCGTTCACCGCCAACACACACCAAGAGACAAATCTCATGGCAGAATACGAAGACATCGAACTAGAAGAAGAAGAGTTTCAGGGTCAGCTCAGCGGCCGCACCATGCGGCGCGTGCTGGGACTGACCCGCCCCCACTGGCAGTGGGTCGTTGGCTTCTTGTTGCTGATCGCGCTGGTGTCGTTCCTCGATTCGCTGTTCACCTTCCTGAGCAAGCAGATCGTGGACGAGGGCATCGTGCCAGGCGACCGCGCGCGGCTGCTAGAGATCGTCCGCCTGTACGGCGCGCTGATCTTCGTGCAGGCCGGCGCGGTATTCGGCTTCATCTACCTGGCCGGCATCCTGGGCGAGCGCATCCAGTACGACCTGCGCAAGCGCATGTTCAACCACCTGCAAGCGCTGTCCTTTGCCTACTACAGCCGCACGCCCATAGGCTGGCTGATGTCGCGCGTCACCTCGGACTCAGAGCGGGTGGCGCAGTTGGTGACTTGGGGGATTCTCGACGTCACCTGGGGCGTGATGAACATCGCCACGGCGTTGTTCTTCATGCTGCTGATCAACTGGCAGTTGGCGCTGATCGTGATGGGAATCATCCCGGTGCTGCTGATAGTAGCCGTCTACTTCCAGCGCCGCATCCTGGCCCAGTATCGCGATGTGCGGCGCGTCAACTCCAAGATCACCGCGGCCTACAACGAAAGCATCACCGGCGTGCGGGTGGTCAAGGCGTTGAACCGCGAGGAGGAAAACCTGGTCGAGTTCGACCGGCTGACCAGCAACATGTACCGGGCCGGCTACCGCGCGGCCGTGCTGTCAGCCATGTTCCTGCCAGCCGTGCAGATCGTGGCTTCTTTCGCCGTGGCTGCCATCGTCTGGTACGCGGGCATCGAAGCGCTCAACCCCGGCGGAGCGATGGCCGGGCTGACCATCGGCGGCATCGCTGCGTTCGTCTCCTACGTCACGTTCATGATCTGGCCGATCCAGGACCTGGCGCGCGTCTTCGCGGAGCTGCAGAACGCCATCGCGTCGGCCGAGCGCATCTTCTCCCTGCTGGACACCACGCCCGACATCGTGGACCAGCCGGGCGCGCTGGACCCCGGCACGGTGCGCGGCGACATCCAGTTCGACCACGTCAGCTTCTACTACGAGCCAGGCAAGCCGGTGCTGGACGACTTCTCGCTGCTCATCCGCCAGGGCGAGACCATCGCCTTGGTCGGGCCGACCGGCGGCGGCAAGTCGACCATCGTCAACCTGCTGTGCCGCTTCTACGAGCCCAAGAGCGGCGCGGTGCGCATCGCCGACCGCGACTACCGCGAGCTGACCCAGCACGCGCTGCAATCGCGCTTGGGCATCGTGCTGCAGACGCCCTACCTCTTCTCCGGCACCATCCGCGAGAACATCCGCTACGGCCGGCTGGACGCGACCGACGAAGAGATCGAAGCTGCGGCCCAGATGGCTGGCGCGCATCCTTTCATCGCCTCCCTGCCCAAAGGCTACGAGCAGGAGGTGGGCGAGGGCGGCACGCTGTTGTCGGTGGGCCAGAAGCAGTTGCTCAGCCTGGCGCGCGCCGTGCTGGCCCGGCCGGAGATCTTCATCATGGACGAGGCCACCAGCTCGGTGGACACCCTGACCGAGGCGCTGATCCAGCAGGGCATGGAGACGCTGATGGCCGGGCGGACCAGCGTGGTCATCGCCCACCGGCTGAGCACCATCCGCCGGGCCGACCGCATCCTGGTGATCGAGGGCGGCCGCATCGCCGAGATCGGCAGCCACAGCGAGCTGCTGCAAGCCCGCGGGCACTACTACAACCTATACACGCAGCAATTCCGCCAGGAGACGACGGTGGAAGAGGTCGCGCGCGAGATGGTGTTCGCGTAGCTTTCACGTCACCCGGCCCGAGCACGGTCGCCCGCCGCGCTCGGGCCGGTGTGGGATGGGGCGGCGGGTCGACCAGCCAGAGTCGTGTTACGCCGTAGCTATCTCTATCGCTTGCCTGAGACGATGATCTGCGGTGATCAACGTGAATCCGTATTCTCAGGCTGTGGCGGCAATGAAACGATCGGCGGGGTCATGATGGGGAAGTGTGATCGACTTGCTCTTGATGGCAACGGCATGGGAAAGGGGCGCCTCGACCACGGGGCTCCTCTGCAAAGCCTCGATTATCCATTCCTCCGGGCTTGGGTCTAGCTCAATTTTCCCCTTTTCTGCCAGAGTCAGAGTTTCCCACACTGTGATTGGCGAGATGTACAACTCGTTTGCGCCGTTGCGAAGTATCTCCTGGACCTGGCTGCTAATCTTGTTAGGATCCAGAAGACTCCAAAGCCAAATATGGGTGTCGAGCAGGTACTTCATGCCGCAAGCGCTTCCCATGCGTCTTCAGTCTCGGTAGGCGACACGATATCGCCGAGAATTCGCCCAGTGCCCTGCATGCAACCTAACCAGGATCCGTCCTGATTCGACACGGGAACGATCTTGACTAATGACCTGCCCTTGTCGGTAATCAACACAGGCCTGTCTGAATGCCTCACGGCGGCGATGACTGCTTGTAGATTCTCTTGGAAGCGCGAGAGCTGAATCTGTTCCATTGCGGTGTTTACTCCTTGTCGCTTGCTCGTGCGACCCTGTCAATTGCTGGCGTTAGCGCAATTATACTGGTGAAGTGTGAACACGTCAACCGCATCCTGCGCCGTACAATTGGGGCTGATGGCGCGTTGTGGTATACTTGCCAACGTTGTTCATCAACATTTTTCATCGAGGTTGCTTGTGGTTTCTGAGCAGACACCCACCTTCACCGGCTACCAGGCAGCACGCACGGGCGCAGCGCTGCGCGACGAGGGCGACCACGCCCGGCTCTGGCTGGGCGGGGAAGACCGCATCGCCTTCTTGCAGCGCATCAGCACCAATGACGTACGCCTAGTACCCGGCCAGGGTACGGTGACCGTGCTCACCTCCCCCACGGCGCGCATCCAGGCTGTGCTGACAGCGCTGGCCATGCCCGCGGGCCTGCTGCTGCTGGCCGGGCCGGGCCAGGGACCGGCCCTTTTCAACACCCTGCGCACCCAGATCTTCTTCAACGACAAGGTGAACCTGGAGGGCCGCGGCGGCGCGCTGGCTCAGTTCAGTCTGCTGGGGCCACAGGCGGCCGGCCTGCTGGCGCAGATTGCCGGGCCGGTCGACGACCTGCCGCTGTTCGGCTGGCGCACGCTGGCCATCGCCGGCGTCGACGTGACTGTGCAGCGCCACGAAGGGCTGAATAACGGCGGCTTCATCTTGTTGATCCCGTCACCCGCCGCGCTGGCCGTCAAGACCGCGCTGCTGCGGGCCGGCGCAGTTGCACTGGACGAAGAAGCCTACCACGTGCTGCGGGTCGAGGCCGGCGTGCCCGCGCCCGGTTGCGAGTTGACCGAGCAGGTCAACCCGCTGGAGGCCGGCCTGCGCCGCTTCTGCGACGACCACAAGGGCTGCTACACTGGCCAGGAGATCATCGCCCGCCAGATCACCTACGACAAGGTGACGACCCATCTGGTGGGCTTGCTGACCGAGGAGCTGGCCGCACCCGATGCCAAGATTATCGCAGACGGCAAGCAGGTCGGCTGGGTCAGCAGCGCCGTCCACAGCGTCGCGCTGGATCGCCCGATCGCCCTGGCCCTCGTGCGCCGTCCGCACCACGATCCCGGCACGCCGCTGGTCGTCCAGTCTGGCGACCAGGCGATTGCTGCTATCGTCACCACTCTGCCGTTCGACGTCGAGCCGGAGCCCCGGCTTTCTGCCGCGAATTAGGCGAATTAAACGAATTCACCGGAATGAACTCCGGGTAATCCGCCCAATTCGCGCAATTCGCGGCTAACTCCCCAGCCCCTCAAGAACCATCGAGCTATGCACAACCCTGCCCAACCTCTTGACTTGCGCCAGCGCATCGTCGGCCACGACCAGCTCGTACCGCTGCTGGACGGCAGCCTGGTTCCCTACGTCAACCTGGACAACGCCGCCAGCACGCCAGCCTTGCAGGACGCGATGGACGCCGTGACGCGCCTGCTGCCCTACTACGCTAGCGTCCATCGCGGCACGGGCTTCAAGTCGCGCCTCTGCACCATAGCCTATGACCAGGCCCACGAGATCATCGGCCACTTCGTGGGCGCGGACCTGCGCACCAACACAGTGATCTTCGGCAAGAACACCACCGAGGCCATCAACAAGCTCTCCTTCCGTCTGCCCGCCCAGCCAGACCAGGTGATCATCACCACGCAGCTCGAGCATCACTCCAACGACCTGCCCTGGCGCGCGCGCTTCCCGGTCGTTCATGTGCGCGCCCTGCCCGATGGGCGGTTGGATGAGGACGACTTCGACCGCGCCCTGGCCAGCTACGCCGGGCAGATCGCGCTGGTGGCCGTCACCGGCGCCTCCAACGTCAGCGGCTTCATCCAGCCAATCCACCGCCTGGCAGCCAAGGCCCATGCGGCTGGCGCGCGCATCCTGGTAGACGCAGCCCAGTTGGCGCCCCATCGCCGCGTGGACATGCGGCCGGACAACGACCCGGAGCACCTGGACTTCGTCGTGCTGTCGGCGCACAAAATGTACGCGCCCTTTGGCGCCGGCGCGCTGATCGGCCCCAAGGACGTATTCCTGCACAGCGCGCCGGAGTATCCCGGCGGCGGCACGGTGGACGTAGTGACGCTGGACGAGGTACACTGGGCCGGCGTGCCTGATCGCGAAGAGGCCGGCAGCCCTAACGTGGTCGGCGCAGTGGCCATGGCCGCGGCCGCTCAGGCGCTGGCGAAGGTGGGCATGGATGCAGTGGCGGCCCACGAGCAGGAACTGCTGGCCTATGCCATCGAGCGCATGCTGGCCGTGCCGGGTATCCAGATCTACGGCGAGACCGATCCCGCCCGTCTGGACGAAAAAGTGGGCGTCATCCCGTTTAACCTGACAGGTGTGTCGCACTTCCTGTTGGCAGCCATTCTGGGCTACGAGGGCGGCATCGGCGTGCGCAGCGGCTGTTTCTGCGCCCATCCCTACGTGGTGCATCTGTTACAGCTCGACGAGCACAGCGCCCACACCTGGCGCGATCAGTTGTTGAGCGGCGATAAGTCGCACATGCCCGGCATGGTGCGCGCCAGTTTCGGCTGTTACAGCCACGCCGACGACATCGACCGCCTGGTAGCAATGCTACAGCGCGTCGCGGCCGGCGACTACCAGGGCGACTACCGCCTGAACCGCGCCACCGGCGAGTACCTGCCAGCGAATTATGTCGAGCCGCTGGCAGAGTATTTCCTGTTGCGCTAGTCACGTACAGCGATTTTCCAAATCGCTGCCCACGATCCTCGTTGAAACGTACAGCGATTTTCCAAATCGCTGCCCACGATTTGGAAAATCGTGGTACGAGATCTGGCAGTTCGATGCGCAGGAGTTCCGACCATGAGCGACCAGACAACCTGGAAAATCCTCTTCTTCGTGTGCGGCGACGCGTCGGATCGGCTGGCGCCAGGCCAGGGTGGCATCGATCTGGGGCCGCTGCTGGCGCCGGATGGACTGCAGCCCACCCCCAGCGATGCCATCTTGCTGGTGCAGGCCCGGCTGGGCGCGCACCAGCCAGCGCTGCGGCTGGTGCAGTTGCCCGGCCAGGAGCTGGCGACCCCAGTCGTCACCGTCGATGGCTCGGCCGACAGCCCGGCCGAGCGCGACGACTTCGTCCGGTGGGCCCAGGTCACGTACCCCACCCGGCGCAGCCTGCTCATTCTGCGCGACTGTCAGCCCGACCTGCCCGATGCACCCACGGCCGGAGCCTCCGTGTTCAGCATAGAGGGCCCGTCTGACGCCCCTCGACTCTTGCCGCTAACTGAGGCCGGGCTGGGCGAGATGGCTGACCAGTTCGCCACGCGCGGCCTGGGTTCGTGGCTGGCCACACTGACCAGCAGCCTGGCCGGCCGGCTCTCCACCATTCGCCCGACGCCAAAGCCGCCACAGCCTGTAATCCCCAAGGAGACCCCACCGATGAACCCGCACCGCGAATGGACGATTCTGCTCTACATGGCCGGCGACAACGGCGCAACCTTCCAGAGCAAGTACGGCAAGTACTCGCTGATGGCCGAGATGACCGGCGCAGGTATTACCGACATCGGCGAGGTGGAGACGGTCGGCACCACCGACCAGGTGGCTGTGCTGGCCCAGTTCGACACCCTGCCCTCCAAAGACCCCCTGGCCAAAGATCTGGGCGTCGCGGCGGGCGGTACCTATCGGCTGGAGATCCACCAGGGCCGCAGCGTGCTGGAGAATATCGTCGAGGTGCTGCCTGACGTTAACACCGGCGACCCGGCCGAGCTGTCCCGCTTCATCGTCTGGGGCATGAACCGCTGTCCGGCCAGGCACACCATGCTGGTGCTGTGGAACCACGGCCTGGGCTGGAAGGACGACGACATCTACGCCAAGGTGCGGAGCGTGTCGCGCTCGGCCAGGCAGGGGCGAAACGCGCGCAGCAGCAACGCCGCCCTCTTCCGCAGCACAGCCAAAAGCGTCAACCACCGCGCAGCTCGCACCAAGGACGACTCAACACGCGCCATCCTGTGCGACGACACTTCGATGGATTTCCTGACCAACAAGGAGATGAGCCAGGCGCTGAGGGTGGCCGAGTTTGCCGCCGACGAGGCCGACGCGCTGGCGATTTTCTCCGACAAGGCGCGGCTGGACCAGTTGATGGGCTGGGGCAACGAGGGTGCGCTGCGGCACCTGAGCATCATCGGCATGGACGCCTGCCTGATGGCCATGATCGAGGTCCAGTACCAGGTGCGCAAGTTCGCCGACGTGATGGTGGCCTCGCAGGAGGTGGAGCCGCTGCACGGCTGGCCCTACGACACCATCCTGGCTGAGTTGGCCGCCCGGCCCACCATGCCGCCCCACGAACTGTCCACACTGATCGTCGACCGTTTCGTGGACTCTTACGTCAACGACAGCCGACGGCGGCCCGACGTCACCCAGTCGGCCATCGACCTGAGCCGGCTGGGCGAGGCGGCGGATCTGATCCAGACCTTCGCCCGCAGCCTGGGCAAGGAGTTCAAAGACGATCTGTTCCTGGAAAAGGCCTACAAAGACGCCCGTGACAAGGCCCAGCGCGACGGCTACGCGTTCGAAGACCCCGAATACGTCGACCTGATCAGCCTGCTGGATGCGCTGATCAACGGCTACCGCGGCGATTCCAGCGCGTCCCAGGCCGTCACGGCCGCCGGTGCGCTGCGCGAATGGCTGTTGAGCGACCGCTCGCCGGTAATCCACAACGGCGTCGCCGGCAAGTTCGACGGCAAAGCGCACGGCGTCAGTATCTACACCCCGCGCGACCTGCCCTCGCCGCTGTACAAAGAGATGGACTTCCAAAGCGCCGGCTGGTACAACGCGGTCAAGAAGATTTATGAGGCGTAGTGAGTGGCAGGTGGCAGGTGGCAAGTGGCAAGTGGCAAGTGCCAAGTGGCAAGTGGCAAGTGGCAAGTGGCAAGTGTCAAGTGGCAGGCGATAACCAGACACTCCCATACCCGACACCTGACACTTGACACCCTAACACCTGACACCCTAACACCTGACACCCTAACACCTGACACTCTGCCACTCTGATACTGAAAGGCTCCAGCCATGGACGAAACGCCCACTATTACCTTTGTCGGCGTGGAAGAGACGGCCACAGCGCGAGGCGGGTCGGAGCTGAGCCGCGTCACTGAAAAGATCAGCGTGGACGTGCTGCGCGACAAGTTCACCGAGTTCATGCGCGGGCTGGAGGAAGCCTTCGCGGTGGACGAGGTACAGACGGCCCACGGCGTCTTCCAGTTGAGCGAGATCCAGTTCAGCGCCGAGATGTCGGCCAGCGGCGATTTCAAGCTGCTGGGCACCGGTGTGGGTGTGGCAACCGGCGCTGCGCTGACCTTCGTGCTGACGCGCAAAGACAGCAACTAATCCCAAGGACACTCCCATGCCAACACCAGACAACGCAGACTACGAATATCGCAAACCACTGGACACGACGTTGGCCGCGCTGGACGACCTCTGGGGCCAGTGGAATGATCTGCCGGATGCAGGGCGCACGGACCTCACGACGGTCCTGGCCGATTTTCGCGGCCGGCTGTATCGGGCGGCCGGGGACGCGGCGCGCGGCACGGCCGTGGCCTCGCTGCTCTACACGCTGGAAGCGACCGCAGCCCTGCCAGCCAGCACGGCCGCGCGGCTGCAAGGAGCCCACCAATCCCGCCGCCGCTCCTTTCTTACCGTGGACAGCGGCCAAGCGCGCGAGATCCAATCGCTGATCGATCGCCTGATCGGCCCCGACGCCAGCCTGGCGCCGTCGACAGCCCCCACAGCCAGCGACGATGCCTTTCCCGAAGCTGGCAAGATCGCCGAGCGGGTGATCAGCCGGCTCAACAGCCGCTGGACCGAGCTGTCGCTGCTGGGCCAGGAGCAGGTCTTCCTCTGGCTGCGCAGCTACGACGACGCGCTGGGCAGCGTAGACGACGACGTCCAACGCTTGCTGGCCAGCCACGAGTTTCTCAACCAGATCAAGTCCGACCCGGCCGTGTACGCGCTGGTGGAGGACGCGTTCACGGTGCGCAGCGGCATCCCCAGCTTCGGGCCTGGCGCCCAGGCGATGACGTCCCAAGAGGCAGGCCGGATTCGCGATTTGATCGGCAGCAGCCCGCTGATGGCAACGCCAAAGACGCCGTGGGGCGCTGAAGCTTCTTTCGCCATGACCGAGCCGCCGCCGCTGCCACCCCTTGCCGCCATAGTCGAGCCAGCCACGCCCGCCGTCGTGGACTACCACACCGACGTGCGCTTCCCCGGCCAGGTTTCGGCCTTCGACCAGGACATCCCGCTGCGGGTACGGTTGGCCTTGGAGAAGTCGGAGAGCAGCGTGGTGGACGAGACGGTCGCCATTGAGTTCGCCACCCCGGATCCACAGCAGGTGCTGGTGGTGTGCAACGCCGAGGGCTTCATCGTCGACAGCAAGGACACGGCCGATACCACGCGCACGATCCTGGTCTATCCTGGCCAGGACTCGCAGTGGGCCGTCTTCCTGCTGACGCCCGATCCTGAGGCTGGGCCGGGCATGCGGCGTATCGGCCTGGATTTCTACCACCGCGGCCGGCTGGCCGGCACAGCTAGCTTCGAGGTGGAAGTCCGCGACCGGCCACCCATCGAGAAGATCGAGATCGAGCCAGATCCCATGATCGTCGACCGGGCCGAGGATGGTTCGGTGATCGAGCAGGTTGCGGGTGGCTTCACGTTTTCCTCGGAGAACGCCCCCACGCCCGACTTCGTATTGCGCATCACCCTCAGCGCCGACCGACGCCAGCTGAGCTTCATGCTGCACTCGCCCGCAGGCAGGCTGGGTTACATCTACCAACGCATGGGTTCGGTGACATTGGCATCGGACCCGCGCACGTTCCTGGACAACACGCTGCTGCGCCTCAGCCAGATGGCGCGCACCAGCAGCAAAAAGCTCAACGAACAGCAGATCAAAGCTGCCCAACAGAAGCTCCAGGAGATCGGATGGGACCTGTACGAGCAGTTATTCACGCCCGCGCTGCGTCGCGCCTACCGCGACCTGCGCACCCTGCGCCAGCAGCAGGCGGACCTGAGCTTGCTGATCGTCTCCGACGAGCCGTGGATCCCCTGGGAGATGGTGCTGCCCCACGAGGATGACTTGCCCGAAGAGGACTTCCTTTGCGCCCAGTTCCGCATGACCCGC
Organism: Anaerolineae bacterium; assembly: GCA_049294015.1. Classification (GTDB taxonomy): domain Bacteria; phylum Chloroflexota; class Anaerolineae; order JAAEKA01; family JAAEKA01; genus JAAEKA01. The sequence goes on from JBAQCH010000261.1 coordinate 19,164, forward strand.
TGGCTGGAGGGCCGCGGGCTGCCGGAGGACTTCAGCGTGCACCAGGCCAGGGTGGTTGTACCCCAGAGCAACCTGCCATCGGTCAAGGCCGAAAAGGACTATTTCAGCAACGATCTGCCCAGCCAGCGGTCTGATATCAGCGTGGGCAGCGGCTGGCTGGATACGGCGAGCCAGGTCAAAGATGCGCTGCGCGAGGGCGACATCCAGTGGTTCCACTTCGCCTGCCACGGCGACTTCGACTACACGCGACCCGACGAGTCGGCATTGCAGCTCAGTGGGGAGCCCCTAACCCCAAGCCAGATTGTGGGGCCGTACCGCACGGGCGTGGCTGCCAGCCGGCCGCTGGTCTTCCTCAACGCCTGCCACACGGCCGAGGCCGGCTTCTCGCTGACGCGCATGGGCGGCTGGGCTGAGCGCTTCGTGCGCGCCGGCGCCAGCGCATTCATCGGCAGCCTATGGGAGGTCAACGACGGGTTGGCCGCCCAGTTCGCGATCCACTTCTACAACGAGCTGCTGGCCGGCCAAACCCTGGGCGCGGCCTTCCACAGCGCCCGCGCCCACATCCGCGCCCTGGACGACGCCAACCCCACCTGGCTGGCCTACACCCTCTACGCCGACCCGAATGGACGCGTCAAACCCCGTGACCAGTAATCAGTGACCGGTGAGCCGAGGGCGAAGGTCGAAGGATTACCAGAATAACCTTGTCTCCGACCTCATTGACGCCTGGCGCGCCGTTCGACCGCCCACCAATTCACCCATCTACCAGTTCATCCTTCATCGTTCATCGTTCATCGTTTCTTCATGACCACCCCCATGCGCCGCCAGTATCTGGCGATCAAGAAGCAATTCCCGGACACGGTCCTGTTCTTCCGCTTGGGCGACTTCTACGAGACCTTCGACGGCGACGCCGAGATCGTGGCGCGGGTCTGTGACGTGGTGCTGACCTCGCGGCCCGTCGGACTCAACGAGCGCGTGCCGCTGGCCGGCGTGCCCTACCACAGCGTCGAGCCGCACATCGCTAAGCTGGTCAACGCCGGCTACAAGGTGGCCATCGCCGAGCAATTGGGCAGCGAGCCGCCGCCAGGCGAGAAGCTGGTGGAGCGGGTGGTGCGCCGCGTGGTCACAGCCGGCACGGTGGTCGAGCCGGGCCTGCTAGACGAGGGGCGCAACAACTATCTGGCAGCCGTGGCGTGGGACGCGGGAGCGGCGAGCGGGGAGCGGCGAGCGATCGGGTTGTCCTACGCCGATATCACTACAGGCGAGTTTGCTGCCACGCAACTCGAAGGCGCCGATGCGGAGCGTCTGCTGCGCGAGGAACTGGCGCGCTTGCAGCCAGCCGAGGTGCTTCTGCGTGAGGGGGAGAGAGGGAGAGGGGGGGACGGCTCTTCCCCCCCTCACCCCCTCTCCCACTCTCCCTCTCTCTCCCTCACCCCCCTCCCCGCCTGGCAGTTCGAGCTAGAGACCGCGCGGCGGGCGCTGCTGGAGCAGTTCGAGGTCGAGTCGCTGGCGGCGTTTGGCGTCGATGGCTTGCCGCAGGCCGTGCGCGCGGCCGGCGCGCTGGTGCAGTATCTGCGAACAACCCAGCGCGGCAGTCTGCCGCACCTGACCGGCCTGCGCACCTACAGCACCGGCGAGTTCATGACCCTGGACGAGGCCACCCGGCGCAACCTGGAGCTGACCCAGACCATCCGCAGCGGCAGCAAGAAGGGATCGCTGCTGGAGGTGCTGGACACGACGAAGACGCCCATGGGCGCGCGGCTGTTGCGCAAGTGGCTGCACCAGCCGCTGTTGGACCTGGCGCAGCTTGAGGCGCGGCTGGACGGCGTGCAGGCCTGGCATGATAACCTGCCAGCGCGCAGTGAGCTGCGCGATATCCTGCGCCCGATCGGCGACCTGGAGCGCTGGACCAACCGCGCCGCGCAGGGCATCGCCAGGCCTATCGAGCTGGTGGGGATTCGCCAGGTGTTGGCATTGACGCCGGAACTGGTGAGACTCGTCGGAGAATTGGCAATTGTCAATTGGCAATTGTCAATTGTTAATTGCTCGGATGTCCTCGATCTGCTGCGCGCGGCCATTGCCGAGGAGCCGCCGGCCACGCTGGAGAAAGGCGGCGTGATTCGCAAGGGCTATTCGGCCGAGCTGGACGGCATCGAGGTCGCATCGCGCGATGCGCGCCAGTGGGTGGCCGGGCTGGAGCGGGTCGAGCGGGAGCGCACCGGCATCAAGTCGCTCAAAGTCGGCTTCAACAAGGTCTTCGGCTACTACATCGAGGTCACCACGGCCAACGCCGCCCTCGTGCCGGCCGACTACATCCGCAAGCAGACTCTGGTCAACGCCGAGCGCTATATCACGCCAGAGCTGAAGGAGTACGAAAGCCTGATCCTCAACGCCGACGAGCGGCAGTTGGAGCTGGAGCGGCAGATATACCAGCAGGTGCTGGCGCAGATCGCCGCGGCCGCGGCGCGCCTGCTGCAACTGGCCCAGGCCATTGGCGAGCTGGACGTGCTGGCCAGCCTGGCCGAGGTCGCGGCCAACAACCGCTACGTGCGCCCCACCCTGGCCAGCGACGGCGTGCTGGAGATCACCGCCGGCCGCCATCCGGTGGTGGAACGCAGCCTGCGCGCCGAGGTGTTCCAGCCCAACGACGTGCGCCTGTCGCCGGAGGAGGCCATTCTGGTCATCACCGGCCCAAATATGAGCGGAAAAAGTACATTTTTACGTCAAGTTGCACTCATTACCCTGATGGCCCAGATCGGCTCCTTTGTGCCGGCCGAGCAGGCGCACATCGGCCTGGTGGATCGCATCTTCACCCGCATCGGCGCGCAGGACGAGATCCACGCCGGCCAGAGCACCTTCATGGTCGAGATGGTGGAGGCGGCTAACATCTTACACCACGCCACCAGCCGCAGCCTGATCATCTTCGACGAGCTGGGCCGCGGCACCAGCACCTACGACGGCCTGAGCATCGCCTGGGCCGTGGTCGAGTACATCCACAACCACCCGCGGCTGCGCGCCAAGACCCTCTTCGCCACCCACTACCACGAGCTGACCGAGCTGGCCGAACGGCTGCCCCATGTGGTCAACTACAACGTGGCCGTGGCCGAGCAGGGCGACACGGTGGTCTTCCTTCACAAGATCGTGCCCGGCGCAGCCGACAAATCCTACGGCATCCACGTGGCCCAGTTGGCCGGCCTGCCCCGCCCCGTCATCCACCGCGCCGAGGAGATCCTGGCCGACCTGGAGGCCGACGGCGACTCACCGACGCAGCTCTGGCCGGCCTTTGCGCAGCACCCCGGAGGGGCTGACCGAGCCAGCGAGCCGGCCGTAGTGCAGCTCAGCCTGTTCGGCGGGCCACATCCGGCCGTCGACGCACTCAAGAAGCTGGACATCAACGCCCTCAGCCCGCTGGAGGCGCTCAACAAACTATACGAACTTCAGAAGATCGCGCAGAAATGATCTGCCGCAGTTGGGCAACAGCCCACTAGAACCCACCGAGCCCATGACTTCCGTCCCCACCACCGCGCCGTCGGCTACAACCGACCGTCTCAAGCGCAACCAAACGGCCGCGTTCTACATCTCGTTCATCGCCTTGGGCCTGGCCTTCTCGTCCTTGGGGCCCACCCTGCCCGGCCTGGCCGCCAACACCGGTGCCACCATCAGCCAGATCAGCATCCTGTTCACCGTGCAGGCGCTGGGGCTGCTGCTAGGTAACTTCCTCAGCGGCCGACAGTTCGACCGCGCGCCGGCCTTTCCCTTCCTGGCCATGGTGGTGTTGGTCACCTCAGCAATGCTGGCGCTGATCCCGCTTGCCCCAAGCTTGGCGCTGCTGGCGGCGCTGATGCTGGTGATGGGCGTGGCGGCTGGCTCCATCGACGTGGGCGGCAACACGTTGCTGGGCTGGATCCACGGCGACCGGGTGGGGCCGCGCATGAACGCGCTGCACTTCTTCTTTGGCGTCGGCGCGCTGTTAGCCCCCATCTTTGTGGCGCAAGCGATTGGCCTCACCGGCAGCATCACCTGGGCCTATTGGCTGCTGGCGCTGCTGGTGCTGCCGGCCGCCGTGCTCTTCCTGCGCCTGCCCAGCCCGGCCGCGCCATCCCGCATCGCCCAGGCCAGGAGTGAGCGCATCCCCTGGCTGCCGGTGGGGCTGATGATGGCCGCGTTCTTCCTCTTCGTCGGCGCTGAGGTCAGCTTCGGCGGCTGGATCTATACCTACGCCGTCGCCCTGAACCTGGCCACGCTCACCACAGCCGGCTACCTGACCTCGGTGTTCTGGGGCGCGTTGACGCTGGGACGATTGATTAGCATCCCCATCTCCGGCCGCGTGCGGCCGCGCTATCTGCTGCTGGCCGACGTGTTGGGCGGTCTGGCATCGCTGCTCCTCCTCCTGCTGTTGCCTGGCGTCGCCTGGGTCGTGTGGATCGCGGCCTTCGGCTTCGGCCTATCCATGGCCAACGTCTACCCCACGCTGGTGCTGCTAGGCGGACGCCACCTACACCTCACCGGCAAGATTACCAGCATGTTCATGGTGGGCGGCAGCCTGGGCAGCATGGTCACGCCCTGGCTGATCGGTCAGCGCTTCGAGAGCACCGGCCCGCAAGTGACCATCGTGGTGCTATTCGTGACTTTGCTGCTGGCGGGAGCGACCGTGGCGGCGTTTCTGGTCGTGACGCGGCGACGGTGAGCGGAATACCACAGCGGATTAAGCACAGCGGATGCAGAGCGGAACTTCCCAGCCATCCGCTGTAATATCTCCCCATCCGCTGTCCCCATCCGCTGTCCCCATCCGCTGTCCCCATCCGCTGTCCCCATCCGCTGTAATATCTCCCCATCCGCTGTAATATCTCCCCATCCGCTGTAATATCTCCCCATCCGCTGTCCCCATCCGCTGTAATATCTCCCCATCCGCTGTAATATCTCCCCTCCCTCACAGTTGCCAAGCGAACATCACAAACAGCGCCGCGGTCTCCAACACCCACAGCGGCAGCCCGTTGACCACATAGTCGCGCATGGTGTAGCGGCCGGCGCTGCGCACCAGCAGGTTGTCGCCGTCGGTCAGTGGGGTGATGTAGGCCGTGGTCACGGCAAAGGCCACGGCAATGGCAAAGAGCTGCGGCGACGCGCCCATGGTCGTCGCCAGCCCCACGGCAATGGGCGTTAACAGCGCCGCCGCCACTGAGTTAGCCACCACTTGGGTGATCACGCTGGTGAGCACCCAGACCAGGAACAGAGCCAGCAACGGTCCGGAGCCTTGGCTGAGTTGCGAGATCCACGTTGCGATCTGCCCGGCCGCGCCGGTCTGCTCCAGCGCCAGGCTGAGCGACAGCATCGCGCCGATCAGGACCAGTACGCTGCCATCGATGCTGCGATAGGCGCGCTCCACGCTGACGCAGCCGGTGAGGATCAGCAGCACCACGGCTGCCACGCTGGCCACGGCCAGCGACAGGATGTTGAGGGCCACCACCGCAATCAGAGCGGCCAGAATGGCGATGGCCAGGCGCGCCTTGGCGGTGACGATGTCGCCAGGCCGCGGCCCCAGGTCAGTGGCGGCCACCAGGTTCAGGTCGCGGATGGCCGTGCGCAGTTGGCCGGCCCGCCCCTCCACCAGCAGGGTGTCGCCGGCCGCCAGCGTCAGCAGCCCCAGCCCCTCGCGGATCACCTGCGCCTGGCGCTGCACAGCCAGCACCGAGACGCCGTGGCGCGCCCGCAGGCCGGTCTGCTGCAAGCTCTTGCCGATCAGCGGCGAACGGACGGGGATCATTACCTCGGCCATGCGCAGCGCTTCCTCGTCGATGCCGGCCAGCTCGTCCAGCGCAGCCGGCCGCTTCACCTCCAGGCCCAACTGGTTGGCCGCCTGATGCAGCTCGCCTGGAGCGGACTGGACGTAGAGCAGATCATTCTGTTCCAGCACCATCTCGGGCGTGGCGGAGACGATACGCTGGATCAGGTGCGGCCGGGCGGCCAGGACGTTGAGGCCGAAACGGGCCCGCAGGCTGGCGGCGTCCAGCCGGTAGCCTACCAGCGACGACCCGGCCCGGATGCGCAGCAGGTAAAGCTGGTTGTCCAGGCCATAGGCGCTGGCCACCTCGCTCAGCGACGGCCCCAGTTGCTCCTCCGGCATCGGCTTGTTCAGCAGCTTGCGGCCTGGACCCAGGAACCATAGGATCATCAGAACCACGACGACGGCAGCATAGGGGGCCAGGCTGAGCAGACCGAGCGGCGGATGGCCGCTGGCCGCCAGCACGTCGCTGACCACCAGGTTGGACGCGGCGCCGATCAGGGTCAGGTGGCTGCCCAGCGTGGCGGCCGTGGCTAGAGGGAGCAAGAGCACAGGCCGCGCGATGCCCGTCTCGCGCGCAATGTGCAGCACGGCCGGCAGCAGCAGCGCCACCACCAGCATGGCGTCCAGCACGGCGGTCAACGCCGTAGCTACCAGCATGATCGCCAGCAGCAGCGACACCTCACCCTTACCGCCAAAACGCATGATTTGCGCCGCGATGATGTTGGCTACACCGCTCTCGAACAGCGCCGCGCCCAGAACAAAAACACAGGCAACGATGATGATCACTGGCTGGCCAAAAGCAGCAAACGCCTGGATAGGATCGACAATGCCGCTGACGATCAGCAGGGTCATCACGATCAGCGCCACCAGATCAGAGCGCAGGCGCTGGCTGGCCATCACAACCAGCGTCGCCAGCAGGAGGAAGAGGGTGAAAGCGGCTTGGGGGGACATGGGTGGGAGGGGGAGCTGGGAGGAGCTGGGAGGAACGTGGAACGGCTAGAACTTCGCCGTCCATGCCTGAGACGCGTATGGCTCGCGCCGAAGGGCGGCTGCCAAGTCCAGCTCCGACGCGCTAAGTTCCTGCGGCGCCAGGTGAATGTCCAGCGCGGTCGTGAAGCCGGCAGCCAGCGCCTCGGCGGCCTGGTCGAAGGTAACGACGCGGCCCAGCGCGTCCTCGACGGTGACGGCGCGCTCGGCCAGCATCTGGCGTTGGCTGGCGCGCTCGGCCTCGCTGGCAAAGACAACCACGTCCACCAGGCGGGTCACGTCGCCGACCAGGGGGAGCGTGCCGTGCTGCAAGACCCAGCCTTGACGCCGGCTTTGCGCGCTGCCGACGAGTTTGCGCGATGGAGGCGGCGTTGTGGTTGGAGAGTAGGTCCGGTTAGTAACCGGACCTGCGGGCGTCGGGACGACGATTTCGTAGGCGCTGGGGACCTCGAAGCAGACGGGGCCGGGGTCGGCGCTGGCGCGGTTGGTGGGCGGGGCTTTGCTGACGACAAGGCCCAGCCGCGCCAGCCCGGCCAGCAAGCCCTGGCTCAACCGCAGGTAGCTGTCCAGCACTGCGCCGGCCAGGATGGAATGATCCTGCGGGCCAGCCACGGAGTAGGTCAGTTCGTCGGTATGCAGGATGGCGCGGCCGCCGGTGGGCCGGCGCACCACGTCGTAGCCCAGCGCCGCGCAGCGGGCCAGGTCGATGTCGGCCAGCGGCTGGTGGCGGCCGAGCGATACGCAAGCCGGCTGCCACTGGTAGAAACGCAGGGTGGGAGGAACGGCGCCGCGGCCGGCGTGGGCCGCGATGGCCTCGTCCACGGCCATGTTCCAGGCGCCGGGCGCAGGCGGGGTTATGATCAATCGCCAAACAGGGTGTTCGCTCATGGCCGTGGATTATACCACAGCGCCGCCAAAGACCGCTACGAGCCGTTCTCGCACACCGTCGCGCACCACGGCCTGATCTAGCGCAACCCGGCCGGTCCAGCGGAGCAGCTTGGCTTCGTCCACCGGGTCCTGCAAGTGATACCTGCACAGCCCCTTGGGCCAGCGATAGGGCACGGAGACGATGACCACTCGGCCGGCGGCCAACAGTTTACGGCAAAAGGGCGTGGGATCGGCCAAATGTTCCAACACCTGCAGGCAAAGCGCCAGGTCGAATGTTGTATCCGGCTGCCAGGCCAGGAAGTCGCCAGCCACCGTCTCGACATCGGGTCGCGGCGGGGGAGGCTTGAGGTCGAGCACCACCTTGCGCTGGAACCAATCGAACCAGGCGATGTAGTCGCAGTCGCGGCCGCCCACGTCGAGCACGCTGCCGCCAGCGGACGCATACTGCCGGGCGAAGTCCAGCACCTGCCGATAGTAGCGCATCTGGCGGCGATCGTGCCAGTAAGTCATGGCTCACCCCGCCAGCGACTGGACGTTGCGCAAAATCCAGGCGCCCTTGTCGGCCTCCACCAGCGTTGCGTCGAACTGGAAAGTCTCCCGCCAGGCCCGCAGGCACTCCTGCTCGTGCTGGCGATGGCCGTTGTGCAGCCACAACTCGCCCTCGGCGCTGAGTTGACCGGCGACGGCAGCCAACGTCCCGCCACGCCCCACCTGTTGCGGCGGCCCGTCGACGAACACCATGTCGAACTGCCCCGCAGGCAGCGGCTTGTACCACCTGGCCTGCCCCCCTCCGTGGCCCCCCAACGGCTTCAGCGCTACGAGCCGCAGATCGACGGCCCGGTGCAGAGCCAGACGCTCCAGCAACGTTGCCGTCTGGCGCAGGAAACGCGGGTCGTGCTCCAACGTCACCACTTCGGCGCCGGTCAACGCAGCGTAACGGGCCAGCAGCGCAGTGCTGACGCCGCTGCCGGCCTCCAGCACCCGCTGTGGCCGCTGCTCAGCCAGCCGCCCGGCCAGCCTGCTGGCCATGGCTGGCGTCACGCTCCATCCGTTCCACGGCAGATCTGGGCTGCTCAGCCATTGGCGCAGGCTGCCTTCCACATCCGACGCTGCGATGGCAGGGATTTGGCTTTGCGGGGCCGCGCGGCTGGCCCACTGCTGCTGGCTGGCCGCGATGAACTCGCGCAGCCGCGCAGCGTGTTCGGCAATCTCGGCCCGTTCAGCGTCGCTCACTCTGGCCTGGCAGATGGCGCGAACGGCCGCGGCCAGGCTCTCCGTCTCACCCGCCGGCCGGTAACGGTGGTAGGCGCGCAGCGCTTCGGCGTAGAGGCTCGCCAGCTCGTTGCGCACCCGGCGCCGATGGGCCGAGCGCATGCCGGTGGCCTGGCTGGTGGTCAGCGAGTTGGCGCGCACCTGGCGGTGGTAAAGCGGCTGCTCGACGTAGGCCACCTCGCCCAGCATCGAGAGCAGGTTGACCAGCAGCGTATCGTAGCCGATGCGGTAGCCGCCGTAGTTGCCGCCGACCGCGCGCAGCGCATCGGTGCGGAACAGCCCGTGGTGGTCGGAGCGAAACTCGAAGCGCTCGGACAACGGCCGGCGCAGGCCGGGATAGTCTAGCCGCTGGCTGGCGCGGCTGCCCTCGCGCCACAGCCGGCAGGCCGAGACTGCGCCGACGATTGAAGGTTGGCAACTTTCGGAAAGTTGCCAACCTTGTGCTCCCAACGCATTCAGCAGCGCCGTCACCCGCCCCGGTTCGCTCCAGTCATCCGCGTCCTGGATCAGCAGATATGAGTCGGGCGTGGCGGCGAGAATCACCGCATCGACGAAGTAGCGGCCGCGGTTGGCCCCCAGGTCATAGCGCACCAACCGCGGGTCGTCGATGTGCGCCAGCAGGTCCCACGGCGGCTTGGGGTCGCCATCGTTGACCACCACCAGCGTCAGGTTCGTGTGCGTCTGGCCGAGGATGCTGTCCACTGCGCGCAGCAAGTAGCGCCGGCAGTTGAAGTAGGGCAGGGAAACGGTGATGGGGAGAGAGGAAGATTGGTGATTGGTAAATTGATGATTGGGTAACTGGTCGCCGATGATTGCTGATCGGTGACCTACGCCGGACAATTCATGACCGATAACCGGCGCGCGATGTCCGTTTCCCCGCGCATCCCGCTCCTCTGACCGTCCGACCCTCTGCCCTTCTGCCCCTCTATCCCTCGACCGCTCTGTCCCCCCTCCCGCGTACGCCTCCCACTCGCTGCCCAGCATCTTGCGCAGCGGCTCGACCGGGTGGCGCTGCCAGCGGATGCCGTGGGTACGCTTGGGGCTGGTGTTGCCATCGTGGATGGTGGCCACGTAGAAGGTGTTATCGGGCAGGGCCAGCAGGCGGCGGGCCGCGCCGCTCCAGACGAAGTGGTTATCCTCGCCCACGTCCAGGTCAGGGAAGGGGTTGCGCTGCCACAGCTCGCGGCGGTAGCACAGCGTGCCGCCGGCCAGCCAGGGCTTGCCGGAGCGCGGGTAGACGTACTGCCAGGCTTCACCTTGCCGGGCGTCCAGGAAAAGCAGCCTGTCCAGCCCGCACAGATCAGCGTTCTTCTCCAACAACTGGCCCACCTGGTAAGTCAGCCGCCAGTCGGCCATCCAGTCGTCATCGTCCCAGTGTACGATGATGTCGCCCTGGGCGAGCCGGCACGCGACATTGCGCTTGGCGCCCACCGTGTGGCGGCGGTCCAGCCGGACGTAGCGGATGCGTTCGTCGCGCGGCAGGAGGTCCGCCACCGGGTCGTCGCCGTCGTCCACCACGATGAGCTCGCGCGGTCCGTACGCCTGGCGCAGGAAGCAGCGCACGGCCAGCGGCACAAAGCGCCGACGATTGCGGGTGGGCATGATGCAAGAGACGAGAGGCGATATCATCAGGAGCCTGCGGACGATAGATGATCCGCTACTTCCAGCGGAAAACGCCTGGCCCCAGGTTGAGCATGAAGCGCAAGTCCTGTCCCGGCAAAGCGGGCGCGCCCGGCGTCTCCACGCCGCCGCTGGCCTGGTGGTACTCGGCCGATAGGATCAGCATGTCCAGCACGGTCACCTTGCCGCCCAAGCTGAACAGCCGGCCCGACGCCGGGTCGAACGGGTCCTGGTTGCGCCACGTGGAACCCAGGCTGAGGCCGGTCTTGAAGGGATCTTTGACCTCCGGGCGATAAGTTTTGTAGGCAAGGCCGGCCTCGCCGCTGACGTCAACCGCGCCGGGCTGGGTCGCGCTGGGCAGCAGGCCGCCGATGCCCGCGCCCAGCGTGGCCTCGAAGGTCTTGCTGTCCACCAGCTTGACGCTGCCGGCCGCGTTGAGGCGGGCGCGCAAGTCGCTGCCCGGCCGTAAGCTGTATTCGCTGGTCAACTGGCCCAGCTGCAGCGCGCCCAGGTTACGGAAAACCAAGCCCGACCGCAGGTAGGTCTCGGCGATGGCGTCGTCGGCCTTCTCTTTCCGGCCGCCCTCCACCAGCGTGTACACGCCCTCGCCGCCGAAAAACATGCCAGCCAGCCAGACGTTCTTGAAATCAGGCGGCTTGGCGCCCTCCTTGTCCCACGCATGGCTTAGGCTGAAATAGGGGTACAGCTCGAAGCCCTTGTATTTCTTCTTGTCCTCCTCTTTCTCCGGGTACAGGTCGGCCAGCGACGCCACGTTGACGCCCAGCTTCAGGTTGAAAGTGTACGGTTTGGCCGGGTCCTCGAAGCCGGTGATGCCCGACTCGAAGCCGCTGGGCGATGATCCGAACGCGTAGCTGCCCCAGCGTGGGTCCAACACGTTGGAGCGCAACATCGGCCGGCCAAAGCCTTGCGGCGCTTCCGTGAATGACTTGAGAGCCGGGGAAAGCAGCGTGGTAAAGTCGAGGTCCTTTTCCAACGCAGCGTTCATACCGACCAGCCCGCCTTGCAGGAACAGGCCGTAGATGATCAGCCATCCCAGATTCTCCTTGATGGCCGGCTTGGCCTCCTTGCTCAAATACTTGACCAGGTCCTTCTGCAAGGCAAAGGAAACCAGGTTCAGGTAGGTGCTGGAGACGCCGGAGAGTGCCTCAGCGGCCTCCAACCCTTTGCTAAAGTCCGGTTTGTACGACGACATCTGCGTCATCATGCCAGCGTAGAGCAGGTTGTTGAGGGAAGCCACGAAATTGTAGTACAGCTCCTGATCGTCCAGCGTCAGCTCGGCGGCCGACTTGTTGGCCGCGGCCTTCCAGCGGCTGGGCAGTTGCAGGATGAGCGGCTTGAGCACAAACCAGGGAGCGGCCGGCGAACCGAAGCCGACCTCGCCCTCTTTGGTTTCGCCGCTGACCGGCGCGGCCGGCTTGTCTTTCTCCTCGCGGGACACAACCCCAACGACTGCGGCCGCCGGCTGGACATGCACGGTTCCAGCGCCGGCCATCACCTGGGCAGCCACGCGGTCCGCCTCATGCTCCAACGGGCTGTCGGTCGCGCCCACCACCAGCCTGGGCGGCGCCAACCCGCCCAGCGTCGCCGCCGGGCCGGCGCTGTACAGCCGGCCGAGGGGCGCGTGGCCATCAGGCGTCGGCGTAGTCGTGAACGCTGGCGCGGTCGCTGTCTTGTGGGCTGGTGGAGCGGCCTTGCGCGCCGCCCGGACGTGGCTGATAGTCATCGATCGACACTCGAAGTTACCGGGCGCTCACGGCGTCCCACCGAACGCACTGAACGCGCTGGGCGTCAGCTTGCCCAGGATCTGGATGTAGTTGTAGATGCCAAAGGCCGGCTGGTCATTGAAGTAGCGGGTGAAGTTGCTGCCATCCTGCGCCAGCGTCTCCAGGTGCTGACCGCTGGTCGTGATCTCCGGTTCGTACAGGCGCAGATCGCCGCTGGCGCCGTCTTTGAAGACCAGCAATTGGTGGCCAAGCTGCCGGTCGCGCACGATGGGATCGATGACGGTGTGCGCCGGGCGCTGGTCGGTACGGATCCGGCGAATCCGCACGCGCCGGCCGTTGACGCTGACCACAATGCTGTCGCCCTCGGCCACCTCGATGCCCTGCTCGCTCAGGTCGTCGAACGCGACGTTGAAGACCACCTGCCAGGTGTTGACCAGCAACTGCTCGCCCGGTTGCAGGGCGTTGACCTGGGCGACGACTTCGGCCGGGTTGTTGCACCAGATGCCCAGCCGCTGCAAATTCGTCTCCATGTCCAACCCGGCCACCATCTGGCCGTAGATGTCGGCCGTGGGCGTCCCGTCGACGTCGTTGTAGAACAGGTCGTGCAGCGCCTCTTGCGCCCAGCTCAGGTCGCCATAGGTCGCCCGCTGATCCTCGATGCGACCGATGACATACTCCAACACATCGATGGCCGTGCGCTCGCGCTGCCCCATGGGGCGCGAGATCATCCCTTCGAGAATCATCGAGCGCAGAAAGTGGGTGACGGCCGTCGGCCCGCGGATGATGCGGCTGGCCATCGCCACGGCCTGCACGCAGCGGATGGCGTCGCTGTCGGTGCCGGCCACCGTGTCGTACTGGCCCAGCCGGGTCAGGATCGTGTCGCCGTCCCAGCCGCCGCCGCGGAAGGGCAACACGTCGGTAGCGGTGGGCGCATTCTGGGTGATGGATTGCTGGCCGTGAGCCATGGTCACGCCGCCGCTGGTAACGCCCTGCCCCGCCAGGTTGCCCAGTCCGGGCACGGCCCGCTCCACCGGGTTGCGCGTGCTGCGAACCGTCAGCGGCTCCATGTCGATCACGTCGCGCTGGACAGCAGACACGCGCCCGGCCTGCTGCTGGGCCACGTGGGTCAGCTCGTGGGCCAACAGCCGCTGGCCGGCCGCCGTGTGCGGCGCATACTGGCCAGGGCCGAAGATTATGTTGCGGCCACTGGTATAGGCGCGCGCGCCGATCTCCTGCGCGGACTGGGCGGCCGCGGCGTCGGTATGCACGCGCACGCCGTCCATCGCGCGTCCAAAGTGCGCCTGGGCGAAGGCACGCGTCGCAGCAT
>JBAQCH010000262.1:0-1955 GCA_049294015.1 Anaerolineae bacterium
AGCCAGCATTGGCCGCTGCCCACGCGCATCGCCGGCTACGTGGACGATATGCCGCTCTGGATGGCCGCGGCCGACGTGTTGGTGACCAAAGCGGGGCCGGGCGCCATCGCCGAAGCGCTAGCCTGCGGGCTGCCGCTGCTGCTGAGCAGCTTCGTGCCGGGCCAGGAAACGGGCAACGTCAGCTATGTGGAAGAAAACGGGCTGGGGCTGTATCGCAGCCAGCCAGGCGACATCGCGGCGCTGGTCGACGACTGGCTGGAGCCAGGCAACCCGACGCTGGCGGCCATGCGGGCGCGGGCGCAGGGACTGGCGCAGCCAGCGGCTGCGCTGGAGATCGCGCAGGAGCTGAGCCGGTTGATCTGGGTCGATGCCTAGTGCCTGTCCAGCGACAACATGACGGGCTGGCTCGGTCAGGAGACCGGCCAGAGCACCAACTCACTTCTGGACCGACGCTTAGCTCTTCCCCTCTGGCGGCGCGTTTTTGAGGAATTCGTAGATGTCCTGCACCTCGCCGCTGGCAGAGGCCGCAGGTTTTTCGTCCACCAGCGTGATGGGGGAGCGCTCGTAGCGAGCGCCCTTGGGCCGCGGCTCGTCCTCGCTCACATCCATCACACTGGCGCCGGGCGCCAGGGGGGTTGCGAGACCCGCGGGCTGGGCCGGCAGCTCCACGGACGGTACAACGGAGCGACGGGCGCGCAGGGCGGCGTAGCCCAGCAAGATCAGGCCGAAGAGCACCACCAGCACGGGCCAGAGCCGGGCGCCATCAGCCAGCGCCGGCGCGGCCTGGGGCGCGTAGGCGGCCAGCGCTGCCAGGGCCATGACACCCAGTGCGGCCGTGGGCACCAAGGCCCAGCCAAAGCGCTGCCGATCGCGCGCCAAGGCATAGATCAGGAAGAAAACCAGCCCCATGCCGCCGAACAGCACCGCGCCCAGCAGCGCCGTGGACGTAGCGGGCTGCGCGCCCAACAGAATCACAGCGACCATCACCATCACCGCGCCGAAGGGGATCAGCGCCCACCAGCGCTCTTCCCGGTCGCTGGCGTAGATCACCAGGAAGGCCAGCGCGATGCCCGACAGCAGCGCGGCCGCCACCCAGGCGGCCGCGACGCCGCGGGTCGAGAGGAAAATCACGGCCGCCACGGCCAGGAGCGTGAAGGCAGGGATTAGCCGCCACCAATCCGTGCGCTTGTTCAGATAGCTGAAGACGAAGCTCAGGCCCAGCAGGGCGAAAAAAGCGATCAACGTCCAGGCTACCGTGGCCTGAATCGCAGCCACGATGCCCAGGTTCCACACCAGGAAGCCAATGCCGATCAGTACGAGTAGCGCGCCCCAGATGACGCTATCGCGCGGTTTGCTCATGATACACCTCGGCGCGCTTGCAGCAGCGCGCTGCCGCCCAGGTAGAGGAAGGCCAGCGCCAGCACAGCCCAGGCCGTAGTCTGCCACCACACGTCGCTGGTGAGGGCCAGGCCGGCGCAGAAGAGCAGCAGGCCCAGGCTCCAGGCGGCCTGGAAGGAGGGCTGCCCCAGCGCCTGGCGCAGCGTCAGCCGCGGCTCGTTCAGCCTGCGCCGCCAGTCGGCGTAGCTGACCGCCGCCAACGCAACCGCCAGGCCGAGGATCCACAGCCCGTTGCTAAATACTCCGAACCAATCGATGTTGCTCACTGCTTACCTCACGACTGATCATCACCAGACTTGACATTTCTTCCGCAGAAATGTCAAGTCTACATCTAGCCCACGATTGAACGTCACCAGACTTGACATTTCTTCCGCAGAAATGTCAAGTCTGCGGCTACCCCAGATAGCCCAGCCCGGCCAGCCGCTCGCGCACGTATTCTTCTTCGTCCTCGCTGAAGCTGACTTCAGCGCCAGCGCCGGCGAAGCCCAGCTCGGCCAGCGTGGCCGCACGCACGGGACCGGCGGCCGGCCCGGCCAGCGCGGCTTGCAGCACATGGC
>JBAQCH010000263.1:0-3145 GCA_049294015.1 Anaerolineae bacterium
GCATGCACCAGCGCCACGTCGCCCGGCCGCAGCGGATAGGTGCTGAAGGCCAGGTAGTGGGCGGTCATGCCCTGCAACAGCACGGCTGCGGCGTTGCCGAAGGTCAGGTTGGCCGGCAGCGGCACCAGCTTGTCGGCCGGCGCGAGCGCGTACTCGGCGTTGGCGCCCAGCGCCATGCAATAGGCCACGCGGTCGCCGGGCTTGACCACCGCCACGTCCGGCCCGACTGCGTCCACTACGCCGGCCGCCTCCATGCCGGGGATGAAAGGCAGCGCGTTCGGATATAGCCCGGCGCGGTGATAGGTGTCGATGTAGTTGAGGCCCGCCGCGGCGATCTTGACGCGCGCCTGGCCCGGACCCGGCTCCGGCAGCGGCGCCTCGTCGTAGGTCAGAACTTCAGGGCCGCCGAATTGATGAACAAGGATTGCCTTCATGGTAAGTCGTTCCTTCCCTGGCTCGAAAAATCAGAGGTTGAGTGATGGTGCAGCCTGAGTAACGGATGCGCACACTATCTAGCGACCTGAGCTACGCTGTGCAGCATCCGTTGTTCTTTATCCGCTGTGGTATTCTGCACCGCCGCTCGATTGTACCCTAACTCCGGCCAAACACCCAACCCTTTGCGCCGCATCTTTTGCGCACCGTTTGTGTTATGCTTAATGCATCCTCAGCGCCAGCGTTGGCGATTTCCGCCTGCTGGCGCATGTTATTTTGGAGGTTCAATCGTGCTAACAGACCAACAGCGTGTCGTCGTCACCGGCATGGGCGCTGTGTCGCCGGTGGGCAACGACGTTGCCAGCATGTGGGCCAGCCTGATCGCCGGGCGCAGCGGCGTCGGCTTGATCTCCAGCGTGGATATGTCCCAGCTCAAGACCAAGGTCGGCGCCGAAGTCAAGGACTTCGACCCGACTCTGTACATGGATCGCAAGGACGTGCGGCGCTCCGACCGTTACACTCATTTCGCCCTGGCCGCCGCCGTTCAGGCCGTGGCTGACGCCGATTTGCAGATGGAACAGGAAGACCCGCGCCGCGTCGGAGTGGTCGTCGGTTCGGGCATTGGCGGCGTGCGCACCATGTTCGAGCAGTACGATGTGCTGCGCGAGCGCGGGCCGCGCCGCGTCGGCCCGTTCACCATTCCCGGCATGCTGGCCAACTCAGCCTCCGGCCAAGTGGCTATCAGCCTGGGCGCGCGCGGGCCCAACCTGGTCCCGGTGCTGGCCTGCGCCACCGGCAACGCGGCGATTGGCGAGGGCTTTGCGCTGATTCGCCGCGGCGCGGCCGATGTCATGGTAACCGGCAGCGCCGAGGCCGCGTTCTGTGAGTTGGCCCTGGCCGGCTTCGAGAACATGGGCGCGCTGTCGGCCCACGCCGGCGATCCGGCCGGCGCCTCCCGCCCCTTCGACGCCGGCCGCGATGGCTTTGTCATGGGCGAAGGCGCCGGCATGCTGGTGCTGGAAAGCCTGGCCCATGCCCGCGCCCGCGGCGCGCGCATCTACGGCGAGATCCTGGGCTACGGCCTGACGGCTGACGCCTATCACCCCACTGCGCCGCGCGGCGACGGCCTGGGCGCGTCCGAGGCCATGCAGATGGCGTTGGCCGAGGCCGGCCTGGCGCCGCAGGCCATCGACTACATCAACGCCCACGGAACCAGCACGCCGTTGGGGGACAGCGGCGAGACGGCGGCCATCAAGCGGGTCTTTGGCGAGCATGCCTACCGCCTGGCGGTCAGCTCCACCAAGTCGATGATGGGGCACCTGCTGGGGGCTGCCGGCGCAGTCGAGGCCATCGTCTGCCTGAAGACGATGCTGGAGGGCGTGATTCCGCCAACCATCAACTACGAGACGCCCGACCCAACCTGTGACCTGGACTACGTTCCCAACGTGGCGCGCCACACTCCGGTGCAGGTCGTTCTCTCCAACTCCATCGGCTTTGGCGGACATAACGCCACCCTGATCATGGCCCGCTGCGCGTAGAACGGACCTGTATACGTGAGGTTTGGCATGAGCAAAGCGACTTTCAACCCACCCGCTGCCAACGGCGCCGGGCCTTATCCAGCCGGCGCGCGCCCGCGCTATGCTCAGATCGTGGGCTGGGGCATGGCCGTTCCCGAGCGGGTGGTCACCAACGATGACCTGGCGCGCATGGTGGAGACCTCGGACGAATGGATCCGCAGCCGCACGGGCATCCGTGAGCGGCGCTTGGCCGTCAGTCCCAAGGAGTCGACCCTGACGCTGGCAATCCAGGCGGCGCGTGAGGCGCTGAAGGTGGCCGATGTGCCGCCCAGTGCGCTGGATATGGTGATCTGCGCCACGACGTCGCCCGAATATCTCTGCCCCGCCACCGCCTGTTTGGTGCAGGACGCGTTGGGCGCGCCCAAAGCCGGCGCGTTCGACCTCAACGCCGCCTGCTCTGGCTTCGTCTACGCCCTGTCCATGGCGCGCGGGCTGGTGCTGGCCGGCGACGCGGACTACGTGTTGGTGGTCGGCTCAGAGACGCTGACTCGCTTCCTGGACTGGAGCGACCGCAACACCTGCATCCTCTTCGGCGACGGCGCGGGCGCAGTGTTGGTGGCCGCCAGCCATGAGCCAGGCGGCATTCTGAGCTGCGTGCTGGGCTCCGACGGCTCCGGCGGCGAGCTGTTGATGGTGCCGGCCGGCGGCAGCGCCCATCCGCCCACCATGGAGACGGTGGCCAACCGGATGCACATGCTCAAAATGGACGGCCAAGCAGTCTTTCGCTTCGCCGTCCAGGCTATGGCTGACGGCACGCGCGAGGCGGTTGCCAGGGCCGGCCTGACCCTGGCCGAAGTAGACCTGGTGATCCCCCATCAGGCCAACACCCGCATCATCCAATCGTCGGTGGTCAAGCAGTTGAAGATCCCCGAGCAGAAGGTCTTCATCAATCTGGAGCGGTACGGCAACACCTCCGCTGCCTCGATCCCCATCGCGCTGTGCGAGGCGATCGAGGCGGGGCGGGTGCGGCCGGGCCAGAACCTGGTCTTCGCTGGTTTTGGCGCCGGACTGACTTGGGGAGCCACGGCGGTGCGCTGGTGTGCGCCGGTCGAGCGGGCGCCAGCTCCCTGGTGGAAGGACGCGCAGCGCGAGGCCGGCTACCAACTGGCGTCGGCCCGTTCCACCTGGCGCCGCAC
>JBAQCH010000264.1:0-9520 GCA_049294015.1 Anaerolineae bacterium
GCGCACAACCGTGGATGAAAACAGCGGGCTCGGTCGGAGACCGGCCCGAGCGGCTATTTGCAAGTCGGGCGATTACTCCCAGCGGTTGGTGTCGGCCTCGTCCAGCCAGTACTCGGCCTCGCCGACGACCTTGTAGCGCCGGGTTGGCATGGCCATTGTGTAGCCGCCGGGCGGCTGGGGCAGCGCCGGCTGTGCGGGACCAGGCAACCCCGGGGCCGCAGCGCCTGGGCTGACGACGTAGATCTGCGGCGCCGGCGGGCTGGGCTGGTAATCGTCACGGCGGTAGGGCGGTTCCGGGCGGCGGCTCCCGCGTGCGGCCAGCGCGATAAGCAGGCTGGTGGGGATGCTGGCAGCCACGCCGAACACGACGCCGACCATGACCGCCATGGCGTCGGTGCTCATGCGTTCGCCGATGATGATCGCCAGCGTTACGATGCCGGCCAGCAGGCCAAGGCCTAGTAGATGTTTCATGGTCGATTCTCCGTGCCAGTCCGTTGTTCAATGCGGCGAGGGAGCCTCGATTACGCCGCTGATGGCATGGGCGTTGCCCAGGCGGATGCGCAATGCTGCCTGGGTCATTTCATCGTCGCTGGCATAGGCGGCCTGAAAGCGCACGACGTCGCCCTTGGCCACCAACAGAAAGTCGCCGCGCCCCAACAGCTTCTCGGCGCCGATGCCGGCGATGCCGGCGGCGACTTTGGCGTCCTCCGGGCTGGCCACTGCGCCCACCAGCCTGACGGGGAAATTGGCCTTTAGCAGGCCGCTGACCAGCTCGGCCGACGGCTTCTGGGTGCAGGCCACCAGGTGGATGCCGGCTTCCCGGCCGCGCTGCGCCAGCCGCACCAGCGCCGTTTCCACGGCTTTGCCGCCGGTGAGGAGCAGATCGGCCAGCTCATCGACGCCCGCCACGATCACCGGGCTGCTCACCCCGGCGGCATCGCGCCGTTCCATCTCCTGGACCAGCCAGGCCAGGGCTTTCACGCCCTGCTCGGCGCTGGCGGCTATCCGCCCAATGACGTGGGGCAAGCTGCTCAGCGGCCCGAAGCCGCGGCCTTTGGGATCGACCAGCACCAGACGCAACACATCGGGCTGGTTATAGAACGCCAGCGAGAAGAGCAGGGAACGCGCCAGCGCCGTCTTGCCCGATCCCGTAGTGCCGGCCACCAGCACATGCACGATATCGGGGCTGGGCAGGCGCAGCAGCAGCGGCGTACCCTCGTCGTCCAGCCCCAACACAGCCGTGACCGGCGGGGCCTCACCGATGCGCTGGCACAGCGGCAGCAAGCGCACTGGCTCTGGCTGCTCGCGCGGCACCTCGACCTGGATCGCTCCCTGTTTGCGGTA
This sequence comes from Anaerolineae bacterium, assembly GCA_049294015.1. Classification (GTDB taxonomy): domain Bacteria; phylum Chloroflexota; class Anaerolineae; order JAAEKA01; family JAAEKA01; genus JAAEKA01. Next base: position 1,345 of record JBAQCH010000264.1, read on the forward strand.
GACCCGCGCCGAGCGCACGCCCAACGAAAGCGCGATCTCCTCGGACAGATCGGACACCTTGCTGACCTTGGTGCCCATGGCCGTGGTCACCTGGAAGCGGATAAAACGGGGAGTGATGGTGGCGCCCCAGACGCGGCCTGCGACTTTGTGCGACGCCAACACAGCCTCGATGCGATCAGATTGCATTTCCAATTGCCGCCGGCGCATAGGTGACTCCTGGTGTGGTTCCAGTCGTGGTCTACGGGGCGGCGCGCCGCATCTGATACTCCTTTTGTGCCACAGCTAATCGAGGTTTCAGCCACCCGAGAGGGTTAAACAACAGAACGCTTGTTCCAGTTGTATTATACCAGAACAAGCGTTCTATTGTCAAGCGTCGCGCGCGGGCCAAAATTGGTCACATTCGCGTCATTGTCCTGAAAATAGCGCTCTGGCCGGTCTCCGACCGAGCCAGCTACGTTTTCATGGGCCGTGGCGCCTGCCCGGCATGACAAATTCGTGGCCGGTTCAAACAGCGAGGCCGTTCTGCCGCGTCACCTGGCTGTACCAGCGGCCACTCTGTTTGACGGTACGCGTCAAGGTCGCATAGTCGACGTGGACCAAGCCGAAGCGCTTGCCATAGCCCCAGCTCCACTCGAAGTTGTCCATCAATGACCAGACGAAGTAGCCGCGCAGCGGCACACCAGCCTCGATCGTCCGCTGGGCCTGGATGAAGTGCTCGCGCAGGTAGGCTTCACGGCGCGTATCATTGATCTGGCCCTGCTTGTCGAGCTGGTCATCGAAGGCCGCGCCATTCTCAGTGATGACCATGCCCTGCGGCGCGTAGTCCCGTTGCAGGCGCGTCAGCAGATCGTACAAGCCCTCCGGGTAGACCTCCCAGCCCATCTCGGTGTGCTCGCCTCCTTGGCTGACCCCTTCGACATGCAGCGGCGCAGCGCTGCCCGCTTTGCAGACCATGCGCGTGTAGTAGTTGACGCCCAGGAAGTCGCCCGGCCGGTTGATGATGGCCATGTCGCCGGCCTGCGGCTCGACCATCGCGCCCTCGAACAGATCCAGCATGTCGTCAGGATAGCAGCCGCGGTAGAGGGGATCCATGAACCAGCGGTTGATGAAGCCATCCTGGCGCCGGGCGGCCGCCTCGTCCTCGGCCCGGTCGCTGGCCGGGTAGGTGGGGAGGAAGTTCAAGGTGATGCCAAGCTGCGCCGCGGCGCCCGCGTTGGCCCGCAGCGGCTCCAGGGCCAGGCCGTGGGAGAGCAACAGGTGATGGCTGACCCGCAAGGCGCGACTCAGGTCGTGGTTGCCCGGCGCATGAACGCCGAACCACTCGCCCATGAAAGCAACGACCCACGGCTCGTTATGCGTAATCCACTGCTTGACCCGGTCGCCTAGCCGCCGCGAGACCAGGTCGGCATAGTCGCTGAACCAGAGGGCAACGTCGCGGTTCGTCCAGCCGCCCAGGTTTTGCAGCGCCTGCGGCAGGTCCCAGTGGTAGAGGGTGGCAGTAGGTTGGATGCCCGCAGCCAGCAAACCGTCTACCAACTGGTCGTAGAAGTCCAGGCCGGCTGGGTTGGCCGGACCGCGGCCGTTAGGCAGGACGCGCGGCCAGGAGATCGAGAAGCGGTAGGCGTTGAGGCCCAACTCCTGCATCAGGCCGATATCCTCGCGCCAGCGGTGGTAGTGATCGCAGGCCACGTCGCCGGTGTCGCCGTGCTCGATCTTGCCCGGGGTATGGCTGAAGCGATCCCAGATCGATTCGCCCTTGCCGTCAGCCTGCCAGGCGCCTTCGATCTGATAGCTGGCGGTAGCTGCACCCCAGACGAAGCCCGGGGGCAAAGAAATGTGAGGTGATTGAGGCATGGTAGCAACTTGAAAGGTCGGCATCACTGCCATTCTGAAGGCATCTGCGTTCGCAGGATCTACCTGGCAAACCACTGGATGTGTAGTATTACAGCGCAAGGTTGGTTGAAAGGGCAGCAAGTCTAGCCAGCTTGGACTTGCGATGCGATAAGTAAGCTTGGTAGTTCCGCTTCAGGTAGTACCGAACACGTTGCAAAGCAGCGATAGGATCGAAAACAGGCTTGGGCAGCACACTGGTCAAGAGCAGGCGGACCTGGTAGACGGTGAGAGCAGGTGCAAGTTGTTGAAAACGGACACGCAAACGAACCAAGAAATGATGCGCCAAAGCCACCAGCAACATGTGATGCTGCCAGCCGATCCAACTGCGCATTTCGTAGTGATCGAAACCAACTTCGCCTTTGGCTTCTTCGAACATCGTTTCGATAGGCCAGCGCATGCCGCTGATGCGGACGAATTCAACCACAGGTGTGTTGGCTGGTGCATTACTGAGATAGAATTTGACCTCGGATGGATCGTCAAGGTTGCGGCGCAAGATGAGCCAGAGTTCAGGGCCTGGCAAGTTATTGCGTGCTTCAGTGATGCGCAGAAAAGCAAAGTCACAAACGATAGGGCCTTTGCTACCTTCTTTGATAGTTGCAGTGGTCCAACCATCCTTGGGGATCGAGGCGACCAGTTGATCAACCCGGACAGGACGGTCCGCTGGATTGCACAACTGCAAGCGAGTTGGGTGACGCCCTCGACCCTTCCATGGCGGGATATGCACTTCGGGTCGGCACTGCCAGATCAGGGTCGAACATCTGATTTCGGTGAAGTACAGTTTGTTCAGGTCAGCCACACCATCTCGAAATGCAGGCGAATCACCATACAGGGCATCGGCTGCCACCCATTGGATTGGCAACTCGCCCCGTTGAACTGCTCGACGCAACAAGTCCAGCCCAATTTCGGGCTTGGTTTGCGACTTCAACTCACGAGGAACGCCGCACGCTTTGCGTTTGTCGGCGTGGTCATCATCAAACCAGTCGTCTGGCATGAACAACTGCCCTTCGATCAAGCTATATCCCTTGCGACTGACGTATCCCAAGTACACGCCTACCTGGCTGTTGGCGATCTTTCCCACCGACCCGCAGTACTGTGCCGCCACTCCTACCGAGTCAGCACCTTGCTTGACGACGCCCGATTCATCGATCAAAGCCACTCCGTCCGTCTCTCCCAACGTCGCAGCGACCAATCCTTGATGAATCTCAAGTACCGGCTCTGGCTTCCAGCGACTTTGACCGACAAAGTACTGCAAACTGCGCACTGTCTCGCCTCTTTCCAGGGCGATCCGTTCGCTGTTCTTGCGCGAGGACTCTCCCAGCAAGCCCTGAAGGTAGACTTGACTCCATCTCAACTGCTCTGCTCGCTGAAAGGCTGGCGCAAACAACTCGATATAGCTGGTCATTTCGTCCACAAACTGCTCGACATCCTGTGCACTCAGATTGCATTCTGGCGCAGGACAAGTTTCGGATACAATTCCTGTAGGCATGGTTCTTCGTCTCCTTTCCACTTCCCGGTGGTTGGAGGAAGATACCATGCCTTTCTATTTCAGACTACCTGAACGATCATCTTTCAACCTTGCGCTGTAATAGTAGTCACTGAAGGGCGTTTCGTGAGGTTCGGTGTACAATCAGACCGTCGTGGGTTCGGTCACCCATAATGGCACCTTTGGCTTCATTGCGACGATTCTGTCAGTTTGGGGCAATGATTTGCCAGGCGCTTGCGCAGGTCTTTCCAAATGCACCCCGATCAATAAAGACCATAGGCAGGGGTCTTGAGGAAAGACATGACCTGAAAAGTACTGCTGACGAGGAGCACCATTGCCCCGGCGACCAACCCAAGCACACTGGCTGAGTAACCCAGGATTTGGGCGCTCGTAAGGGCCACGGCCAGATCTACAGACAAAGCAAACGCCAGCGGAAGAATGAGGCGCCCTGGCTGTGAGACAGCTATGAGCAGACCCGTGTTAAATACTGCAACAGACAGCAGACAATAGCCGAGCAGACCCCAGCGGAAAACAGGGAGCCCCTCTGCCGTAGGCAAGATCGGACGCAGCCAGGGAACTGCAGTTGAGGCCCAGAAAAGAAAGCTAACCATGACCACGGCGCTAGCTACAGCTATAGTAACGGCAAGTGTCAAGCGCGACCAATACGCGTCTCGGACATCTCTCTGATATCCTTGCGTGTCAGAAAGCAGGAACCAGGCCATCCGGTGGTTGATCCAGCGCAAGAACTTGGCTAGTACCCACTCTTGGCCTACCACAGCTATCAGGAAGGCCATAAGCGCCCAGCCCAAGCCAATCTCGTAAGGCGCTTGAAACGATAGCCACCCTGCTGGGGCGCCAACATGCCAGGCCACAAACCGATCGAGAATGATAAGCAACATGAGGCCCGCGCCGTAGATGACGTAGCCAAACTCATCGATTACCGTCCCTGTCAGACGGGGTAAACGCCGATTCGGTGGGGAGTGTCGGCGTTTGGACATCCACCAGGTTGCCAGCTTTCCGCTCATGAAGACACAGGCCAGAACCAGACCGACAACAGCTGTAGCCTGACGGGGAAGGTCGATCGGTGCAAGAGTCGCGAGCGCTATCATCGATGCCATGGATAGACCAGTCGCGACAAGAGATGCTGCGCCCAAGCCCATTGCCATCAGGGCATTCACCAACAGCCAAAACAGAATAATGAGTAGGAAACAGGTCATGCCCAAGCCTAGTGCGGCGACCACAGCTTCTGTTGCCTCCGGAACGATTCTCAGCGCAGCAAAGACCAGCGCACATACGATGCCACACGTCAGCGCTGCCGATCCCATGCTCAACCCAATCACTCGAAATGCGGCCAGGCCGGCCAACACATCGTGGCCTTGCAGATGCAGACTCCACGGGTCCCGCGCCAGAAGCTGACCAAAACCACTGGCCCACAGCAGGCCGAACAGCAAGCCAGCTCCAGTTGCGGTAGCTTCGAGCGTGGTCAGCCCGAATCCGGCGCCGAAGGAGACACCCGCCAAGGCCAGGCCGGCTATCTGGAGAAAAGCGATGGCAAGGAAATAGGGGCCTCGCAAGTGCAGATTACCACCGCTGACCTGGGCAACCACCGCGTAGGCAGAGGTCGGTCGTCCTTCGGCCGACTCTGATTTGTGAATCAGCCAACTCTCCCGCGCAATCTCCTGCCCCAAGTCCATGAGATTGGCACGTTGAAACAGTGCTTGTGCATCGGCGTCTGTCCAGCCCTGGCTTTCCAAAACGGCGGCGATGCTTAATCCGCTGACCGGCACGCCGATGGCGCCGACAATGGCCCTGGTCAGGGTGTGCACATCTCCAGCTGCGAACATTCGTGCATTGAGATCGGGAGTGGCCGTTGCCACACCAGTGCCCAATGCAACCGTGCTGGCAGCCTGATTGGCTCGCTGGCCAATGACAAGCCTGAAACGATCAGAAAAGTGAGTTGATGCGGAATCCCTAGTGCTCACGAGTGTCCTCGTCGGGGCCCTGTCTGTTGGATTCCAGCCGATCAGGGGTTGATCTGGTCTTAACTGCCAGTTGGGCATAGGTCTGGTTGTAGGCCTCCAGCAAGTGCGTAATATGGAAGCGCTGCAAGGCACTCATTCTGCTCTCTGCGCCCAAGGATTGACGCCACTCCGGGTCGTTAAGCAGCGTCACGATTGCCTCAGCCAGCTCGGCGGGCGAGCGAGGCGGCACCGTCAAGCCTGTATGCCCAACGGCCTCTACGACGCCACCCACATCCGTGGCCACTACCGGCCGACCACAAGCCATAGACTCCAAGACCGCGAACGGAAACGCCTCCGAAATACTGGACAGCACAGTCAAGTCACCCTGTGCATAGATCAGCTCAGGCTGCGGGTGAAGGCCGGCCAGGGTAACCGTCGTGTCTAGATCGAAGCTGCGAATGAGCTTCTGGCAGGTTGCGGTGTAGTCCGGGTCGTAGCTCAGAGAACCATAGACCAGGAAGCACACGTCGGGTATTTGAGCGCGCACCAGTGCAGCGGCTCGAATCAGTGTCAAGATATCCTTGAAGGGCGTGATGTTGCCCACGGCGACCACCGTGGGCCGAGCAAAGGTTTCGACCGGTTTTGGCAAAGGAACAAAGCGGTCAGTATCGATCGCGTTGTAGATGACCCTGATCTTCCTCGGATCAGTGCCGAGATTGCGTTCCCATTTGGCGTTGAAACTGCACACAGGAGTAACGAGATCGGCAAAGTGATAGCAGAGTTGAGAGATGGCATCCGCCATGCTGACCAGGAAGTGTTTCTGGAAGAAGCTCAGCCTGGTGTCAGTGCTGACGCTGATGGCTCGTTCGCGCAGGTACACCCCATGCTCGGTGAGCAAAAAGGGTGTTCCTTTCTCTTGTTGTGCCACGATCCCCATCAGGCTCACGGAAACAGCCCCTGTAGCGTGGTAGACGTCAGCCCTGGGAAGGGTAATCGCCAATGGGCGCAGCAATGCGGCAAGCCACTGCAACGTGATAGCCACTTCGGCCAGCGACGGCTCAGGTTGATGCTCCGCTGGTGCAGGAGCTGGACGATACCAACGGGCAATGGCATCAGCGTAGGCATCCCAGACCTGTTGGGAGCGAAACGTGTGTCCGTAGTCGTGGCTTCTCAGGAAACAAGCCATCTGAACCAGGGCCTCGCTGCAGGCATCGTAGCCCACTCCGGAGCGCATGGAACCGTCGGACTCCTTGCTGTGACCGTACAAAAAGCCGAGCCACGTTCGTAAGGCTGGCACGAACTCGTGGCGTACGGCGTGGTCTGTCGTTCGAACGCGCAGGCGGACCAGGCCAGGCAGGCTTTCGTGGCGTTGGATCGAGTCTGCTGGGCTTGCCCCCCAGAGCGGGACCTGGATCAGGCTGCGCACGTTTGCTGGCAGCGCATTGTGAGTTTGCTTGTAGGGCTGACTGGTAGCAGCGACAACATGGAAATCAACGGTGGGTAAACCAGAGAGCAACAGATTGCACCAACTGCTGACACCGCCTCCAGAAAAAGGATACGTACCTTCTGTAAGAAAGGCGACCGCAAGAGGTGTGCTGCTGGCTCGCCGTGGTGGACTCTGGAGGCTCATGGATTGGCCTCGTGGCGGCGAAAAAAGCCATAGCCGGTATGGTCGCCATCTGAGGCAACCACGATTTCTCCCCGTTTCGTCCGTCTGGTGAACTTCCAAACGCCTTGGAATTGCGTCGCAATGACGTCTCCCTCGAACTGGTCGCCTGAGGCAACTAGCGGGCTATCATGCCTATATAGGTTGTTGCCTTCAGGCCGTGCGACGGCGCTATACTCGGGATTGGTGAATTGAAACAGATCGCAATTGTACATCACAGCCGCCCAGTACGCAGCCTGAAACTGGCGCGTTTCCTCCATCCCCGAACGATCTGATCCCGTAGCGACGCACGCCAGCCGAAAGGGCTGCTGAAGGCGGTATGCCGCCAGCTTCTCCGCTTTGTGATGCCAGGTCGTTGGATTGACGAATTGGTTATCGGACACAAACCACGACTCTGCAAGGATAAGGTCCGTACTTTGTAAGGGCGGTATGCGCACCAGATCTCCATCCGGCCCTGTAACCTGGAAAAGGTCATCGGGGTTCCACGCGTTCAAGAACGCGCGCAGACCGGCCGAGTGAGTGCGCTGCACCAGTGACGTCAGGCGATCGCGGTAGTCGCGATAGCTGACGCGACCAGCAAACTCGTAGCCGGCATCATCCCAAAAAATGCCGGTCACACCCATCCGTTGCCACAGGTCAATCTCGTCCTCGATCTCAGCAAAGGAGAGGAATCGAGGCTGGGTGACAGTACCCATATCAATATAGCCATAGACCTCTACATTGCGGTCCTGAAGCTCTCGTACCAGGGTGAGCGCCTGCGGGTAGTCGGGATGCGAAAGCCGGTTAAGCCCTGCTCCTAGAACAACCACTGTGAACTGTCCAAACTGTTCGGCGACTGGAATTCCAGTCCCTCCCTCGAAGGTGACAGCTGAAGGCCATCCGTAGTAGATTGCGAACGGTTGGGGGGAACGCATAGTCGGGCGAGTTTCTGTTGCGAGCGCCCTGGAAGGCGCCGAGTTGCTTCCTACTGCAGCAGGCCGAGGCATGCTAGAAGGACTACTCACGATGGGGGCCGCGCAAGTGGTTAGCGGGATGATCAGCAACCCCAGGCACACAAGCAATAGCAATCTCATTTTCCTGTCTCTGGCATCGCCTGCTGGGGCTCGAACTACGCCTGACGTGACTGAAAGAACAATCATAAGGGCGTCCTCGCCCAGCTCAGCTGGGCGAGGA
>JBAQCH010000265.1:0-11895 GCA_049294015.1 Anaerolineae bacterium
GGGAGAGGGAGGTCCCGCCCCCTCTCCCCCTGGGAGAGGGCCGGGGTGAGGGTGGGACTCTCCTTGAAGTAATACCCCGCATACACCACCACCAGCACCCCGATGCCGGTCACGATCAGCGCAAAGAGCGCGCTGAGGCCGTCGAAGTACAGCCCACCTTGCAGCCCAAACGACGGGATCCAGGTGAAGCTCCAGGCCAGCGATTTTCCGCCCGCGATGGCTGGCTGCATTGCCAGCAGTGCGCCAAACGCCGCCAACGGCGCCAGGGCCAGCACTTGGGCCAGCCGGGTGATGGACAGCCGGCCGCGCAGCGGGGTCAGCCAGAAGAGCGCAGCCACCGCAGCCGCGGCCAGGATCAGCAGCAATGGCACGAGAAGCGCAACAGATGTCATGAGCCGGGTCCGGAATCGAGCGAGCTATCGGTGTCTGACTGGGGCGCTTGTCGGGCTCGTCGATGGCGCCGCAGCTCCCGCACGGCCAGCATGCCCAGGGTCAACGCCGTAATGGGGATGACGAAGAGTAGCATCACCTTGCTATAGAGCGTCAGTCCCCAGTGTTCGATGGCATCCAGAAAGAGGAAGAGCACGTAGCCGCCGTAAAGCGCCAGAAAGAGCAGGCCCTCCCAGCGGGCGATGGTGTAGCCGGTGAAGAAGATGGGCAGCGCCGCCACGGCTACGGCGATCATCACCGGGATGTCGAAGCGCAGCGCGCTTTCGGGCACCGCGATGCCGTTGGGCGCCAGGGCGGCTGTGAGACCCAACACGCCCAGGATGTTGAAGACGTTGCTGCCGATGGCGTTGCCTACGGCGATATCACGTTCGCCGCGCACAGCCGCCATGCCCGAGGTGGCCAGCTCCGGCGCCGACGTGCCGGCTGCGACGATGGTCAGGCCGATCACCAGCTCACTGATGCCCAGCGAGCGTGCGATCCCGGTGGCGCTCTCCACCAGCCAGTCGGCGCCCAGCACCAGCATGCCCAGGCCCGCGACCAACAAAGCCACGTTCAGCGCCCACTGGCCGGCGCTTTTGCCGCGGCCATCGCTGTATTCGTGGGCATATTCCTGCTGTACCTCCTCCGACTCGCTGCGGCCCTTCCATATTTGGAAGATGATGTAGGCGACCAGACCCAAAAAGAGCAGCGCTCCCTCGCTGCGGCCGAGCTGGCCGTCCATGCCCAGCAGGAGGACCAAGACTGACAGTCCGATCACCAGGGGCACCTCCCAGCGCACCAACTGTTGATGGACCACCAGCGGGATGATGGCCGCCGAGAGGCCGATGATCACCAGGATGTTGAAGATGTTGCTGCCGATGACGTTGCCCAGAGCGATGTCGCCGCTGCCAGCCAGCGCCGCCTGCACGCCGACGGCCAGCTCAGGCGCACTGGTGCCGAAGGCCACCACCGTCAGGCCGATCACCAGAGGGGAAATGCCGACGGCGGCCGCGATCTTGCTGGCGCCGCGCACCAGCGCCTCGGCGCCCACTACCAACAAAGCCAGACCAGCGATCAACATCAGGGCGGTGCTCATAGGCTGCTTCCATCCTCACAACGGAGCTTATAGCTGGCCGTTGCTAACATCACGTTTACGGCGTTCGCGCCGCTCCCGCACCGCCAGCACCAACAGCGTCAGCGCCGTCAACGGCACGACGAAGAGCAGCATGACACTGCTGAACAACGGCAAGGCGTCGTGTTGCGTGGCGTCGAGGATCAAGTATAGCACATAAGAGGCGTAATAGACCAGGAAGAGAAAGCCTTCCCAGCGCGCCACCCGGAAGCCGGTGAAGAAGATGGGCAGACAGGCCACGGCCACCGCGATCATCACCGGCAGGTCGAAGGCCAGGGCGGGCGCGGCCACAGGCACGCCGTTGGGCGCCACCAGGCTGGCCAGGCCGAGTACAGCCAGCAGGTTGAAGATGTTGCTGCCGACGACGTTGCCCACGGCGATGTCGCGCTCGCCGCGCACGGCCGCCACGATGGAGGTGGCCACCTCGGGCATCGAGGTCCCGGCAGCGATGATGGTCAGGCCGATGATCAACTCGCTGAGCCCCAGCGCCTGGGCCAGGCTGACCGCGCTGTCCACCAGCCAGCGCGCGCCCAGAATCAACAATGCCAGGCCGCCAACGACCAGCAGCAGGTTGACGATGGTGTGTCTGGCCCCGTGCGGCTGGCGGTCGCCGTATTCCTGGGCGTACTCCTCCTGCACTTCCTTGTTTTCCTTGCGGCTCTGGCGGATGAGAAACACCGTGTAGCTGACGATGCCGGCGAACAGCAGCAAGCCTTCCAGCCGGCTGATCTGGCCATTCAAACCGAGCAGGTAGACCAGCAGCGAGGCGCCGATCATGATCGGCACGTCCAGCCGCACCAACTGCTGCGCCACCACCAGCGGGATGATGGCCGCGGAGAGGCCCAGGATGAAGAGGACGTTGAAGATGTTGCTGCCGACGACGTTGCCCAGGGCGATGTCAGCCTGGCCGGCAAAGGCCGACTGCACGCTGACAGCCAGCTCTGGCGAGCTGGTACCGAAAGCAACGACCGTCAAGCCAATCACCAGGGGCGATATGCCGGCTGCCGCAGCCAGGCGCGAGGCGCCGCGCACCAGGATCTCGGCGCCGGCGATCAGCAGCACTAAACCCGCGATCAGCAGAAGAACTGTGCTCATAACGGCTGAACTCCTCACGATCAATCGATTGTGTCGCCAACAGCGAGCGCCCTATGGACGCAGCGTCGGGCCGCAAGTATACAAAGAGAGGCGCATCAGGTCAAGAACGGGCGAGCAGCCAACGCAGTCGGGCGTGAGTTATCCCAGTGTGTTTTGTTCTGGCCGGTTCACGGAACCGGCCAGAGCGCTATTTTCAGGACAAGCCTCCGCAAAAAAACATCCAACTTCTTCGTGCTTTCAGTGTCATTCAGCGGCGCGTACGCAGCAATGCCAGCCGGCCCAGCGCAGCGGTTGCCAGCAACACACTGCCGGCAAAGGTCAGCGAGGGCGTGTTCATGGACAGGCCGATCGCCAGGAAGATCGTACCGAAGGCCAACAGCCTGGGGGACTGAAAGGTCAACAGGATCTCCTGCCAGAGCGTCGACTTGCCAGTGCTGAGCCCCATCTCCTCCAGACGGCTGGTCAGCTCAGCCAGCGTTGGTTCGGTTAGTGTCCGGCCGTCGGGGAAGACCAGCGTGGGCACGCTGGCGTTGCCGGCGTTGATCGCCATCACCGTTTCCTTGGCCGCGCGGTTGCGCGAGATGCTGACGTAGTCGTAGTCGGCCTGGGCGCGATCCAGCAGGTTGCGCACCGGCGGGACCATCGGGCACAAATCGCTGCCGTACAACATGATTTTTTCAGCCATGAGCTTTGTCACCTGGGGAGTTTTGGGCGGCCCGTCCAGCGCCGACGGTCTGCCATGATACCACAGCCTCTGCCGCAACGGCGAAAGCTACGGCCCAACGAGATTGCCAGCGCGGCTGGATAGGGCTATAATGTGCGGCCACGGGCTGTTGACGCCCGGCGCTTCTGCGACGATTGGCCCATGATGGACAGTGAACAGATACGTGGAGCATGTTGCGATGGACAGTGACGCCGCCCTGGCTGGGACGCGCCGCGACCGCTGGTGGGCGCTGGGGCTGAGCTTCGCCGCGCTGGCGCTGTACGTCGTCACCCTGGCTCCCTCGGTGGCGACGGTCTTCGACGACAGCCTGGAGTTCCAGGTCGTCCTGCCCAGCCTGGGCATTGCGCATCCCACCGGCTACCCGCTCTATACGCTGCTGGGCTGGCTCATCAGCCGCCTGCCCGTCGGCGACCTGGCCTATCGGGTCAACGTGCTGTCCGCGCTGGCCGGCGCGGCTACAGTAGGATTCGTGTTCCTGACTGCGCGCCGCCTGGGCAGCGGCCGGCTGCCTGCGGCCGTCATGAGCGCTGTCTTCGCCCTTAGCGTGGTCTGGTGGTCGCAGGCCACCATTGCCGAGGTCTACACGCTGCATGGCCTGGCTGTGGCGTTGATTCTCTATCTGACCCTGTCGGATCGGGGGACGCGCACGCCGTGGCTGGCGCTGGTCTTCGGCCTGGCGCTGGCGCATCACCGCACCACCTTGCTGCTGGCGCCGGGCGTGGCAGTCTATCTGCTGTGGAGCGATCCGGGCGTGCTGCGCCGGCCGCGCGACCTGGCCCGGCTGGCGCTGGCCTTTCTGCTGCCGCTGGCGCTCTATCTCTATTTGCCCCTGCGCGGCCAGAGCGTCGCCTCGTTGGATGGCGCAGTGGTCAGCACCTGGAATGGCTTCTGGCGGCACGTGCTGGCCAGCGACTACGGCTCATTCCTCAGCGCCAACCCGCTGGCCGTCCAGCGGCCGGCCAGCTATCCGCTGCGCCTCCTGGTTAGCCAGATGGGGCTGGCCGCGCTGCTGCTGGGCCTGCTGGGCTGGCTGCGCTGGCCGAGACAGCCGCGCGCCTGGACGCTGTTGGCCTTAGTCTTCGTCGCCAACCTGATCTTTGTCCTCGGCTACAAGACGGCCGACGTGGACGTCTTCTACATTCCCATCGTGATGGTCTGGCTGCTGGTGGCTGCGGCCGGGCTGAGCTGGCTGCTGGCGCGGCTGGCCGCGTGGCTGGATAGCGTCGATCTGCGCTCAGGCCGCGCCTGGCGGGTCGTGCTGACTGCACTGCTGGCCGGTGCGGTTCTGCTCCAGCCGCTGCTGACGACTGCGGCCGTGTTGAACCATGCCACGCGGCCGCAATCCTGCGCCGAGGTGCTGGCCGTGGGCGAGACGCCGGCTTTCACCCCTAAGCGCAGCGACAACTGGAACGCGCTCAACTGCGGCCTGGCCATGCTGGACCAGGCCCTGCCGCCTCAGTCCACCATCATCGGTCTGCAAGGCGAGATCACCCTGTTGCGCTATTTGCAGATGGACCGCGCCCTGCGGCCGGATGTGCGTCTGCTGGACGCTGACCGGGAAGACGAGCGGCTGGCAGCCGTGGCGGCTGAGCTGGCGGTCGGCCGGGCCGTCTTCGTCACGCGCGAGCTGCCCGGCCTGGCCGAACGCTATTCGTTGAGCGCCGCCGGGCCGTTGGTGCGAGTCTGGCCGGCCGGCGCGGCTGAGGCGCCGCCGCTGGCCGAGACGTTGGACATTCCTTTCGGCAACGCGCTGCGTCTAACCGGCTTCGAGTTTAGCCAGGTTCCGGCTGCCGGCGCCCGCTGGCTGCGGTTGAGCGCGGCCTTTGCCGTCGATGCGCCTGTGGGCGAAGCGCTCAAGGTCTCGGCGCGCTTGCTGGGCCCGGACGGCAGCGTGGTTGCAGCGCAGGATGCCACGCCGGTGCATTGGACGTACCCGACTAGCGCCTGGCGCATGGGCGAGACCGTGCTGGACAGCTATGACTTCGCCTTGCCCCTGGACGCGACCCACGGCGCGCTGATGCCGCTGTTGATTCTTTACCGCGCGGCCGACGGTTTCGAGGTTGGCCGTTATACGCCAGGCCAGTGACGCCACAGGACTGCGCCTGAAACGGAGTGTGATCATGCCCCAACAACAACGTCCGATCCGCATCCTGGGCATCCCCATGGACCTGGGCCAGCAGCGGCGCGGGGTGGACATGGGCCCCAGCGCATTGCGCTACGCAGGCATCTATGAGCGTCTGACGCGCCTGGGCTGCCAGGTGGAGGACGCCGGCAACGTGGTGGTGCCAGTGCGCGAGCAGCGCGACGTGCAGGCGCACCAGTGGACCGAAAGCGGCGGCGGCGGGCTGCGTCACCTCCCGGCGGTGACAGCCATCTGTCGTTCGATCTATGAGGTCGCCAGCTCCTGTTCAGACACGCTGGAGCTGCCGGTGTTTATGGGCGGCGACCACTCCATCGCCATTGGCACGGTCAGCGGGGCGGCCTGCTCCGGCCCGCTGGGGCTGATCTGGATCGACGCGCATGGCGATTTCAACACGCCGGAAACCTCGCCTTCGGGCAATATTCACGGCATGCCGGTGGCTGCGCTGATCGGTCGCGGTCACCCCGACCTGGTCGACCTGGGCTATGCCGGGCCCAAGCTGCGGCCGCAGGAGATCGCCATGATCGGCATCCGCGACCTGGACGCTCCGGAGCGGGAGGCGCTGGCCGGCGCCGGCATCCACGTCTACACGATGCGCGACATCGATGAGCTGGGAATGGCCACCGTGGCCCGGCGTGCGCTCAGCCATCTGAACCACCTGCCGCGCATCCACGTCAGCCTGGACATGGACTCCATCGACCCCGACGTGGCGCCCGGCGTCGGCACGCCCGTGCCCGGTGGGCTGACCTATCGCGAGGCGCACCTGCTGATGGAGATCCTGGCTGAGTCCAGCAAAACGGCCTCCATCGACGTGGTGGAGATCAATCCGATCCTGGACGATGGCAACCGCACCGCGGAGCTGGCCGTGGAGTTGGTGGCGTCTCTGCTGGGCCAGCGGATTCTGTGACGCGTCTTGGCGAAAGGCAGAAGCGACACAGAGGACGCAGAGAAGACACAGAGATCACAGAGAAGAGGGAGCGTTTGCTTTCTTCTCCGCGTCCTCTGTGCCTCCTCTGTGAACTCTGTGACGCTCTGGAGATCGTGTGGTCATAGTGTTCTCTTGAATGGATGTGTGTGATGATGAGACTGAACGCGTTAGGTTTGTTACTGCTGTTGACCATTGTACTTGCGGGCTGCGGCCAACAGGCCAGTCCTACCCCCGTTGCCCTGGCGCCCACGGCCACCGTCGCTCCGTCGCCGCTGCCCAGCGCGACGCCAACGGCTACCGGGACGGCGACCCACACCCGCACGGCGACGGCCACCGCCACGCCCTCGCCCACCGCCACGGCTGCACCGACTGAAACGCCGACGGCTAGCC
This sequence comes from Anaerolineae bacterium, assembly GCA_049294015.1. GTDB lineage: Bacteria > Chloroflexota > Anaerolineae > JAAEKA01 > JAAEKA01 > JAAEKA01. Next base: position 6,839 of record JBAQCH010000265.1, read on the forward strand.
CATCGGCCACCCCCGACCCCTATGCGGAATGGACGGTGGATGGCCTGGCGGCGCGCAGCTACGGCGACGGCGAGCTGCAGGTCGAACAGGTGCTGGCTGTGACCAACGCCTTCACCCGTACCCTGGTCACCTTCCCCAGCGACGGCTTGACCATCTACGGCTTCATGAACGTGCCGCAGGGCGAGGGGCCGTTCCCGGTGGTGCTGGTATTGCACGGTTACGTGGACCCGGCGCGCTACCAGACCCTGACGTACACGACGGGGTACGCCGACGCCCTGGCTCGGGCCGGCTACCTGGTGATCCATCCCAACTTTCGCAACTGGCCGCCCTCCGACAGCGGGCCGGAAGATTACCGCGTCGGCCAGGCGGTGGACGTGCTGCACCTGATTGGCTTGGTGCAAAAAATGGGCGGCCAGCCGGGGCCGCTGGCGCAGGCCGACGCGCAGCGCATCGGCGTCTGGGGCCACAGTATGGGCGGCGGCATCGCCCAACGGGTGATCGCGGTCAGCCCGGACGTGGACGCAGCCGTGCTCTACGGCAGCATGAGCGGCGACGAGGCCCTCAATCACCAGCGTATCCTCTGGTTCACCAACGGCGCGCGCGGTCTGTGGGACGAAGCGCCGCCCGACGATGCCGTGCAGCGCATCTCGCCCATCAACTACCTGGACCGGGTCACGGCCGCGGTCAGTATCCACCACGGCGACCAAGACGACCAGGTGCCTGTTGCCTGGTCGGAGGATCTGTGCAGCCGCTTACAGGCCCTCGACAAGCCGGTGGAGTGCTTCATCTACTCCGGCCAGCCGCACACCTTCGTGGGTGAGGGGGACCAGTTGTTCGTGCAGCGAGTGCGGGAGTTCTTTGATCGGACGCTGCGGGGGGAATAGAGGTGACAAGGTGACAAGGTGACAGGGTGACAAGGTGATTGGGTTGTTTTGCTCGGGCCGGTCTCCGACCGTGCCCGTTTGGCGACGGACGCGGCATGAGACCGGCCCGAGCATGATGGAGAAAACATGGGCATGCAAAAGACAGGCCTTGCAGCTACCTGCTGCAAGGCCTGTCACCTTGTCACCTTGTCACCCTCATGCTGCCGCTGCCTGCTGTCGCCGGGTAGTATCTGCCGGCGCTGCGCCGTGCGCGAGCTGCGCTACCACGACCACCATGATCAACGTCGTGATCAGCGCCGAGCTCAGGCACCACATGCAGATCGCGTGGATCACGAAGAGCTCCAACAGGGTCAGGTAGATGGAGAAGAGCACGCCGAACACGACCAGGCCCAGCAGGGCCAGCGCGCCCGGCCGGGCCCATTTGCCGGCGCCGGAGCGCTGTACGGCCCACAACACCAGCGTTGCCAGGTAAAAAACCAGCCCCAGCACGGCTACAGGGATGCCGGCGATGGCGGCGTACTGGCTTGTCTGCACTACGTTGCACTCGCCCACCGGCCCGCAGACGGCGGCCACGTGGGTGATCTCGATATAGGCCATGTAGCCGGCCACGCCCAGGCCCAGCACGGCCAGGATGGGGATCAGTGGCGAAGTAACGGTGGCCGTCAGCGGCTGCTGGAACAGTCCGTGGCGAGCCAGCCAAATGCGTGCCGCGGCATACAGCAATGCCAGCACCATACCGCCCAGCAGCACAGCCGCCAGCCAACCACCCTCAGGCATGCCTGTGGACGCCGCGCTGGCGTCGGTGGGCGGCAGCGACTCGGTGGTGATAGCCACCGCCTCAGAGGTTGGCGTAGCCGCCGCATCAGCCGCGGGCGTCGCTGCTGCCGCAGAGTCGTCTGTGGGTTGGTTGGCTGCCAACGCCTCGGCCAGGCCGGGGATCGCCGGCCAGTCGATGCCGCCGCCGGCCAGCCCCTGCTCGACGATGCCCGGGAACTCCTGCGGAATCTGCAAGCTGCCCACCATGAAACGGTCGCCGACGACCAGGCGCGGCACGCCCTGCATCTCAGCCGGCACGTTGAACTGCTCGGTCGAGGCCTCGTAGAGCGCTGCGCCGCCCGGCTGGGTGATATCGATGCCGATCACCTGCAGGCGATCGCCGTACTGCTCCATCATGGGCAGCAGAGTCTCGTTGATCACAGTATGGCAGTGGGGGCAGGTAGGCGAGTAGAACAACACCGCCCGCACCACCGGCTCCTCAGCCGTCTGGGCAGCCGCCAGCGGCGCAAACACCACCATCATACAGAGCATCATAAGCAAGAGGATCGATTTTCTCATCGCAACAACCTTTCAGAGTCGGGTCATGGTCACCAGCCGCACGCCCATCCGGTGCAACTGGCGAAAACCGGCGCCCTCGCTCACCCCACGCAACACGGGGTCGATCTGCTCGACGATGGCGCCAGACAACAGATCGACGCCGCGGTTGAACAGCAGCGGGGTCAAAGGCGTGCTGGGGCCCAGCAGCATCACCTGCGCGTCGGGCCGGCGCAGCGCCATGAGGCCGTCGAAGGTGTGGTTGAGCAGCGTCATGCTGGTCAGGGCGACGATGTCAGCCTGGGGGATGACCTCAGCCGCCGCGCTGGCCGGCAGGTCGCCCGCCTGCGGCGCCAGCTCCAGTACCCACAGGGTCTTGACCCGCTCGCGCAGCCAGTCGACGAAGGGAAAATGGCCCACCAGCGCCACAGTCTTGTCTGCGCCGCGCTCGGCCAGCAGATCCGACGCGTTGACGTCCTGCCAAGGGCCAGGCGGAGGAGGCAGCAAGGCGTTGATGGCAGCCATGCCTACCGGGACCTCAGCCGGGCTGTCGAAGCGGGCCAACTGGCACAGGTCCTGGCTGCTGTGCGTGTGCAGACTGCCGGCATCGCGCACCGACGGGCCGTCGTGGCCGAGGCGCGACAAAGTCGCGGCCAGCCCGCAGCGGCGCGTCCCGTCCACCTCGGCCACCACAGCGGTCCAGGCCGTGCCGATGCGCACATCCAGGATACGGCTATCGCTGGCTGGCACGGCAGCGAGCAGCGCGTCGATAATTGGCACAATTGCTGTGCGATCTTGCACAAACATCGAGCGCAGTATACCTGCCTGTGGCGGCTTTGTCAATCGGGAATCACAATGGGCACCGATCGGAGCCGATGCCCGTCCCACTATAGCCCAGCGTAGGTCACGCTACCAGCGTGACACTCCCCGCGTAGAGGCAGGTCACGCTACCAGCGTGACATTCCACCACGGCGCAGCAGTCCGGCTACCAGCCGGACCTGCAGTCTCAGGCGATGGCGTTGATCTCCGCCGCCAGTCCAAAGTCCTTCTCCGTCAGCCCGCCGGCCGAGTGGGTGGACAGCGTCAGCGTCACCTGGCGATAGCGGATCAGGATGTCGGGGTGGTGGTCAGCGCGCTCGGCCAGGTGGCCCACCGCGCTGACGAAGGCCAGCGCGGCCGGAAAGCTGCGCAGGGTGAAGGTGCGCGTGATTTCGCTGCCGGCCTGCATCCAGCCGGGCAGGTTAGCCAACGCTTGTTCGATCTCGGTTTGTGTCAGTAGTTTGGTCATGGAATAGCTCCTGTAATTGCGCAACCCGTAACCCGTAACCCTGTAACTCGTAACCCGTAACCCGGAGGTTCCTGCCGCTCATCGGGTTGCGCCTGGTGCGGTTCGGTTATTCCGCTCACGACATGTCATGCGCAACCCGGAGACTCAGCCCGCGTATCCGATTACGAGTTACGGGTTACTCGAACCTCATCGCATCCGCCGCAGCCATGCGGGTCATACGGTAGGCCGGATACAGCCCGGCCAGCAGCGCGGCCACCACGGCCACCACCAGCGCCTGCACGAACGGCTCCGGCGCGATCTGCATCTGCAAAGTCCAGCCGAAGCTGCGCCGGTTGATGATGTAGATCAGGATCAGGGCCAGCGCCAGGCCGGTGGGCATGGCCAGCAGGCCGGCCACTGCGCCCATCAAGCCCGTTTCCAGCGACACCAGCCGCCAGAGCTGCCGGCCGGTCAGCCCCACCGCGCGCAGAATGCCCAGCTCGCGCTGCTTGTCCAGCATCAACGACAGCAGCGCGCTGAGCACGCCGATGAAGGCCACCAGGGTCGCCAGCAGTTGCAACGCGCCGGTGATGGCAAAGGTGCGGTCGAAGATCACCAGCGCCTCGTCGCGCAGCGCCTGGTTGGGTCGCACCTCCAGCGCCTGCACCGGGGCCAGCGCATCCTGAAGTTGCCGCGTGATCTGGTCGGGATCGGCTCCGTCCTCCAGACGCAGGGCCAATGCGGTGATGGCGCCGTCCTGCCACTGCTCCCGGTACAGCGGCAGCGCCAGCATCACCACCCCCTGGCTGGAGGCGTAGTCGTAGTAGATGCCGGCCACGGGGAAGGTGCGTTGGCCTTGCTCGGTCTGCAGCGTCACTTCGCCGCCGCTCCTTGGCAGTCCTACCCGGTTGGCATACGGCTCGGAGACGATCACCGCGCCGGCCTGCATGGCGGCCCACACCTCCTCCGGCGTGCCGTCGGCCGCCAGGAAGATGCGCTCGTCGCCCAAGCCAGGGTTGTCCACCGCGGCCAGTTGCACCGGGCCGTCGGGCGAGTCCACCGTGACCGAGCGCAGGGTGTCCACCCGCGCCACGCCCGGCCAGCCGCGCACGATGGCCTCGGCGGCCGGATCGATGGTGGCGCTGTTAGCGGTGGCCGTGGCGCTGGGGGGCGAGATGTAGACGTCGCCCTGCACAGTCTGGGCCAGCCAGGCGACCACGGTGTAGCGGAAGCTGCTGACCATCAGGCTGACGCCGATGGTAACAGAAACGGCGATCATCAGCGCGGCAATGGCGATGGCGGTGCGGCTAAGCGAGCTGACCACGCTGCGCGGGGCCATGCGGCCCAGCACGCCGCCCAGCCGACTGCTCAGCGGCGTGACGCCATCCATCAGCAGCTTGGTCACTAGGGGCGTCTGCATACCGATGCCGACGATCACGGCGAAGGTGCCGGCGAAGCTGAGCGTCAGGCCTGGGGCCGGGATGAGCAGCAACACGACGCCCGCCGCCAGGAGCGCCAGGCTGGCCAGTGCCGCGCCCTTGACCGCGCGGCCGGCCTTGCTCTCCAGCCCGGAGCGGGAGAGGGCGGTGCGCGGC
>JBAQCH010000266.1:0-20353 GCA_049294015.1 Anaerolineae bacterium
GGCGTTGGCAATGGCGCAACGACTGGCCAGGGAGCGGCAGCACCTGGGCCACAGCCAGCGGCTGCTGGCCCGGCTCTCGCCGAGCGCTCAGATCGCCAGCCGCCGCCAGCAGGTCGATGACCTGAACCTGGCCATGCAGCGGCAGATGCGCCACCGGCTCGCGCTGCACCGGGCCGAGCTGGACGGGCTGCGGGCGCGGCTGGCAAACCTCGACCCGCATGCTGTGTTGCAGCGCGGCTACGCCATTATCTACCAGCAACCTGGCGATCAGGTCGTGACATCGGCCCAGGCCGTGACCGCCGGCGACGCATTGCGCATCGTCGTAGCCGACGGCGAGTTCAGCGGCGTCGTAACCGGTCCGCGGCAATGAACCATTCAACCGGACTGTGGATTCGACGTCCATGCGCTTGGCGCACAACCGTGGATAAAAACAGCGGGCTCGGTCGGCCCACTCCGGGGTGCTGCGCAAAGACCGGCCCGAGCGGCTATTTTCAAGTTACTGTGAGACTTTACAAGTTTCATCGATAGGATCCAAGCATGGAAGAAATGACCTTTGAGCAAGCCTACGGGCAGTTGGAGCGCATCACGCGCGACCTGGAGGGCGGCGACCTGCCGCTGGAGAGCGCGCTGGCCCTCTTCGAACGAGGCGCCAAGCTGGCGGAGCTCTGCGACCGCCTGCTGCACGCAGCCGAGATGCGTGTGCGCCAAATCGTACCCGATGGGGCGGGCGGCTTCGAAACTGCCCGCATCGACGACTGGGCATCCTGAAGGGATTGGCAGCAGGAGCAAGGCATATTCAATGACTGTCGAACAACATCAACGCAGAACACGCACGGAGATCCTCACGGCGCGTCAGGGTTTCGTCGTGGGCATTATCGCCGGTCTGGCGCTGGCGCTGGTGGCTGGCGCGCTGTCGTCGGCCGCGGGACTGGGAGCGTGGAGCCCCGTCAACGCGGCCGGCAGCTTCTTCTTGCGCGTGCAACCCATTCCTACGGAGATGGCCGGCGCCGTCACCTACCTGGGCCTGGCGGTGATGGCGCTGCTGGGTGGGCTGCTGGGCGCCCTCTACGCCACCGCGCAGGAGCCGATCGACACCCCGTCGCTGTTGATCATCGCCGTATATTATGGTGGTGTGATCTGGTTTGTCGCGAGCTTCGCGGTGCTATCGTGGCTCAACCCCGCGGTCAGCGCTGTCTGGCGGAGTTGGCCGGTGTTGGCTGGGCAGCTCGTTTTCGGCGCAGTGCTGGGCCTCCATGCGGCGCTGCGCAATCCCTACCGCAAGCCGTCGCGGCCCATCCCTGAGGGAAAAACTTAACCAAAGTTTAACTGAAACTTCACCAAATCTTGTATTGACAAGGCGTTCTTGCGGGTGCTATACTGCGACTGTCTGTCTTGGCAAGTCTGGCCGCACATTCAGCAGGAGAACGCACACATGTCGCTATCAAAGGTTCGGGATGTCGAAGTCCTGGAAGGTGAGTGGGAATGCATGGACTGCGGGTACATCGAAGAGGGCGCGTCCAACCGCCGCCCCAAGCGATGCCCGGAGTGCAACGCCCCCGGCTCCGTGTTCGAATTCTTCGAGTACGAGGATGAGGACTGGAGCGACGACGATGAGCTGGAGGATTTCGACGATTTGGACGACGATTTGGACGACGATTACGACTATGACGACGACGATGACTAGATGACCCAGTCGTAATCACGCCGCCAGGGCGCCAAGCCCATATGGGGGTCGATACCTGGCATAACACAAAAGCGGAACCAACCATGTTGGCTCCGCTTCTTTTATGATGGCTTAGGGCCGCTGCGTCGGCTGCGGCGAGTTAGCTTCGGCTCGTCACCGCCTGCGCTCAGCTTGTAAGGAAAATCGACCTCGGGTGGGTCCAAAGAGATGACCTGCAAAAGACAATCGCAGCGGGGACAAAACAGCATGCTCCCAACGAGCAGACTGCGCGGGGTAGGGATGCTGGCAGTGCAGAGAGGACAGGTGGCCAAGATCATCACATCGGTTCCTAAGACGCGCCCGGCGCTTTTACCCGGTCTGGCTCGATCTGGCCGGCTGGCCACTGGCCCAGCCGCATGGGATGGGCGCGCTGGACGGCTGGCCTACCAATCGGCCCAACGACGCCGGCCACGGATCACCCGATCCTCGTCCTCCTCCTCGTCGACCGCCAGCAGGTCCTCATCGGCATCCTCTTCCTCCGCTTCTGGCTCCCAGTCTGGCTCCTGCTCATGCACTTGCACAGGATCGTCGATGGTGGCATAGGTCAGGCAGACCCCCTCATCGTCGATGTTGATACGCGCGGCCGAGCAATAGTTATCATCCCAGTTGACACAGTCGGTCATGCGGCAGCGAACTACGGCCATTAACCTCGACTCCTCAGCATACGGTGCGCCTTGGACTTATTCCTCAGACTCCGGGTCCACCAGGACATAGCCCTGTCCACGCACGGCTTGAATGTAGTTTTTGAACGGCGTGCCCAGCGTGCGGCGCAACTGCACGATATGCACCTTGATCAGATCACGTTTGGTCTCGTCGTCGGCGGTCTCAGCGCCCCAGACGGCGCTGGCGAGATCATGATGTGACACCACGCCGTTCACATTGAGCGCCAGATGGCGCAGAATACGAAACTGGATCGGGGGCAGCTTGATCCAACCATCGCCCAACGTCACGCGCATACGGCCAGCGTGGATACGCATCTGCCCGACCTGAATCACCTGCGCCGAACGTGTGCGCTCGCCCTGGCTTTGCAGGTGCCCCAGCAATTCGGCCAGACGGCTGCGTTCCTCGCCTGCGCTGATGCGCTTGCTGTCGGCTGAGGTCAGGAAGATGACCGGCAGCCTGGGGCTATGGTCGAAAGCGACGCCAAATTGCTCGCCGTCCGCCGTCAGACAGCACTGCTCCAGGACGATCAGGTCAGGAAACTGTGCCTCCAACTGCAAGCGCAGGCCGTCCATACTGGGCAGGTAAGCGCCTTCAGCCTCTTGCTGCGCAAGAAGCCCTTTCACCTCACGGAAAAACCGTGGCTCGGAGTGAACCACCAGAACGTGCATGGTGTAGATTGGCGTGCCGGAAAGAATGATGTGCCGGGCGTTGGTCCCTGGCACGCCCGCATTGTAATCCCTTTTGCCCAGTTGTCAATATACACTGGGGTTGCACTGCTTTGGCAAGCCTGACATTTCGCCAGCCCTATGCTATAATCGCAACGCTGGGAGGGCCGGGTTCGCACCCTGGTATCGCGGCCCTGGCCATAGACGAGATCGATCATGACTCTTCCTACCTCTAATTCAAGCACCTACTTCCGCCGCGTGCCCCGCTGGTTGTGGGTCCTGGCGCTTTTCCTGATCATCGGGTTGTTGGCTGTCTTGCTGGCCGCATTGCTGCGCGGCATTGGACCGGAGCCTGAGGCCTGGCTGCGTCTTGCGCCGGCGGCGTCCACAGTGGATGCCGCCACGACCATTCACCTGAGCAGCGGCGGCTGGCGCAGCGGAGAGCAGGTGGCCATCTGTCTGAACACGCCGGACGACACGGCCTGCGATGCCCAGGCAGCCGTGCAGGTAGAGGTCGCCGACTCAGATGGCAACCTGGAGAGTCGGGTGGAGGCTGCTGCGCTGTTGGCCGAGGGCCGCACGACCTTCGTGGCGCGCGGCCTGGAGTCGGGCCGGCTGGCTAATCGCTCTTTTCGCGTGCTGCGAGCAGCCAGCGATTCCCTGGCCGCGGCCGGCGCCGCCACGCCGTTGGCAACTGAGGCAGCCCTTGACCAGACCGCAACCGCCAGCGCGCCAACGTCGCTGGCATCGGCCGACAACAGCATTGCGGCTGGCAGCGTTGCTACCCCCGATCCGGCGCTCGCTCAGTTCCCCGACTGGCGCGGTGAATATTTCACCAATCCCGATTTGGCTGGCGAGCCGGCTCTGGTGCGCAACGATCCTGACCCCAACCTGGATTGGGGTGAGGGCAGCCCGGCGCCCGAAGTCATTCCAGCCGACGGCTTTTCCGCCCGTTGGAGCCGCAGCTTGAACTTCGAACCGGGCGTCTATCGCTTCGTGTTGACGGCCCAGGACGGCGGCCGGCTGTTGGTGGAAGGACGGCCGGTCATCGACGCGTGGCAAGGCGCAGGGGGCCAGACGGTGACGGTCGACCAGGCTCTGTCAGGCGGGCAGTACCAGATTGTTGTTCATTTCCGTAATCTCAGCGGGCCAGCCAGCATTGCCATCGGCTGGAGTCCACTGCCCACCGCCACTCCGATCCAGGTGGCCGGCGTCGATCTCACGCCGACGCCGCCTAGCCTCCCGCCTACGCTGGCGCCTGACGCCACGGCGCCACCGGCGCCTAACAACACACCCCTCCCGGCGCCCACGGTGCCGCCTGGCGGCCCGCCCACTGCAACGCCAACCAATGGCCTGCCGGGTGCAACCGGTACGCCCAACGCAACCGAAACCGCCCTGCCGACGTCTTCAGTGACAGCTACTCCCAGCGCAACCAGCGGCGCGCCCAATGGCTCCCCTACAGCGCAGACGACGCCGGGCGCACCAACCGTGACGCCCACGACCGCCGCCACTGGCTCGCCCCTGCTGCCTCCTGGCTCCGCCGAGCGCCTGATCGAAATCAATCCAACGATCGGCCTGCCCGGCCAAGTGATCGAGATCAGCAGCGGCAACTGGAGTCCCGGCACTGTGCTGCGAGTGTCGCTCAGCGAGCGCAACACACCCTACACGCAAGCTGTGTCGCTGCCCGGCGTGTCGTTCACTACGCCAATCGACAGCGCGCAGGCGTGGTCGTTCCGCTTCACCTATCCCAACGAGCCGCCCTGGTCGAACCCCACCCTGCCGGTGTATGTCTGGGTCCATAGCGCCGACTGGAGCCAATGGGGCCGGGACGTGTACGACATCGAAAGGCCGTAGCCTAGCCCGAGCCGTGCGCGTTGTGCGCCAACTCGCGTGATAGAGAGTGCGAACAAATTCAGATGCTGGCGCATGGAACTGCGCGGGCGCCTGGTTGGGCGCGACTGGCCGCAGACGCCGGTAACTTCAAGCGTCCAACGCTTTGGTGATAAGACAGCGCATATGCAGGATTTTCTCCAGATCGACAGCTTGCCGCAGAATCTGGCCTATCTGCTCTACAGCACCCGCCAGATCGAGACCGTTCTTGACCTGCTGCTGGTGTCGTTGACCTATTTTCTCATCTTGGTGTTGATTCGACGCTCGCAGGCTGCTGTGCTGCTGCGCGGCGTGTTGATTCTGGCGCTGATTGCCGTGGCCGTTTCAGCCCTGTTTCAACTGCCTACCTTCACCTACATGCTGCGCGCCGCCTTGATCATTTGTTTGATCGCGACTCCGCTGATCTTTCAGCCGGAGCTGCGCAGGGGCTTGGAGCGTCTGGGCCGTACCTTCGGCTTTCTACAGATCAGGCCCACCGAGTTGGTGCATCGTGTGGTTCCGACGCTGCTGCGTGCGGCGAACAATCTTTCTGTCCAACGCACCGGTGGGTTGATCGTGCTGGAGGGTGGGTCGAACCTCACCGACGTAATCAACACCGGCGTGCTCCTCAACGCCGACGTGTCTACCGACCTGCTGGAGGCGATCTTTCAGGACAAGGGCCCCCTACACGACGGCGCAGTGATCATTCGCGAGGACCAGATCATCGCCGCCGCCACGGTTCTGCCGCTCAGCGAGTCTGCGCTGCCGCGCGGTATGCATCAGGGAACCCGCCACCGGGCCGCGCTGGGCATCAGCGAGAAAAGCGATGCCCTGGCCCTGGTCATCTCCGAAGAGACCGGCGATATCTCCGTTGCCCTGCAAGGCCAGCTACACCGCAAGCTGGATGCCACCGAACTGCGCGATTTCCTTTTCCGTTACTACGATCCGCTGCAATCGTCTACCAACGGCGTCAGGGACTTTTGGTCTCTCAAGTATTGGCGCGCACGGTCCAAAGGCAGCAAGGCTAGCCAACGCACCCGTGTGATGCGCATCGCTGGTTTTGCCTCCACGGCCGCGCTGGCCATTCTGTTGTCCATCGCCACCTGGCTGGTAGTGGCAGAGCAAGTCAACCCGCCTCAGACCATCCGCATCGACAATATCCCGCTGCGCACCGCCGGGCTGAACAAGGACTTGCTGATCGTGAGCAATATCCCCACAGCGGTCTCGGCTGAAGTGCAAGCGCCCCAGAACATTGCGGTCGACCTCTCGCCGCAGAGCCTGCGCGCCACCGTCAATCTGGAGCAGTTGGGCGCCGGCGACCATCGGGTATTGGTTGATGTCCGACCTGTGGACGACCAGGTACGTGTCATTACCAAGGAGCCAGGCTCGCTGGACATGGAGCTGCAGCCGCGTGCCACGCGCACGATGACGGTGGCGTTGGTGATTCCCGACCGGGATACCCTGCCTTTCTCCTACGAGATCACCGGCAACCCTGCCCTCACGCCGCCGCAGGTGCTTGTCACCGGGCCGGCCGAAGTGGTGCAGACGGTGGAGCGAGCCGAGGTCAGTGTGCCGCTGCGCGGGGCGCGCGCCAGCGTCAACGAAGAGCGGGCGGTGGTGCTGAAGGATGCGGAAGGCAACGTACTGGCCGGACTCACCACCGATCCCGCCAACGTTCAAGTCTCGATTCCAATCAGCCAGCGGTTCAACACGCGCGACGCCGCCGTTCACGTGGTAATCACCGGCACGGTGGCCTCTGGCTATTGGATCAGCAACATCAACGTCGAGCCCAAGACGGTGACGCTGCTCGGCCCGCCCAGCACCCTGGAGCAGCTCGGCGGCTTTGTCGACACCGTGCCCGTCGACGTGACCGGCGCGGCCGGCGACATCGTGCGACGCGTGCCGTTGGCGCCGCCGGCCGGTGTCAGCGCGCTCAACGAACGCGGCGTCAGCGAGGGCAGCGTCGAGGTGCGCATCACCGTGGTGCCGCAGCTCAGCAACCTGCGCCTGACCTTGCCGGTGGAGGTGACCGGCGGGCAGACGGCCGATACCATCAGCAAGAGCCCCGCATTCGTCGATGTGCTGCTGTCCGGTCCGCTGCCGATCCTCAACCAGGTCAACGCCGATCCCAAGCTGGTGCGGGTGCTGGTCGACGTGACAGGGCTGGAGCCGGGCCCGCACGACCTGACGCCGACGCTGATTGCGCCGGAGGGCCTGCGCGCGACCGTCGTCCCCAACACGGTACAGATCAGGATCGAGCGTCCTGCCACGCCTTAGCCATGCGCATTCTGGTCGACGCTACACCCTTGCAGACCGGCCATCGCGAGCGGGGGGTGGGCACCTACACGCGCGAGCTATTGCGCGCACTGCTGGCGCTGGATCGGGACAACGAATACCTGCTGCTGGCCCATCCGGACAGCGCCCAGCCGGCCGGCCCGCTGCCTGATCTCGCCCCCCTGCCCGCAAACGCCAGCCTGGTGCTGCTGCCGCGGCCGGCGCTGGGCCGGTTGAGCGGCTTTGCCAGCCATCAGGCGGCGCTGCCAGCGGTGCTGGCCAGGCAGCGCGTCGATCTGTTCCACTCACCAGGCTTCGTGGCGGCCTTCAGCGTGCCCGGTGTGCCGTGGCGCTGCCCGCTGCCGTGGGTGGTGACGCTGCACGATTTCATCCCCCTGCACGTACCCGAACTGTTCAACGGCAAGGCTATCAATCGCTGGTGGTATAGCCGTCAGATGAGCTGGGCCCGCCGCGCCAGCCGGCTGATCTGCGTCAGCCAGGCCACGTGCGCCGACGCGCGGCGCTTCATGCACGTCGAACCGGAGCGCTGCGCGGTGGTCTACGAGGGGGTGGACCGGACGGTCTTCTTTCCAGAGACGTCCGCCCAGCCCGCCAGCGGCCCGCCCTACGTGCTCTTTGTCGGCGGGGACTACGCCAACAAGAACCGGCCAGCCGCGCTAGCCGCATTCGCCCGCTTGATCGAATCCAGCACGCTGCCGCACCACCTGGTATTAGTGGGGCGCGACCTCACGCCTGATGCCGAGCTGGCCCGCCGCTATCCCGGCCTCGACCTGCGCCGGGTGCGCCGTATCGAACAGGTCGGCCAGGCGGAGCTGGCGCGTCTCTACCGCCAGGCCGACCTGTTCCTGTTTCCTTCCACCTGCGAGGGCTTCGGCTTGCCTGTGCTGGAGGCGATGGCCAGCGGCGCGCCGGTGATCACCAGCACGAGGAGCTCGCTGCCTGAGGTGGCCGGCCAGGCCGCGCTGTTGGTCGATCCGCACGATATCGACGCGCTGGCGGCGGCCATAGCCCAAGCGCTGGCCGATCGGGCGCTGCATGGCCGGCTGCGGGCCGCCGGCCTGGCGCGCGCGGCTGAGTTTAGCTGGCACGCGGCGGCCGAACAGACCCTGGCCATCTATCGTCAGGCGATCTGACGGCAGCTCGCCGTTCGCTTTTGGTTGTCGCTGGGCGCAGTGCTATACTTGCGACTCGGCGCTTCGACGCCTAACCCTTGGAACTGTGGAGAGATCCCATTGCTCGCCTTATCGTTGCTTCATGCCCTGGTTGCCGTCACCCTGGCGATCTATGGCGCCAACGCCTTGCTGTTGACATTGCTCTACCTGCGTCGCCGCGGCCAGACGCCGCCCGCGCCGCCGCCGCCGGCCGAGTGGCCAGCCGTGACCGTACAGGCGCCGGTTTTCAACGAGCTGCACGTGGTGGAACGGCTGATTCACGCCCTGGCCGCGTTGGACTATCCCCGCGACCGCCTGCAGATCCAGATACTGGACGACTCCACCGACGAGACCACGGCGCTGGCCGCAGCCTGCATCGAACGCTACCGCAGTCTGGGGCTGGCCATCGATCTGGTGCATCGCCAGCCGCGGCCCGGCTTCAAGGCCGGCGCGCTGGCCGCAGCCATGCCCCTGGTCCGCGGCGAGTTCATCGCCATCTTCGACGCCGACTTCACGCCCGCGCCCGACTTTCTGCGCCGCACCGTGCCCTACCTGTTGGCCCAGCCGCAGGCTGCATTCCTCCAGACGCGCTGGTCGCACCTCAATGCGCCCTACTCGCCGCTGACCCAGGCGCAGGCGTTGGCGCTGGACGGCCATTTTGTGGTGGAGCAGACCGTGCGGCAGCGCAGCGGCTGGCTGTTCGGCTTCAACGGCACGGCCGGCCTGTGGCGCAAGCAGGCCATCGACGACGCGGGCGGCTGGCAGGCCGACACGCTGTGCGAGGACCTGGACCTGAGCTACCGCGCCCAACTGCGCGGTTGGCAAGGGCTGTATCTGCCCGACGCGGACGCGCCGGCCGAGATTCCGCCGCAGTTGGCGGCCTTCAAGCGCCAGCAGAGCCGCTGGGCTACCGGATCGATCCAGACCTTTCGCAAGCTGGCCCGAGCGGTTGTTGGCAGCCAGCGGCCGCTGACGCACAAGGTCGAAGGCATCATCCACCTGGGCGCCTATTTCTGTCATCCGCTGATGGTGCTGTTGTTGCTGCTGACGTTGCCGCTGCTCTGGTTGGGCGACAGCGCGGCCAATCCGTTGCGCTGGCTGATGGCCTACCTGGGCCTGGCCAGCGTTGGACCGCCGCTGCTCTACGCTGTCTCCCAGTGGGAGTTGTACCGCGGACGGGGCTGGCTGCGCCGGCTGGCGGCGCTGCCGTTGTTGGTGTTGCTGGGCACCGGCATCGCGCTGAGCAACACGTTTGCGGTCGCGCGCGGGCTCTCCCACCGGCCGGCCGACTTCCAGCGCACCCCTAAGTTCCACGTCCAGGACCGGCGTGACCCGTGGCAGAACAAGCGCTACACGTTGCCGTTGAGCTGGCTGGTGCTGGGCGAGATCTTCCTGGCCGGTTATGCCCTGCTGACCGTGGCCGTGGCTCTGTGGCGCGGGCATATCTATGCAGTGCCCTTCCTGCTGCTCTATGTGGGCGGTTTTGGCCTGATGGTGCTCGTGGGCATCGTGCAGGGTTGGCAGCGTCAGGCCCCGCGCCGTCGACAACGCCGTCGGCACAGCCCGGCTCCGCTGGGAGTGGATTAACTTCGCCGGAATCAAAAGGCCCGTCTGCTGCCACAGCAGGCGGGCCTTTATTGACTCTCGAAGGCTTGGGAGTAGGTGCTTGACTCAAATCAACAAGTTGGGTAGTATAGCATGGCAGGGATAATTCTGGGTTAGGAGAGAACGCACGATGGATACGGCGACAGTCACTATTAAGTTACCGACTCAACTCTACACTCGCTTGCAAACGCGTGCTCGTAGCGAACGTACGGACGTGGTCGAACTTCTTGCCCGATTGGTAGACACGCCGCAGGACGCGCCAGCAACGCAACAATCCCCGACGCAAGCCTTTCAGCGCATCCTTGAGCGAGCGACTGATCTGGGCATGTCCGACTTGGCCGAGCAGCACGATCACTACCTGTATGGCTTAGACAAGCGATGAAGGCGCCGATCTTCATCGACACCGGCTACGTTTTGGCGCTGGTCAACACCAGGGACGACCACCACGCTGCGGCTTCTCAGGCAGCAAGCCTTGTGCAGCCGCCCTTCCTGACTACAGAAGCCGTGCTTGTGGAGATCGGCAACGCCTTGTCACAGGCTCGCTGGCGCAAACTGGGCTTTCAAACTATCAATGATTTGCGCACTGATCCAACCATAGAAGTCGTACCAGTGGACACGGCCCTGTTCGATCGTGCCTTGGCTTTGTTCGGTCAACGGTCCGACAAGGATTGGGGCTTGACGGACTGTATCTCCTTCGTCGTTATGCAAGAGCGGGGATCGAGCGACGTTCTGACCACTGATCATCACTTCAGTCAAGCAGGTTTTCGTCGCCTGCTGTAGCCGCTAACTCTCATCCGCGGCGCTCGTCGCGACCGGCTTGTCGATCACTGCAATCGGCGTTTCGCCGCGCGGCAGGACGAAAGGCTCGGCCGGCGACTCGCCCTGCATCACCAGCTCGCCGCGCAGAAAGGCCCCCTCGTCCAACAGGAAGGAGGCGACCTTGATCACACCCCAGGCGCGGCCCCCCTCCAGCAGTTCCACCCGCTGCGCGTCGATCTGGCCGTTGTAGGCGCCAGAGATCGACACCGTGCGCGCCCGGATATTGGCCATCACCTTGGCGCCGGGGCCAATGATCACGTTGCCCAGCGTCTCCAACTCGCCCCCTTCCATCACGCCATCGATACGGATGCTGCCATCGCAGCGCAAGTTGCCGCTCCAGGTGGCCCGCGGGCCCAGGCTCACGTCCACAACATCGGGATCAGGTCTTCGTTCTTTGCTGAACATGGTGTTATGCCACCTTTCCATTGCGGTTGGAAACGGCCAGCGGCAGGCCGCGCGCCTTGGCGATCGCCTCGAGTTCGTCCTCGGTCAGCGTGTAGATTGACTCCCAGCCTACCAGCGGCTTGGCGTAGACACGGGTGCCGTCGCGAGCATGCAGGCTGTTGACGATCGCGCCGTTGCCCGCGTGGTCGGCCAGAGCCAGCACGAAGGACTGGTCGCCGCCGGTATGGCTGAAGGGATTGTAGCGCAGCAGCCCGACGTGCTGGATGTGGGTGGCGCTGAGGCGCTCGGCCTGGCGGGCGATCTCCAGCGCCTGAGTAGCTTGCTCGCGGGCGGCCCGGACGTTGTCCAGGTGGCCGGCCAGCACTTGCTCCAGGTTGCCGCCGTCAGTGCCGGCAGTCAATTCTGCATATTCGGCTGTCAAGGTGCGCAGTTGGCGCTGTTGATAGACCCCCCAGCTCAGCGCAGCCAAGGCAAGGGCCAGCGCAGCCAGCGCCAGGTAGGGGGCGTATAGGTCAAGCCACAGATACAATACGGGTCTCCTTCGGGTTCAGAAATCAGGTCCTTGGCGAGCAAAAGCTGGTTTCTGTCGTCTTGTTTTAGCTGCTCGTGTGGTAACCCAGGTCGATGCTGCCCTGGCGCGCAAGGCGCAACAGGGGCGGCTCGATCGCATCGTGCGGCCGCTGCAAGAGCGGGCTGATGGAGCGCCGCGTCCAGATGCGGTAGATGGTGTCGGCCAGCAGCGGCGCAATCGACTTGACCACCACTTTGGGATGCCGCAGCTTCTCACTGGCCACGGGGATTGTGTTGGTGACAACCAACTGCTTGATGAAGTCGAGCTTGTCCAGCCGCTCCAGCGCGCTGGGCAGCAGCACCGGATGGGTGATTGCCAGGTAGATTTCGGGCCGCGCGCCGGCTTCGATCAAACCATCGAGCTGGGTCAGGATGCTGCCGCCCGCGATCAGGTCGTCGATCACGATCGGTATCTTGTCCTTGATGTCGCCCACCACGTGGGTGGTGCGCACCGAGTCGAAGCCCTCACGGCGCTTGTGCATCAATACCAGCGGCAGGCGCAGCGTCTCGGCGAAGCGGCTGGCCACCTTGGTGCGGCCCACATCGGGCGACACGACGACCGCATCGCGAAACTTGGGATCGCTGGTGAAATGCGCTGCCAGCACCTCGCGCGCCGACAGGGGATCGACCGGGATGTCGAAGAAGCCTTGGGTCGCCTCGGCGTGGATGTCCACGTAGATAATGCGGCTGGCGCCCAAGGTCTCGATCATGCGGGCGGCCACCCGGGCGCTGATCGCCTCGCGGCCGACGGCCATGCGCTCCTGGCGGCCGTAGGGGAAATAGGGCACCACCAGGGTGATGCTGTGTACCGAAGCGCGGCGAAAGGCGTCGATATACAGCAGCAACTCCATCAGGTTGTCGTTGACCGGCGCACAGCAGGGCTGGATCAGGAAAACGTCGTCGCCGCGCACCAGCTCATTGATCTGGACGTGTATCTCGCTGTCGGCCAGATGGGTGGTCGTGCAACTGCCCAGGTCTTGGTTGAGAATTGCGGCCATCTCTTCGGCCAGGGGCCGATTGGCGCTGCCGCTGAACAAACGAAGCGGATATTCAGGCACGTAGGAACCTCCATATGCGCAAACGGGTTAGACTTCTGAAGCGGCCGGCTGCCGGCGACTTCCGAAGTCTTCTCCTTCAACTTCGTCGCAACCCGATTATATGTTATCATCCCACCGTGGTCAATTCCCTTTGGAGCGAGCAACTGTGAGCAAAAAACTGCTGGTAGCCACCCACAACCAGGGCAAGGTGCGTGAATACCGCGCCCTGCTGGCCGATCTGCCCATCGAAATCACCTACCTGGACTCCGAAGGCGTCACCTTCGAAGCCGAAGAAACTGGCCAGACCTTCGCCGAAAATGCCATCATGAAGGCCCAGGCTTACGCTGCCCACACGGGTTTCATGACCTGGGCCGACGATTCGGGACTGGAGGTGGATGCGCTGGGCGGCGAACCGGGTGTGCTGTCGGCCCGCTACGGCGCGCCGGCAGCGGCCAGCGACGTCGAACGCTATCAGTTGCTGCTCGATAAGCTGGCCGGTGTGCCAGAGAGCCAGCGTATGGCCCGCTTCCGCTGCGTGGTGGCGCTGGCCTGGCCCGACGGACGCGTCATCACCACGGACGGCGTTTGCGAAGGCCGCATCGCCCGCATCCCGCGCGGCGATCACGGCTTTGGGTACGACCCAGTCTTCCTGGTAGCCGACTTCGATTACCAGCAGACCATGGCCGAACTGGACCCGGAACTGAAGAACCAGGTCAGCCATCGCGGTCGGGCGGCGCAGCAGGCCAGGCAGCACCTGGCGCGGCTGACGCAGCACGCCGCCCTCCCGTAGGTCCGGCTACCAGCCGGACAGAACTGTCACGTTGGTAACGTGACCTACAAGCTGTCACGTTGATAACGTGACCTACAAGCTGTCACGTTGATAACGTGACCTACAAGCTGTCACGTTGGTAACGTGACCTACAAGCTGTCACGTTGGTAACGTGACCTACAAGCTGTCACGTTGGTAACGTGACCTACAAGCTGTCACGTTGGTAACGTGACCTACGAGAGGCCGCGCAGGAAGGCATTTACCGCCGCCGCCACTTCCTCCGGCGCCTCCAGCGCAACCATGTGGCCCGCGTTGGGAATCAGCGCCAGCCGCGCGTTGGGCAGCGTCTGCGCCAGCGACTCGCTGAACTTGGGGGGCGTCATCAGGTCGTTGCTGCCGCACAGCACCAGCGCCGGCGTCGCGATGCGCGCCACGTCCGCGCGCCGGTCGAACTGATCGCAGGCATAAAAGTCGCCATACATCACTTGGGGGTCGTTCTCCAGCACGGCCTGCAAGTACAGCCGTTTGAGCTGCTCAGGCACGTTCTTGTCGTGTACCCAGTCGGCGATGGTGCGGGCGGTGGCGGGGAAGTCGCTGCGGATGCCGTCCAGGATGGCCGGCGCCACCCGCAGCCGTGCGCCCGTGCCCACCAGCACGATACCAGCCAGCCGGCCAGGGTAGTGCAGGGCGACCTCCTGCACGATCGCGCCGCCCATGGAATGGCCGGCCAGCGCCACGCGTGTCAGTCCCAGCGCCTGCATGAAGCCATAGACCACATCACAGTAGCCGGCGATGGTGTCGCGGCCGGGCGCGGCCGACTTGCCGTGGCCGGGCAGATCCAGCGCGTAGACGTTCCAATCTGGCAGGCGGCGCAGGCTGGCCGGCCAGTGCATGTGCGTGCCGCCCGCGCCGTGGATCAACAGCAGCGGCGGCCGGCGGTTGGTCAGGTCGTTGGCCTGGAGACGATAGTACAACGGTTGCTTGTCGATCAGGACGCGAGGCATGGCCGGTTCCTTTTTTGGTCGTGAAACGCCGCTCACCCGGTGGAACGGCTTGTTGATTCTAGCATGGGGCAGTGAAAGGCGCAACCGCCGCCTTTGCCATCCTTGTCCCGGCAAGCTATAATGCTTGCATGTCCAACCTTTATCTCATTCGCCACGCCAGCCCCGACTGGAACCGTCCTGACCTGCCGTACTTCATACCCCCAGGTCCGCCGCTCAGCCCGCAAGGGCTGGCCGAGGCGCAGGCGCTGGCTGGTTTTCTGCAAACGACGGGTGTCAAACGGCTTCTGACCAGCCCGTTAGAGCGCTGCCTGCACACCGCGCAGATCGTCTCGGAGGCAACCGGGGCGCCGTGGGAAGTCATCGACGGCCTGCGCGAGTGGCAGCCGCACGAGAACAAAGAGATTGTCCTGGCCCGCGCGCTGCCGGTAGTGGAGCAAGCCTGGCAGTCCGTGCTGGCCAACGGCGCCGGCGGTCCGGTGGCGCTCTTCAGCCACGGCGGGCCGATTCTGGCTTTGCTCTCGGCGCTGGGCATCGACGACAACACACTGGAGACGCTGCGCATCTACGATCACCGCAATCCCCTGCCGCCGGCCGGCGTCTGGCAGGTCAGCCCGGGCGACTCGGCACAAGAGGCGTCGTTCGATCTGCGTCTGGTTTATGTGCCGCCCACAGCTCAAACCGTTATTTGAGTCCCCGGCTCACTGGGCTGTGCTCTGCCACTGAAACGATCGGTAGCGGCTGGGTGGACTGGTAGCCAGCAGGCTGGCCGTATCCCCGGTCAGCGTGCGCACTTCGCGTGCCACCTGCACGCTCCACAGGAAGCGGTTGGCGCGCTGCCCCTGCCGTTCGAGCCATTCGTTAGGGACGCGGAAACTGGCGCCGACCGTGGTGGCGGTGAACTCCTCGCGCACGCGGGCCTCAGACACCACGCGCACGACGTAGACCTCAGTCGGCCCGAGCGTGCCCACCGACAGCCACTGCAACAACACAGTGTCGCCCGCCACGGTTGCGCCATCCAGCGGCGTCAACAGTTGCGGCGCGGCGTGGGGCGGCCCCGGCGTAGCCGTCGGTGTAGGCACGTAAGTCGCAGTCGGCCCGGCCACCGATTGAATAGTCAACGTGCCAGTGATGGTACCCACCGGCACGATCACTTGCTCACCGGGGCGGATGATGGTGTCGGCGTTCTGTAAGCGGTCGTTGAAGTTGACGATCGCCTCGACCGAGCTGCCCAGCCGTTTGGCGATGGTCTCGATGGTGTCGCCGGCTCGCACCACCACCAGGTAGATCGCGTTTTTCGGCGTGGGGGTGGGTGTTGGAACGGGCAGGCCATCGGCGCCGCGCGGCACTGAGCCCACTGGGATATTCAGCTTCTGATCGATCTGCAGCAGGTCACTTTTCATGCCGTTGAAAGCCATCAGGTCCTGCACGCTGACGCCATAGCGGGCCGCGATCAGGTTGACGGTGTCGCCGCGCTTGACGACGTAAACCACCGGAGTCGCCGTCGGCGCGGCGGCCCCTTCGCCGGCGCTGCCAGCCGTGGGGATGAGCAGCTTCTGG
The DNA here is from genome assembly GCA_049294015.1 of Anaerolineae bacterium. Taxonomy (GTDB): domain Bacteria; phylum Chloroflexota; class Anaerolineae; order JAAEKA01; family JAAEKA01; genus JAAEKA01. Next base: position 16,133 of record JBAQCH010000266.1, read on the forward strand.
TCCACCTGTAGCAGGTCGCTGGACATGTTGTTGGCGGCCATCAGATCGCGCACGCTGATGCCGAAACGAGCGGCAATTTTGTTGACGTTGTCGCCGCTGACCACGGTATAGATGATCGGGGTGGCAGTGGCGGTGGGGGTCACGGGCGTGGTGACAGTGATCGGCTCGGTCAAGGAGATGGCAAATCCGGCCGTAGGCAGCGTTAGTTCGATGTCCGGGGCCGGCGGCTGCACAGTGAGCGGCAGCGTTGGACTGGCTGTGGAGGTCGCCGTCGCGCTGGCGGTCGGGGGCTGCGCAGCTAAATCCTGGCTTTGCCCGCCGCGCGTCCACCACAGATACGCCACCCCCACTACCACCAGCATCAGGATCAGGTCACGCACGGGCAGCGAGAAGCGCCTGGGCTGGTTGGCACGCAGGTCCTGGCCGCACATGAAGCAGTCTTCGGCCTTCTGCGCCACGCGCTGCCCGCAGGTCGGGCAATAGCGCACCGGGCGCAGGTCAGGGGAGAGATCGGGGGGTGGGGTCATGGGGTGGTAGATTGGGAAACTGGTAGTTTGGTGATTGGTGGACTGGGTGATTGGGTGATTCGCTGGGATCGAGAAGGCGTCTCGCCCGGCTTAAACCGCTTCCAACCAGATCACGCGGGCGTCTCGCCCGCTCTGGCCTTGCGCGCGGGCAGGAAGAATAGGACTGCAACGATCACCAAGCTGAGCAGCGAGATCAGCGCGCCCGCGCTGCGCGCCGGCGTCGTGCCGTGGCGAATAGCCACCTCGTGCCGGCCGGCCGGCACGCCTACGGCGATCAAGCCGTAGGGTGGCTCGGTGCGGTGTTGGACCCGCTGGCCGTCGATGGTCGCCCGCCAGCCGGGAAAGTCGTAGGTGTAGAACAGCAGCGTGGCCGGCGTGCTGGCGTCGACCTTGGCCGTCACCGACGCGCCGCCTACCTCGATCTCGTCTATCCTGGCATCGCCGGCCAGCGCCACCGCTTTTTGCAGCGGTTCTCCGGCCAGGTACTGCGCCACCAAGGGCGTGTCAGTGAAGGTTTCCTCGGTGTTGACCGTGCGGCCGATCATGTCGGGATAGGTCGTCTCGAAGCGGATGATCGACAGCTCGCTTTCATCAATCGGCGTGATGTCTGTGACCTGCGGCAGGGTAAACGGCAGGCTGGCCAGCACAACGGCCAAGGCCAGGATGGCTGCCGCAGGCGCTTGGGCAGTGGCTACAGCCGGCCGGGCCCCCAGCAGGGTAGCCACGGCCGCGCCGGCCAGCACCGACAGGCCCAGGCTGGCAATGCCCAGCAGCCGCCAGGGAAACTGGATCAGCGCGGCCGGCCCGACGGCGTCCCACAGCGGCACGGCCAGGGGCAACATGGCCGCGAGGCTGATGAACGTGGCAGCCAGGAAGAAGCCGGTCAGGCCGCGCTGCGGGCTGCCGCGCCGCAGGCCGATCACCGCTGCGGTCAGGGCCAGCACGACGCCGGCGATGCCCAACTGGAAGCTCAGGCCGTCGTTGGGGCCGGTTGGGTCGTCGGAGTAGCCATAGCCCCAGAAGGGATCGAGCCACTGGCTGAGGTAGACGAAATGGCCGCGGTAACCGTAGCTGCCCTGTACCCACTGGTCCTGGACAATGAAGCGCTGTTCCAGCAGCAGGGGTAGCAAGAAAATCGCGGCGAGCCCAACGGCTAGCAGCCCGCCAGCGGCCAGTCGCAGCGTCGTGCGACCCAGGGCGGGCCAGGGCCAATGCTCCAGCCAGCCGCGGCGCAGCAAGGCAAATGACAGATAGGCCAACAACAGCGGCGTGAAGACCAGAATCGAGCCGGTATGGGTCAGCAGCAGGCCGCCGTAGGCCAGCGCTGCCAGTGCAATGGCTCGCCGCCGCCTCGCCCCCTCGCCCTCCGAGGGAGAGGGCCGGAGTGAGGGTGACGCCACCGCATCGAACGCCAACAGCACCCAGGGAAACCAGGCCAGGGCGCTGAACTCGGCATAGGCCGCGCGCACGTAGATGTTCAGCAAGTGATAGGGCGCATAGACGTAGAGCAGCCCGCCCACCAGCGCGGCTGCCCGCCCGGCCGGCCCGCGGCCGAACCAGCGCCGCAGCAACAGGTACATGCCCCAGCCGCCCACCAGAAAGCCCAGCGTCCATCCCGCCTTGACCGCGGCCGTGAAGCCCAGCCCCAGCAGATGGAAGCCTTCGGCGACGTAGTAGGCCAGCGGCGCGTAGACCAGCCATAGGGGGTAACCAAAGCCCAACGCATGGTCAGGCCCCCAACGCGGCCACAGCGCGCCGTCGCGCAGCGCTTTGTCGAACTCCACCAGGAAGAAGACCGAGTGATCTGCGTCGTGTGCGCCGAAAAAATAGCCCGGACTGGCCAGCGGCGCCAGGGCAAAGGCCGACAACGCGAATAGCAGGATCAATTCACGGTCAAAATGGTTGCGGATGCGTTGCATGGTTCCAGATGACTGGGTGACTGGGTGACAAGGTGACTGGGTGACAAGGTGACTGGGTGACAAGATGACTGGGTGACAAGGTGACTGGGTGACAAGGTGACAAGGTGACTTGGACCGATCACCGATCACCGCCACGCCTCAGCCGTCACCTCATGCGCCACGGCCCGCCAGCGGCCCCAGTAGCCGCGCTCGCCAGGGATGCTGCGCAGGGTGGCGGCGATCGCGGGCAGCTCATCGGGGCTGCACTCGCCAAAGCTTTCCACCTCGCCGCCGTCCAGGCTGAGCTGGCCGCCGGTCTCGCGCAGGTGGAAGACGTAGGACACAAAGGGTAGGCGGATTGGATCGAAGCGCAAGGTATATTCGATCACAGCCAGGAAGCGCACCACGGCCACTTGCAAGCCGGTTTCCTCGGCCGTCTCACGCAGCACGGCGTCCAGCACCGGCTCGACCAGGTTGACGCCGCCGGTGGGCAGCCGGAAATGATCGGCGGCGTAGTGGGCCTTGCGGTGCAACAGTAACTGGCCGTTGGGTCGTTCGATGGCCAGCGCTACCTCGCCGCGGCGGTCGCTGGCGCGCATGAAGCGGGTCACGAACAGCTCCTGGCCAATCGCGCTCTCCACGTGGCGGCGCAGCGGCTGGCCGTAGCGGGCGGCGATGGCGGCGACTTCGGATTCGTCGATCATGGGTAAGCGGTGAACGGTAAGCGGTGAACGGTAAGCGGTGAACGGTGATCACCGTTTACTGTTTACCGTTCACCGTTTACGACGGCTCCAGCGCCAGAATACCACAGCCAGCACGGCCACCATCAGCAGGCCCAGCAGCCCCACGGCCGCGACCGCCTTGCCCACCGTGCGCACGGGCGTGTCCTCGAAGCGCAGCAGGATGTAGTTCTCGCCCTCGGGCACGGGCACCACGACCCTGGCCAGCGGCCCATCCTCGCGCTCCAAAGGCAGCTCGGCCACGATGGGGCCGGTCTCGCCGCCCAGCAGGTAGGCCCGCCAGCCGGGGAACCAGGCGATGTTGAAGACGATCTGCTGGCCGGGCGCGCCGGCGTGTACCCACAGACGCTCGTGCGCCGCGCCCAGTTCCTGGCTCCACACCGCCAGCGTCTCGTTCTGCGGCATGAGCCGGTAATCCACCTTGCTGGTGACGGCCGCGAGCTGGCGGGCGATGGCCGCGTCGACTTCGGCCTTCGTGGCGTCGGGACGCAGCGGGGGATCGTCGGCCTGCACGTACAGCTCAGCCATGTCCGACCACATGGGCCGCTGGCTGAGATCGACCCACTTGGGCGCGCCGGTCATCTCGTCGCTGCTCTGCTGGAAGCGCATCAGCGCGGCCAGGCTGACCGGCCCCTGCTGCGGCGTGGGGTCGATGGTCTCGGCCCGCAGGTACGGATAGCTGCCCAGAATCAGCAGCAGCGCCAGCAGCAAGGTCGAGAGGTTGAGCGTGTTGTTGGCGGGCGAGTGTGGATGGCGCAGGCCGCGGGCGGGCGCTGGCGAATCCAATTGTTCCGCCGGGTAGACGGTGCGGCTCAGTCGGCCGCCCAGCAGGGCTGCGCTGCCAGCCAGCGTCGCCAGCGGCAGAGCGGCGATCATCAGCCAGCGCCAGGGGAACTGGGCGAAGCTGACGAAGCCGATAGTGCGCCAGGCCCAGGTGGCGATGGGCAGCATCAGGAAGATGGCCAGCAGCAGCCAGCCTAGCAGCAGCCATAGCTCGCGGCGCCGGCCGGCCGGGATGGCCCGCAGGCCGACCAGCGCCAGCACGGCCAGCGCCAG
>JBAQCH010000267.1:0-1774 GCA_049294015.1 Anaerolineae bacterium
TGCTGCCGCGGCGCGCCCGTAAGCCGCTCTACGCCGGCCAGAAGCCGCGGCCAGCCGATCGTGCGCCCGCGCCCTGGTACCTGCGCTGGCTGGACCCGCGCATCTACCTGCGGCTGGCCATCACCGCGGTGACCTTGGGCGCGGTGGCTATGATGCTGGTGCTCAGTCGCCAGCATCTGATTGAGCAGTGGCACGCGCAGCCGGAGTCGACCGAGGGGCTGGTGCGTTCCGGCCAGGTGGCCGGCCAGACCCTGAGCCTCGACAACCTGGAGGACAGCCTGATCGGCCTCTATCTGCGGGCGCAGCAGCCGGTGTTGACTGCCCCGGCCGGCAGCAGCAGCCAGCCGGTGCCCTTCACCATCGAGCTGGGCGAGACGGCGACCAGCGTGGCCGACCGGCTACAAGAGATGGGGCTGATCAGCGACGCGGGCCTGTTCCGGCTCTACATGCGCTACAACGGCATCGACCAGCAATTGGAGGCCGGCGATTTCGAGCTGTCCTACACCATGGCCATGCCGGAGATTGCCCAGGCGCTGCAAAACGCCATCGTGCGCGAGGTCACCGTGACCGTGCCGGAAGGCTGGCGCGCCGAGCAGGTGGCGGAGTATTTGCAGGAAGAAGGCATCATGGACTCCGAGAGCTTCATGGCAGCCGTGCGGTTGGGCGACCCGGTGGCGCTGGGCATGGGCAGCTATGACTTCCTGCGCGATCGTCCGGCGCGAGCCAGCCTGGAAGGCTACCTCTTCCCCGACACCTACCGCATCCCGGCGCGCGCCAAGGCGACCGATCTGTTGAGCGCGATGCTGGACAACTTCCAGGAAAAGGTGCCGCAGGAGCTGCTGGTGGCCGCCTCCTCCACCGGGTTGAGCTTGGGTGAGGTGGTGACGTTGGCCTCCATTGTCGAGCGCGAGGCGGTGCAGGCTGACGAGCGCCCGCTGATTGCCAGCGTCTATCGAAACCGCTTGTCTGGCTTTTGTGCGCCGGAGGTGGGCGGGACTTATCTGCAAGCCGACCCGACGGTGCAGTACGCACGCGGCCGGCCGGGCGATTGGTGGTGGAAGCCGCAGTCGGTGGAGGAGTACCAGTTCGTCGACAGCCCTTATAACACCTACCTCAACCCAGGCTTGCCGCCTGGCCCCATCGCCAGCCCCGGTTTGTCGGCGCTGGAGGCGGCCGTGCGGCCAGCCGACACGCAGTATTGTTTCTTTGTCGCCACCGGCGAGGACGGCCGCCATGTCTTCGCTCGCACCTATGCCGAGCACCAGGCCAACGTTGCTATCTACGGCGGGCAGTAGGATGATGCAGAAAAGTCATGTCTTCCGAGACATGACTTTTCTCGTTTTTGGCCATTAGGGCAACGACAAGTTCTCGGTTATAATCGACGCATGAAGGGTTTGTTAACGTTCACGGCCATTGTCGGCGCGCTTCTGATGGCGGCAGGCTGCTACGGCAGCACGCCGCCAGTGGTCAAGATCGGCCTGCTCGCGCCCTTCGAGGAACGCTATCGGGACGACGGCTACAGCGCGCTGCAGGCCGTGCGCTCGGCGCTGCACGAACGCAACGCGGCCGGCGGCGTGGCCGGCTATCAGGTCGCGCTGGTGGCGTTGAACGACAACGGCCGGCCCGACGAGGCGCTCCAGCGGGCGGCCGACCTGGTCGTCGATCGCGATGTGCTGGGTGTGATCGGGCCGCTGTGCGACGATACGGCCGCCGCGGCCGGGCCCGTGTTGGCTGCGCAAGGGCTGTCCTGGATTCCGCTGGCTAGCCCCGGGCC
>JBAQCH010000268.1:0-5267 GCA_049294015.1 Anaerolineae bacterium
GCTCAGGTCAACCAGATGGCCATGGCCGCATCGATGCCGGCGCGCGGCGGCGTCGAGGCGCCAACGCCGGAGCCGCTGGCGCTGGCGGCCAGCCGCGGCGAAGCCCTGGCCCTGGCAGGCTTCGACATTGCGCCGACGCCCACCTACACCCCCTGGCCGACCGTGACGCCCATTCCCAGCCCGACGCCCACGGTGACGCCGACGCCGACGGACACTCCCGTGCCCACCGACACGCCAACGCCTGAGCCGACGCCCACCTGGACGCCTGAGCCGACCAACACCCCAGTACCGGCGGTGCAGCGGGCGGTTGCGCAGGCGCCGGCCGTGGAACAGCCAGCCGCCAAGGCTGCTGCGGCCCCGGCGCCCTCCGTCGAATGGCGGCTGGTCTCGGCCCGTCGCCTGAGCGCCTGCGAGAACCGCGGCAAGCACAACATCTTCGTCAAGGTGCTGGACGCCGCCGGCAACCCGGTGGACGGCGTGATGGTGGTGCAGGCTAACAACGGCAATCCGGGCGATATCCTGGATCGCATGCCCAGCGGCACTAAGGGCCCTGGCCAGGCCGAGTTCGTCATGTGGAAAATCGCGGAGTACATGGTGTTCATCGCCAACCCTGATGGCTCCCCGGCCAGCACTGACGTTGCCCAGCCGATCCACTCCAACTTCGTCGACGAGGAAACATGCGCCGACGGCCAAGGCGGCAACACCCTGTTCCACAACTCGTTCGAGATCATCTTCCAGCGCACGAGTTGAGGCACTCCGACAACACATGGAGATGTCATTTCTTCCGAGAAATGACATCTCTTTTCTTTCGTCGCTATGGCTGGAGCCCTGCACCCGATGCTTATCCTGCGCTCACTTCGCTGGCCGGCGCTTCTAGCTGTGCTGCTGCTGATCGGCCTGCTGGCCGGCGCCTGCCGCTCTGAGCAGTCCCAGGCCACACCGCCGCCTGCCTCGTTGACCGACTCAGCCCCAGCCTCCCCTACGTCCGACATGGCCGCGCTGCCGGCCGTCACAGCAACGCCTGCTCCAACGGCCACGCCCACCGCTGCGCCATCGCCCACGGTCGATATCGCCGCGCTGACCGAGGGCGCCACCCTGCCGGCCGGCGTCTCACCCTTCACCGGCCTGGTCGTGGACGACCCGAAGCTGCTGGAGCGCATGCCCGCGGCCGTCAAGATCTCGAACTCGCCCATCGCTCGCCCCCAATCTGGCCTGAGCAAGGCCGATGTGGTGATCGAGCACCTGGCCGAGGGGGGCATCACCCGCTTCACCGCCATCTTTCACAGCCAGAACGCGGAGCGCATCGGCTCGGTGCGCAGCGCACGGCTGATCGATCTGGAGATCCCGGTGCTTTTCGACGCTTTCCTGGTCTACTCCGGCGCCCACGGCGAGGTCAACCGCCAGATCGAGGCCTCCGACTTCGGCGACCGCACCCTCTCGGACGATCGCAACGATCCCGGCTTCTATCGTCTGGAGATCCCAGGGCGCGCCTACGAACACACCCTCTTCACCGACAGCGAGCTGCTGCAAGAGGTGGCTAAAGACAAGGGCTGGACAACGCCGCCGCGCTACCGCGGCTGGCAGTGGAGCGAACAGCCGCCGCGCCTGGCCCAGCGGGCGCGCAGCATTGCCATCCCTTATAGCGCTGAATACTCCGACGTAACCTACCAGTACGACTCTACCCAGGGCGCGTATCTGCGCAGCACGCTGGGCGAGCCGCACCTGGACGACCTGACCGGGGAGCAACTGGCGGCAGACAACGTGGCGGTGCTCTATGTCAACCACGTGCCGACGTTGATTGTGGAGGACCTGCTGGGGTCCACATCGGTGCAGATCCAACTGTGGGGCGAGGGGCGCATGCAGCTTTTCCGCGACGGCGTCGTGCAGGAGGGCAAGTGGCTGCGGCCGCAGCGGGAGGACCCGCTGCTGTTCGTAGACGAAGCCATGCAGCCGCTGACGTTGAAGCCAGGCAACGTGTGGATCGAGATCGTGCCGCTGGATATGGCTGTCACCAGCACGCCGTAGTCGTGTAGGACTGGCAGTCCTCGGAAGGACTGTCAGTCCTGACGAACTGTACGTGGCCATGGAGGACTGACAGTCCTCGGAAGGACTGTCAGTCCTGACGGTAGTTCTGACGGTAACTGTACGTGGGCTTGCGGAATACGACACCAATGACGGGTAGCATGGGGATACCATGGACCAAGCACTGATTCTCGCCCCCAACGACGTGGCGGCCAGCGCCCGCTTCGAACTATTGACCGATGTGCGCGACGTGTTCGCCGTCGACCGGCTGACGACCCAAAACGGTAAGCAACCGGCGCTGCTGTTTTACGGCCGCCTGCTGACCGATGCCGACACGGCGCTGGACTTGCTGGAGCCGCGCTTTGCCGCGCGCGGCTTCACACCCATGCTGCAGCGCAGCGGCGAAGACCAACTGCTGATCGCCGTGCCGGGCGTTGCGGGCCAAGGCCGCACCCGCCTGTGGCTGCACCTGCTGCTGGTGCTGGCCACCATCGGCACGACCACTTTGGCCGGGGCGATGCTGGCCGGCGTCAACCTGGCGCGCGACCCGGCCGGCATTTTGATTGGCATCCCCTTCTCCCTGACGTTGATGACCATCCTGACGGCGCACGAGCTGGGCCACTACTTCATGGGCAAGTGGCACCGCGTGCAGGTCAGCCTGCCCTATTTCATCCCCGTGCCGTTCAGCCTGGGCACCTTCGGCGCGTTCATCCAGATGCGCAGCCCCATCCGCAACCGCCGCGAGCTGTTCGACGTGGGCTTTGCCGGGCCGATGGTCGGCTTTGTGGTGGCGCTGGCTCTACTGATCTTCGGCCTGGCGCTGTCCGATGCGCTGCGCGCCTTCCGCACTTTTGGTCCGCCGCTGGGCGACTCGCTGCTCACCAGCCTGCTGACCAACCTGCTGCGTCCCCAGGAGACGGCGACGATCCTCAGCCGCAACCCCATTGCGCTGGCGGCCTACTTCGGCATCCTGCTGACCGGCATCAACCTGCTGCCGGCCGGCCAGCTCGACGGCGGACACATCGCCTACGCGCTGTTCGGACGCTCGGCCCGACCCTTGGCCGTGGCGACGGTGGTAGTGCTCTTTGTGCTGGGAGTGCTCTACTGGCAAGGCTGGTTCCTGTGGGCTGGCCTGATTTTTCTGACCGGCCTGCGCCACGCGACCCCACTGAACGACGTGACCCCCATCGACCGCGACCGCTGGCTGATCGCCGTAGGGGTGCTGGTGATCTTTGTCCTGACCTTCATTCCCCAGCCACTGCGCACGTTTTGAGTATTTGGGAAAGCTCACGCCAAGGCGCAAAGTCGCAAAGAAAGAGGTTAGCTCCAGCCAGCCTTGCCTCCGCTTTGCGCCCTTTGCGTCTTTGCGTGCGCCAAATCTGATCACCACCGACCGTGGCTGGACGTACTGGGCGCCGGTTTCAAGGATCGACCAGCAGCACCAGGGTCAGCGGCAGGAAGTCGTTGACTTGGTTGCCGGCGCGGTCGGTGAAGACCAGCGGAACATCGCCCTGGCTGGCGCGCAGTCGAAGCTGCGGCCAAACAGCCAACTCCCCTTCAGGCACAGCCACAGCAAACTCGACCCAGCCTGGCTGCTCCACGGCCTGTGTCTGCTGCCACAGCAGCCGCTGGCCGTCCACGTCCCACAGCTCAGCCGTCACCTGTACAGGACAGTCGCACGCGTTCACCTGGACACGCAGCGGGGTGCTGCGGCCGCGAGCCAGGGTGCCTGCGCCCAGGCTGAAGCTGGCGACGTCCAGGCGGCCGGTCTGCGGCGGCCGGGCAGCCAAAACGGCCGGCGTGCTGGCTGGCAGCAGGGGATAGCTGCCGAAATCGGCCTCGTCCCACGGCTGGGCTTCACCTGCGGCGTCGAACACAGGCAAACGCTCCCCATTGCCGTCATACAGCCCAATCTCGAAGCTGACGTCGGTCGGGGCCAGGGGCAGCGGGTCGAAGCCCAAGGGATGGTAGTCTGCGACAAGCTCACCGGGCTGCCACTGGGACATCGGCCGGGCGCCTAGCAGGGGCGGCGCGTCGCGCGTGGCCACGATCGCCCCGCGGCTGTCGCGCAGATGGACGAAGACCGTGTAATCCTGCTCGGGCTGGCGCAGCACGCGCCAATAGAAGACCACATCGAGTGGCGTATCGGGGCTCCAGGGCGCGGGCGGCGCGCTGTAAGCAATCAACTCCACCACATCGCCGAAGCGAAAGACCACGGGCGTCGCGCCGGCTGGCGGCGCCGCGAGCGCCTCCGGCGTAACGCGCGGCAGCTTGCGCTGGTAGATCGTCACCTTGCCGGCTGGCACACGGTAGATTGGCTCGTAGGCGCTTTGGAACCAGCGGTCCTTGAAGATATCGTAGCCGAACAGCGGCGCCTCGCCGTAGAGGGCCAGGTAGTCGGGCTGCTTGGCATACAACGCCCACACCAGATCGCGGCGGGCCAGCGCGTCGGCCACATCGCGGTCCAACAGGCCCCAAAAGTCGATCATGGGCCGCTGGCTGTAGTAGCCGATCAGCCCCACATCGGCCACGCCGACAGTGGCCTGGGGCGCTGTGTTGGCCTCCAACCACTGGCCCGCCTCACGGTAGGACGGTATCTGCACGCCCGGCAGCACGGCCGAGCGCGGGTCCGTAATCGGCAGATCGGCGTAATCGCGCAGTTGCTGCTGCATCAGCCGCTGGGAGCGCACCAGCCCGCTGGCCGCGACGGCCAGCAGCACGCCAAAGGCCAGCGGCCGCAGCCAGCGCCGTCGATCGGGCAGCAGGGAGGCCACTGCGGTCAGGCCGAGCGCCGCCAGCGCGCTCAACACGGCCACAAAAGGCAGGTAGTACCACAGGTAGGGCGTAACCCCCAGCACGACATACAGCGCCAGATGACAGGCCGCCCACAACAGCAACAGGGCGACGTAGCCATGAACGCCCAGCGTAGCCGGCGGCGGGCCAGCGTGCAGGGCCGAGACGCCCGTGCGCCAGGCGCCCAGAATGCGCGCCAGGCCGGCCAGCGCCAACAGCGCCAACAGGCCCATCGCCCAAGGCGACTGGCGCCCATAGCCTGTGGCAATCCAGGCTGCGCCGTCCAGGTAGGACGCGCCAGGAAAGAAGCCGGTGATGCCCAGCGCTACCTGCGCCTGCTTGCTGCCCAGCGTCGACGGCAACGGCACGCCCAGCCCGAAGTGCATCAGCCCATACAGCGCCAACGCCGTCCCGCCGCACAGCGCCAGCGCCGGCCAAGCCTGCGCGCGGCG
>JBAQCH010000269.1:0-9857 GCA_049294015.1 Anaerolineae bacterium
GGCGCTGTCGGAGCGCTGGGCCTGGCGGCTGGCCGCGCTGGCCGCGCTGTTGCTGGCGGGCATGCTCGTTGCCGGTTTGGTCTATGGCTTTCTTGCCACGGCTGCGCGCGTAACGGTTATGGTGGACGGCATGCCGGCGACGGTCTACACCCATCAGGCGACTGTGGGCGACCTGCTGGCTGAGATGCAGGTCAGCTTGCGGCCCGAGGATCGGCTGCTCGCGGCCGTCGACACGCCGCTTCAGCCGGGGCTCCAGATCGACATCCAGCGCGCCAGGCCAGTGTTGATTGACGACGATGGGCGAGTGCGGACGGTGTACACGCACGCCGCCGCGCTGGAGGAGGCGCTGGCTGAGCGTGACGTGCGCACTGGTCCTCATGACCTTGTCAGTCTCGACGGCCAGGCGGCCTCGCCTGACGCGCTGTTGCCGTCGCCGGCCGTCCGCGGCGGTCGGAACCTTCCCGGTGTGCCCGGCGTATATCCCTGGCGAGGCACGCAGATCGAGCCGGTAAGGATCGAGGTGCGCCACGCCACGCCGCTGGCGGTGCAGGTTGGCTCGCTGGCGTGGACAGCCTGGACCACGGCCAGCACCGTGGGCGAGGCGCTGGCCGGCCTGGGTTTGGTGATCTATGAGGGCGACCTGGTGCAGCCCAGCCTGGGCACGCCGCTGCCAGCCAGCCAGCAGGTCACGATCGAGCGCAGCCAGCCGGTGGCGATCAACACCGCCGGCGGAAGCCTGCGCACCCGCAGCCGCGCGGACACTGTGGCCGGCCTGTTGGCCGAGAACGGCCTGTTGCTGGTAGGCCATGATCGCGTGGAGCCCGCTTTGGACACGCCGCTGGCTGCCGAGATGGCCGTGCGCATCACGCGCGTGCAGCACGTCTTCGAGGTCGAGGAACAGGTCACGCCCTATCAATCGATCTGGGAAGCTGATCCAGAGCTGGAAATCGACAACCAGCGGTTGGATCAGGAGGGCGTCAACGGCATCACGCGCCAGCGTTACCGGGTGACCCTGGAGGACGGCCAGCCCATCACCCGCACGCTGGACGACGCCTGGCTGGCCCAGGCGCCGGTGACGCGCGTGAACAAGTACGGTTCCCAGATCGTGTTGCGCGAGTTGCAGACGCCCAGCGGCGCCATCACGTACTGGCGCAAGGTTCGCATGTTTGCCACGTCCTACACAGCGGCCGATGCAGGCACCCCGCGCAGCTCGCCCTACTACGGCATCACGCGCACCGGCATGCGGGCTGGCTATGGCGTGGTGGCCGTGGATCCCAGCGTGGTCAGGCTGTATACGCAACTGTATGTGCCGGGCTACGGCGTGGCTGTGGCCGGCGACACCGGCGGCGGCGTCGATGGCCGCTGGATCGATCTGGGCTTCGACGATGGCAAACTGACGCCGTGGAACCGCTGTGTCGACGTCTATCTGTTGGGCTCGCCGCCGCCGTCTTATCAGATTGTCTTTCGCTTGCCGAACAAGCCCTCGGTGGACTGTTTGCAGCGTTAACTTGTCTTGAGCATGGCTATCACTCCTTCGTCTCCAAAAGCCCAGCGCGGCTGGCTGGTGGGCGGCCTCATGCTGCTTATCCTGTTGGCCGGCTTTGTGCTGCGCGTCTGGCACATCGACTGGGCAGACGGGCAGTTGCCCCACCCCGACGAGCGCTCGACCGTGGCTTTCTACGCGCCTTCGATCCACCTGCCGCCGGACGGGGTCAGTCTGCTGGACAAGCGCCAGTCGCCCCTCAACCCGCTTTGGAATGTGCAGACGGAGGAGCGGCGCTCGTTCACCTACGGCCATTTCCCGCTCTATTTGCTGGTGCTGACAGCCAACGCCTTCCACGAGCTGGCGCCGCTGGCCGAGCGACTGGGCGCGTCGCCGGAGCTGGTGGAGACGCTGCGCATGGCAAACGGTGTGCCAGGCTTTGCTGTGGTCGGCCGGCTGCTCATGGCCATCGGCGACACGGTCACCGTGCTGTTCGTCTATCTGCTGGCTGAGCGCACGTACCGGCGGCGCGATGGCCGGCGCGCGCCCTGGGTCGGCCTGCTGGCCGCGGCCTTCTCCGCCTTCACCGTCCTGCAGATCCAGCTCAGCCACTTCTTCGCCGTCGATCCCATCAGCACCACCTTTACGGCTGTGGCGCTGTATGGAGCCTTGCGGATGGCGGAGGGAAGAGGAGAGGGAAATGGGGGAAACGAGGGAGCTGAGGGGAACTCAGAGGAACTTGAGGACGCCAGCTCTGGCCGGTCTATGCGCAGCCGCCGAGCCAGCTTAGGCTGGGCCATCTTCACAGGCGTTGGCGTGGGCCTGGCCATCGCCTCCAAGTTCAGCGCGCTGCCCATCCTGGCCGCACCCGTCGCCGCTGGCCTCCTTCTCTGGTGGAATCAGCGCCGTACACACCCTTCCGGCGATTCATCGTTCATCATTCATCGTTCATCATTTATTCTTCCCTCGCTTACGGCGATGCTGCTTGCCCTGGCCGTCGCCGTTCTCACCTTCGCCGTCACCTCCCCCTTTGCCATCCTGGATTGGGAGAACTTCAGCCGGGCGGTGCTGACTGAGCAGGGCGCGATGGTGCGCGGCATGGCCGACTTCCCCTTCACCCGCCAGTACCGCGGCACCACGCCCTACCTCTACCAGATCGAGCAGCTTGTGCGCTGGGGCATCGGCTGGCCGCTGGGCATTCTGGCCTTTGCCAGCTTCGCCTGGGTGCTGGTCAAGCTGGTCATCGGCCGGGCGCGGCCGGGCGAGCTGATCATCCTGAGCTGGGTCGTGCCCTATTTCGCACTCACCGGCCTCTTCCTGGCCAAGTTCATGCGCTACATGGTCCCGGTGACGCCGTTCCTGATGGTCTTCGCGGCCGGCTTGATTGCGGCGATCTGGGCAAGGGGCGAAGGCAAAGAAAGGAAACGCGGGAAAGAAGGAAGAGAGGGGCAGAAGGGCAGCGAGGCAGAGAGTCAGGCGAATGAACTTGGCGATGGCGACGATCGCTCACTGTCCACTGTTCACCGCTCACCGTTCTGGCGCTGGCTGGCGGGCGGCATCGCCGTCGTGGCGCTGCTGGGCGCAATCCTCTGGTCGCTGGCCTACGTCAACGGGGTCTACAACAACACCCATCCCTGGATCAAGGCCAGCCGCTGGATCTATGCCAATATCCCCCTGGACTCGACCATCGCCTGGGAGCAGTGGGACGACTCGCTGCCCTACGACCTGCCCGAGCCCGATTCGAGCCGTGGCCGCTTTCGCTTCATCGACTGGGGACCGTTCGAGGAGGACACGCCTGAGAAGTTCGAGCGCCTGAAAGCGACGCTGCGCGAGGCCGACGTGTTGGCGCTGTCCTCCAACCGCATCTACGGCGCGGTGGATAACCTGCCTGAGCGCTATCCCATGACCAACCGCTACTACCAGCTCTTGTTCGACGGCAAGTTGGGCTATGAGCTGGCGCTGGAGCAGGTCAACTCGCCGCGGCTGTTTGGGGTGGCCATCGACGACCGCAACGCCGACGAGAGCTTCACCCTCTACGATCATCCGCGCGTGCTGGTCTTCCGCAAGGTGCGCGATCTGAGTGACGCCGAGTGGGACGCGCTGCTGGGTGGGTCATGGATCGGCGCACAGCCCTGGTACGTCGGCGAAGAGACCTTCTTGCAGCGCATCTGGCCCAGCGGCGGGGGCAAGGCGAACGTCAGCGGCCCCAAGCCGGAGCCGCAGCCAGGTGAGGGCAAAAGCCTGTTGCTGGATAGCCCGGTCAGCGAGCTGCCGGTGGTGCAGGACTTCCGCTGGAACACGCTGGCCAGCCGTTCTACGCCGCTGGCCGTGCTCGCCTGGTGGCTGGCCGTCTCGCTGCTGGGCTGGGCAGCCTGGCCGATCACGTTTGGACTGTTCCGCAGCTTGCACGATCGCGGCTACCTGCTCTCGCGCAGCCTGGGCTGGCTGCTGGTCGGCTGGCTGGTCTGGATTGGAGCCAGTTTGCGCGTAGTCCAATTCCGTACGATGTGGATCGCGGCCGCGCTGGCATTGATGGCCCTCCTTTCGCTGCTGTTGTGGCGCCGGCAGCGAGGAGACATGGCGCAGTTCTGGCGCGAAAACATACGGCTGGTTTTGGGCGGCGAGGCGTTGTTCGCTGCGGCTTTTCTGCTTTTTGTGCTTTTTCGGATAGCCAATCCCGATATCTGGCAGCCCTGGAACGGCGGCGAGAAGTTCATGGAGTTCGCCTTCCTCAACGCGATCCTGCGCAGCCCCTATTTCCCGCCGCTGGACCCCTATTTCGCTGGCGGGGTGATTAACTACTACTACTACGGCCATTATCTGGTGGCCGTGCTGGTCAAGCTGACCGGCATCGCCTCGTCGGTGGCCTTCAACCTGGCTATCCCTACCGTCTTCGCCCTGGCCGTCGTCAACGTCTGGAGCCTGGCGTTCAATTTGGCATTACGGGTTTTGCCCTCACCCCTAACCCCTCTCCCAGCGGGAGAGGGGGAGGCTATCCCCACAGGCGCACGCTCTCCTCTCCCAGGGGGAGAGGGGGAGGCTCGCGTCGCTGGCAGCGCTTTGCCCTCACCCCTAACCCCTCTCCCAGGGGGAGAGGGGGAGGCTGGTGCATGCTCCCCTCTCCCTCAGGGAGAGGGGCTGGGGGTGAGGGTGAGACCCGCCGCCCTCACCGCCCTCCTGGCCGCCTTTTTCGTCGCCATGCTGGGCAACGTGGACGGCGGCAGCCAGATCGTGCGCAAGCTGGCCGCGTTGTCCGGCAGCGGCTTCGAGAGCAACCTGCCTGGCGTGCAGACGGCCGTGCGCGCCGTGGGCGGCCTGGCCAAGGTCATCGGGCCGGAGCGACTGCCCGGCTATAACTATTGGGATCCAAGCCGGGTGATCCCCAACACCATCAACGAGTTTCCCTATTGGAGCTTCCTCTTCGCCGACCTGCACCCGCACATGATCGGCATCGGCTTTACGGTGCTGTTCCTGGCGTTGGCCTGGAGCCTGTTGGCTGGCCGCAGCGCACTGCGCGCCCCTGGCATGGCCGACGGCTGGCGGGTCTGGACGGGCTACGTCGTGCGCGCGGCCACCGGAGATGGGCTGTACGTGGTGTTGGCGCTGACCCTGGGCGCGTTGGCCGTGATCAACACTTGG
Organism: Anaerolineae bacterium; assembly: GCA_049294015.1. Taxonomy (GTDB): domain Bacteria; phylum Chloroflexota; class Anaerolineae; order JAAEKA01; family JAAEKA01; genus JAAEKA01. Next base: position 5,123 of record JBAQCH010000269.1, read on the forward strand.
GACCTGCCCACCTACTTCGGCCTGGCTGTGTTGATTTGGCTGCTGCGCGAGTGGCAGGTTGGCCGGTTGACGGCCGCTCCTGGGCAGGCCATCGTACGGACGCTGCTGTTTTCGGCCGGCCTGCTCGGTATGGCCCTACTGCTCTACCTGCCCTTTTTTGCCAACTACCAGGCTCTGGCTAGCAGCGGCGTGGGGCTTGTTCCCCAGTCGTCCGAGCTGGGCAAGTGGCTCAACATGTGGGGCTTCCTGGGCTTCATGGCCGTCAGCTTCGTATTAATGGCGCTGCGGCAGCGCGGGTCTCGATACGGCGCAGACGCCTGCTCGACCAGCGGAGACCCAGCGGACGCCTGCTTGGCCAGCGAAGGCGTGGTACGCGATCCAGCTATGCTGCGCTGGCTGCGGCTGGCGCTGGATCGCTTCAGCCAACTGGCGCGGCTGGTGCAGTTGACGCCGCGCGTCAGCGCAAATAGCTTGTTGGCCCTTGGCGTGGCGGTGGCTGCGGCTGTAGCGCTGATTGTCGTTGACCGGGCTGTCGCTGGTATGCTACTGCTGCCGCTGCTGGCCGCATTCTTATTACTCTGGCGGCGCAGCGTGCCGCGCGAGGCGCTGTTCGTGACGGCGCTGGTCTTCACCGGTCTACTGGTGCTCTTCGGAGTAGAGGTCTTCTACCTCAAGGACCACCTGCAAGGGGGCGACTGGCGGCGCATGAACACCCTGTTCAAGTTCTACATCCAGGTTTGGGTGATGCTGGCATTGGCCGCGGCCGTGGCTCTGCCGGGAATCTGGGATTTTGTCCGGCGGCGCTGGCGTCCTGTCTGGCGCGTGCTGTGGACCGTGGGCTTCGTTTATCTGCTGGGCCTGTCGCTGATCTTCCTGGTGGCCGGCACACCGGCGCGGCTGAACGACCGTTTTCCCGAGGGGCTTAGCGATCCCAACCGGCCCGCGCTGGGCACGCTGGACGGCATGGCCTATATGCAAGCCGGCACGTACACCTGGCACCCCGACCCGGCCCAAGCGCCTACCACGCGCATCGAGCTGCGCCACGACTATGACGCGCTGCGCTGGATGCTGGACAACATCGAAGGCACGCCGGTGGTGGCCGAGGCGCTGATCGGCTACTACCGCGAGGGCGGCCTGCGTGTGGCCAGCTTCACCGGCTTCCCGACGCTGCTGGGCTTCCATCAGGAGGGCGAGCAGCGCTACGGCTGGCAGACCGGCCCACGGCGCAGCCAGGCCGAGGAGTTCTGGAATACCACCGACGCCACCCGAACGCAGCAGTTGATAGCCGAGCTGGGCATCGACTACATCTACCTCGGCCAGTTGGAACGCATCGTCTACCCGGCTGAGAGCCTGGCTAAGTTCCAGCAAATGGCGCAGGACGGGCTGCTGGAGGTGGTCTACGCCAACGAGCAGGTGACGATCTATCGTACAGCGGAGAGGTGATTTTCGTCCTGGTGTCGTGAGTCGCCTGAGCTACACTGAGTTCGCAGAGGAGACACAGAGTTCACAGAGAAGAGATCTGAGACTCCGTGTCGCAACAACCTTTTGTTTGACTGACTTTTCACATGACTGAAGTGCTTCGTTTCTGGCTCGTCATTCAACTCTTCACCCTGGCGGTCTTGCCTCTGGCCTGGCGCCTGTTTGGCGCGCTGCCCAGCCGCGGCTACGCACTGGCCAAGCCGTTGGGTCTGCTGCTGGTCACCTACGTGCTGTGGATGGGCAGCAGCCTGGGCCTGCTACGCAACAGCGTGGGCGGCGTGCTGGCCAGCCTGGCGCTGGTCGCGGCCGTATCCCTCTGGCTGGGCCGCGCCGGCCTGCGACGCCCCGTCGACGGTTCACCGTTCACTGGTCATCGCGCTCCGCTCCTTGCCTGGCTGCGCGACCACTGGCGTCTGGTCCTTCTCACCGAAATCCTCTTCCTGGCCGCCATGGCCCTGTGGGCAGCCGTGCGCAGCTACAGCCCGGAGATCACCACGGCTGGCGGCGAGAAGTGGATGGAGCTGACCTTCCTCAACGGCATCCTGCGCAGCGAGAGCTTCCCCCCGTTGGACCCCTGGCTGGCCGGCTTCGGCATCAGCTACTACTACTTTGGCTACGTCATGCTCGCCACGCTGACCCAACTGAGCGGCCTGGCGCCCGCTGTAGCCTTCAACGTCGGCCTGGCGACCTGGTTCGGCCTGACCGTCGTTGCGGCCTTCGGCGTCGCCTACGACATGGCCGCCGCGCTGCTGGCCCGCGCCGCCAATCAACCAATCCCTCCGGGACGGTTTCCAGTCACCAAATCACCCAATCCTCAGATTTCCCGTTCCCCCTTGGCCTACGTCGGCGGCCTCCTCGGCGCGCTCTTCGTGGCCCTGTTGGGAAACCTGGCCGGCTTTCTAGAGTCGATGCAGGGCATTGGGCTGGGCTCGCTGGCTTTCTGGCGCTGGCTGGACATCAAGGACCTCAACTGCTTGGGCGGGCCGGGCTTCACCGAGCCGATCGCCAACTGTCCGCAGGTGACTGGCCTGCTGCCGGAGCGCTTCTACTGGTGGTGGCGGGCCAGCCGCGTGCTCACCGACCGCGACCTGGCCGGCAACGCCATGGAGGTGATCGACGAGTTCCCCTTCTTCAGCTTCCTGCTGGGCGACATGCACCCGCACGTGCTGGGCCTGCCGTTTGTGTTGCTGGCGGTAGGGCTGGCGCTGGCGTTGGTGTTGGGACAAGGGGAGACAAGTAGACAAGTAGACAAGGACACAAGTAGACAAGTAGACAAGGATGGACGGCCAGGCACAGGTTTCTTGCGGGATACGATCGGCGTCTTTCCGATGGGTGCGGTAGGCTTTGTTGTGTACGCGTTGTGCCTGGGCGGGCTGGCGTTCTTGAACACGTGGGACTTTCCCATCTATGTCTTCCTGGTGATGCTGTCGCTGGGCGCAGCGCTGGCCTGGCGGCAGGGCTGGCTGAACTGGCGCATTGCCGGCCAGGCTGTGCTGGGCGCGGCGGCGCTGGGTGTTGCAGGCGTGCTGCTCTACCTGCCTTTCTACGTGGGTTTCCAGTCGCAGGCCGGCGGCATCCTGCCCAACTTCATCAACCCCACCCGCCTGCCACAGCTTTTTGTCATGTTTGGCCCGCTGCTGGTGGCCGCCCTCCTGCTGCTGCTGGCGTTGAGCCGCGGCCAGCAGGGGCTGCTGCGTCGCTGGGCTGGCTACTGGGTGGCCGTTATCGTCGTTCCGATCTTGTTTCTGGGTGTCGCCTTGATCATCGGCCTGGCCACGCCTGGCGGCCAGGCCCTGGTGGCGCGGCTGCAAGACCTGCCCATGGTGCAGCAGGCCGGTGTCGCCAGCCTGGGCCAGTTGGCCGTCGAGGTGGGCAAAATCCGGCTGGCCTCGCCGTGGGTGTATTTGCTGCTGGCCGGCATGATCGGCTGGACGCTCGCGCTGCTGGCGGGCGTGGCTCGGCGGGCACGGTCAGAGACCGGCCCAAGCAGTGAAACGCCCCCTCTCCCCCTGGGAGAGGGATGGGGTGAGGGTGAACCGCCACCAATCTACCAATCTACCAATCACCCTGTCATCACCTTCGCTCTTCTCGCCCTCCTGACCGCCCTGCTGCTGACTTTCAGCGTCGAGTTCGTCTACCTGCGCGACACCTTTGGCACGCGCATGAACACGGTGTTCAAGTTCTACTTCCAGGCCTGGGTGCTGCTGGCTCTGGTTGGCTCGTTCAGCGTGGTCTACCTGGCGCGCTTTGCCGGGCGGGCTCTGCGCTGGGGCGGCTTGACCGTGGTGACGCTGCTGGTGGTGGCCGGGCTATTCTATCCCGTCTTCGCCACCTATACCCGCGCCGAGCGCTTCCAGACCACGCCGACTTTGGACGGCACAGCCTACCTGGCGCGGCAGAACCCGGCTGACGCAGCCGCAGTGGCCTGGTTGCAGGCTAATGTGCCGGGCGTCGCGACCGTGCTGGAGGCCCATGGCGGCTCCTACACCTACGCCGGCCGCATCTCGGCCCAGACCGGCCTGCCCACGCTGCTGGGCTGGGAGGGGCACGAGCTGCAATGGCGCGGCAACACCGTCGAACAGGACCAGCGCAGGCCGATCCTGGAGCGCATCTACGGCAATGCCAGCGGCGTCGAGCTGCAAGGGCTGCTCAACCAGTGGCAGATCGACTATGTGGTGACCGGCGGGCAGGAGCGGCAGACCTACAGCATCACGCCGCAGTCCGAGGCCCGCTTGGCCCAGATCATGGAGTTGGTGTACGATGTGGACGGTGTGCGCATCTACCGCAATCGCCAGGCTGGAAGTTGGTGATCTGTGATCGTACAATGAGAGTTTGCTGATGAGTGTATCGACGATAGCTTCCTCACCTCATGCCCCCATGCTAGAGCGCGCCCTGGCCTGGATCACGCTGGAGCGGCTGGCCTATGCGGCCATTGCTGCGCTGGCGTTGGTCTTGCGCCTGGCCAGCCTGCACGTTGCGCCCATGTCCCCGCCCGAGGCCGGCCAGGCCATGGCTGCACTGGACCTGGCAGCCGACCGCGGCGCGCTGCCCGCGGCCGGGGCCAGCCCGCTGTTGCTCAATCTGCACTGGCTGATCTTTCTGGTCAGCCAGGCTGGCGAGAGCGGGGCGCGGCTGGCGCCGGCCCTGGCTGGGACGGCCACCCTGTTGTTAGCGTATGGCCTGCGCGCGGAGCTGGGCCGGCTGGGCAGCCTGGCTGCAGCTCTGCTGCTGGCCATCTCGTCCACGCTGGTCTTCT
>JBAQCH010000270.1:0-6361 GCA_049294015.1 Anaerolineae bacterium
GTCGGCGCCACGAAGTCGACGCTGACCGGGCCGTGCAGGGTCGTCGCACCGCTGATGGCCACGTCCTCCAGCCAGTAGTAGTAGCTCTGGCCGGGCGTCAGGCCAGCACGGTCTTCGTAGGCGTAGGCCGCACCCGCCGTGCCGCCGGGCGACGACGCCGGCAGGTAAGCCAGCAACGTCTGCGGGCCGGCCGCGCTTTCGCTGCGATAGAGATTGAAGCCGGCGTTGCCGTATTCACTGACCGTCTCCCAGCTCACCTGCACCGCGTCGCCCTGCTGGGCCGCGCTGAACTCGGCGAGGGTGATGGCAAGAGGATTATTCATCGAGAAATTATCGATACCAAGCCCCTGAGCATTCGAGGTAGTTGTTCCTGAAGTTACCGAGTAGTTCCAAGCAAGGTAGAATGTTCCGTTGGCGGGAATGGGTTGTGAGAAAACGAGGGTCTTGGCCACCATTGAGGTCGTGACGCCTGGCGCTGAGGTGAACCCATTGTTGTCGGCATCAGCGGCGAAGCTGGTCAGAAAACTAGAGCCGGCCGACGTCCAGGTGCTTCCATCGGTGGAATAGTACATCTGGATGCTGAAGCCCGCACTATTAGACCCATTGCGGTACTTCTCCACATCATACGAGATATCGACGCTGCTCACGGCATACCCAGTGTCGTTCTGAAACCATGCGTACAGATTGCCGCTCTTCGTTGCAGAGCCTGAGGAGATCCAACCCACGGCACGATCGGTTGCCGTGTCTGCGGCGCCAGCGCCGTAATTATAGATTCCGTTGGTAGCACTTGAACTCATGTTGTTCCCAGCCCTGTATTCAGTAGCATTTACTGCACTTGACCAGGTACCCACCGTGCGAACACTATCACCCTTACCAACCCGCCAATTCGACGGCATGGTAGCGGTAGCAGGCGTACCGATGCCGTCGAAATCCTGCGAAGAAACCACAGGATTTTGGGCATAAGCAACGCCGCTAAAACCAAACAGCCCCACGACCAACGCGAGGCACAACACCACGGTCATCCATTTGCTCTTCATGACGATCCTCCTTGCGGTTCCTGGTTTCAATTGGGAGCCTTGCCCCGTCTGGAACGTGTGCTGCACAACGGGGCCTGTATGGAAGTGACAATCTAGGCCGCGACAGGGCCGGCGTCGGTCAGGATGACCTCCACGGCGGTCGCCACTTCGTCCAGCGACGCAGCCGTCAACGCCACATCCAGCAGCGCGGGCATCTGCTCGCTGGGCACGCTGCGTACCCGTTCGGCCAGCCAGGGCGGTGTAGCCCCAAACCGCCGGTTCAACAGCCGCAAGAGCAACCCGGCCTGGCCCTGTTGTACGCTCTGCTGCACGCCCCGCTGCAGGGGCTCAGCCTCGATCTCCAGATACCACGGCGACTCACGTAACATGGTCATGTTCCACCGCCCGCGATACCCATTGAAAATCACCCGTCAGGAAGTCCAGCGCTTCCGCGGTTGGGTCGCCGGTTACCCAGCGCACCCAGGTCTGTGGCGCCAGGCTGATCAGACGCTTGCTGCCGATATCTGCTGTTTGCGTCACAGGGCCTCCGGCCGTGGTCTGGATGATCCGATGATACCACACTGCCACCCCGGACGCAAGGAGAAACGCGGATGGGAGGGGGTGAGGGGACGCCGCAGCCAGAGGAGGCTAATGCAGTCTCACCCAATCCACGGACAGATCCTGTACAGCTTTGACGCGCCATACGGTTAAGCCGGGTGGAGAAAAACGCACAACGGTTCCCATACGCTTCGCAGTGGTATCGAACTGGGGATGTTGCAGGAAACGGCGCACGAAGATCGCCGCATCCCGCTTCCTAACGTCCATGCATACCAGGCAGTACCTGTAATGACAAAGCTCCCGCCGATGGAAATCAAAATCTAAAGTGAAAAAAGTTACTCGACGCGCTTGAAGCAACAAGGAAATGATCTCCTCGTCCTTCAAGCCTTGTCGCCCGACATCGAAGCCTATCTGGCGGATAGGTATCCGCCAGCCGCGCAGCAACTGTCGTTGGCTCTCAGGGACGTTCTCTATCGAGAATGTTCACGGTATTGCCGGTTGGAGGACGTATTCCGAAGCGGTGTACTCAGGTGCGTGGTCAAGAAAAGCCCGTCCTGCCAGACGTACTGCCTCGGCGATGGCATCCTGGCTGACGCTGCCGCGCCACTCCGCTGCGATGCTCTCCCAGTCCATGCCCTCAGCCACCTGCTCCAGCACCTGCGCCACCAGGACACGCGTGCCGCGGAACGTCGGCTTGCCGTGACAGATCTCCGGATCAGTTACCACATAGCGACCAATCATCTTTGCGCTCATTTCAGTACCTCACTGCATCGGGTTTATGCGATGATACCACACACATGCCCTGGGCGCAAGGAGAAACGCGGATGGGAGGGGGTGAGGGGGAAAAAGGTGGCAACTTTGCCGCAAAGTTGCCACCTTTGGACGCTACCCGCGCCGGACTGGCCGGCACTGACGGGCAACGGCGATGGCAGCCAGGGCTGCCAGAACGACCAGGGCGATGACCGTCGGTGGAAGGGCAGGCGCGCCCCCCTGAGCGTTCACGCCGCTCAGCGTCACAGCCGTCGGCGCGGCGAAGTCGACGCTGACGGGGCCGTGCAGCGTCGTCGCGCCGCTGAGGGCCACGTCCTCCAGCCAGTAGTAGTAGGTCGTCCCGGGAACCAGGTCGGCGTAGTCATCCCAGGTGTAGACGAAGCCGCCGGGGTTGCCCAGCGACTGCGACGGTATCAGCAGGTCGTTCAACTGCCGGTCTGGCCCGGCCGGCGACGTCCCGCGGTACAGGTTGAAGCCCATGTTGCCCAGCTCGCTGGCCGTCTCCCAGGTTGTCATGAGTGCTACTGATCAACCCGGCCTGAGCGCCACCTCATGAGTGTAGATTAGGGTTGTCAACTTGCATGCCGGCGGCCTCAGCAGCAGCCAGCAAGCCCTTATCAGCGCAAACGAAAATCGGAGACGCCAGATTGGCGTCAGTCAGGAGGCGGTTGACGGCCAACGCCGAAGCAAGCTGCACCGCGTCATAGGCGCGCAGCACGTAACGGTCGAGCAGCTCCCCAGCCAAATCGACAACCGGCGTCTCCAACTCGACGAAGCGGTAGCAGGTCAGACAATCCTCGTGCAGCGCACTGAGCGTATCGGCGTGATCCTGCTGCCCAATAGATGCCTCCCGCTTGCGCCGGGCCAACGCACTGCGCATCTCGACCACCGTGATTCTCGAAATGAGCAGCATGTTGCCTGCCGGCTTGAAGACCGTCGCTTCGAGCCAGGGGCTTCCAACTTCATCCACATAGTGCTTGATCAGAGCGCTGGTATCAAGAAAGTAGAAGCTCATCGACCCTCTCGCTCAGCGCCAATGCTTTCTGACAGCGGACCGGCCGCAGCGTAGATCTGCGCTAATTCTGCACGTCGGGCCTGGGAGACGAAAAGCCTTGCTCCGAGTTGTCCCGCCGGCTTGACCAGGCCCGCTGCCTCCAACAGCGCGGCCGCGCGCTGCACTTCGTCCCCGATCTTATCCTCTTCCTGGATCTGCACGCGCACCCGCGTCCGTTCTGGCAGGCTGACGGGCGTCAGCAAACGCAGAGTACCTTTCTCGTAAATGGCAGTTGCCGTTGCGACCATAAGCTATGCACTCCTTTGATCCGCGTGAGTGGAGACAGTGTAGCACAGGAAGGGCACGGAGGCAAGCAATTTGCTGTCCCTTCTGAAAGCGGTCGCTCCTACCTCTCATCAGCGTCTGCTGGATGCCAGAAGCCGGGCTTTTCAGAAAAAGCCCGGCTTCTTCACTGCCTAGCCACGCCGTCTGAGGCGTCCCGCTCCCAGCGCCACGCCGACCACGGCCACTACCCACAGCCACGGCAACGCCATGCCGGCCGCTGGGCTGGCCCGCAGACCGCTCAAAGTTACCGCCGTCGGGACGGTGAAGTCCACGCTGACCGGCCCGTGCATGGTCGTGGCGCCGCTGATGGCCACGTCCTCCAGCCAGTAGTAGTAGGTCGTCCCGGAGACCAGGTCGGCGTAGTCATCCCAGGTGTAGACGAAGCCGCTGGGGTTGCCCGGCGACTGCGACGGGATCAGCGTTGTGTTGAGCCGGCGCTCCCAGCCGTCGGGCGACGCGCCGCGGTAGAGGTTGAAGCCGGCGTTATCCAGCTCGCTGACCGTCTCCCATCTCACCTGCACGTGATCAGCCTGCTGAACCGCGCTGAAGTCGGCCAGAGTGACCGCCAGAGGCGATGGCGACGCGCCGTCCTCGACCTCGCCGCCGCTGGCGCCGCCGTATGAGGCCGCGTCGATGGCCTCGGCCGGCGCGCTGGCGCTGTCGTACAGCCGGGCGCGATATTTGACCACATTGGCCAACGCGCCCGGTACGTTGACCACGAGATCGTTGTTGCCGCTGATGGCCGCAGCGTCAGCCACCTTTTCGCCGGTGTCGAACACGCCGTTGCTGTCCCAGTCGAACCAGACGCGCAGCCAGCGGCCGTTGACCGGCGTTCCCTGCACGTTGACGCGCACCGTGGCCGGCTGGCCGGCGGTGAAGCTGCCGATGAAGGAGACGCCGTCATCGGTGGCGTTGTCGCCCTCGGCCGCAAAGCTGTTGTCGGACGTCCAGCCGGGGCCGAGGCGCAGGCCGCCGCTGCCGGTGTGCCAGGCCGCGCCATAGCTGGCAGCCAGGTCGCTGTAGTCGCCGCTGGTCGAGGCCACGCTGCCGCATATCGTCAAGCTCCACGATGAGAGCGTTCCCGAGTCACCTGAGGCGTCATCCACCACGCGTAGCGTCCATGTACCGTTGGTTGCTTTGCCGTCCAGTGCGCTCAACAGCCCCTCAGGTCGGTAACTACCGGTGAAAGGCGCCGTACCGGCCGTGATCAGCGTGCCCGCCTCGTCGTCGAACACCGTGTTGACGTAGTTGTCGCCCAAGCCGCCGTTGTCGGTGGAAAGCTCCACCGCTGTGCTGTCCGGGTGCAGGATGTGGATATCCAGGTCCGCGTCGTATGTGTGGGTGAGCTGGCCGATGGTGACGTTGACGTCGGTGATGGTTCCGCCGCCGCTGGGTACGGTCACTACGGAAGTTGTCGTACCTGCCGTACCGCTTGGCGGTACCGCCTTGGGCACATCAGTGCTGGTGTAGGTGGTGCAGGTCGAGGCCGCGGTGCGGAAGGCCCAGATCGCGGACCAGGCGTCGCCGCAGGCATTGACCGCTCTCACCCGCCAGTAGTAGACGGTGTCGGCGGCCAGCGCGCTGCCGGGCGTCCAACTGGTCCCGGTCAGGCCAGCAGCCGAGGCGACGATGTTGGCGAACGCCGGATCGCTGGCCACCTGGATCTCGTAGCTGGTTGCACCGGCCGCCGCGTTCCAGGTGAAGGTCGGCGTCGTGGACACTCCCGTGCTGCCGTTGACCGGCGCGGTGAGCGTTGGGCCGACGGCCAGCGGGGTCGAGACGTTCAGCGTCGCATTGGCCTGATGGTTCAGCATGCCCGATACGCCGGTGACGGTGACGTTTGTCACGCCGGCCGCCGCGCCGCTGACCGTCAGGGTGCTGTTGCCGGGCGGCGTGACGGGGTTGGGGCTGAAGGAGGCGCCGGGGCCGGCCGGGCTAAAGGCCGCGCTCAGCGTCACCGGGTTGCTGAACCCGCCGACGCTGCCCACGGAGACAGCCACTGTGGCATTGTTGCCCAGGCAGATCTCCTGATTGGCTGGCGTCAGATTGACGGTGAAATCGGCGGTTCCGCACGAGGGAAACTTGAATGAGCCGATGCGGGTGTACCAATTGTAGCCGCCGCTGGTCTTGGCGTATTCCTGAGTGTACCAGAAGGTGCAGTCGTCGGTGGGATCGATCTGCATCGCGCTGTAGTCGCCCCAGCGGCTGTACGAGTCGTTCTGGTAGCCGCCGCCGGTCACCAGGGTGGCCTCGCTCTGCGGCAGCGTGTTCAGCGGGTCGCCCGTCAATCGCCCCGCATAGCGAATGCTGGGGTAGAGGCTGACGTTGTCGGTGATGCTGTAGCCCAAGGCCACGTTGCCAGCCCCGTCCATGGCGATCGAGCCCATCCAGCGGCTGGTGGAGTTGTTGTCCGCCGGTCCGTAGACGCCCTCCTGGTTGATGGCCCACCCGCCGCCCGGATTGCGCAGCTCGAACCAGTGGATGCCGGCGCGGCCGGCCGGGCTGTTGGTGTCCACGGTGTGGTTGCCGACCAGCGTCTGGTAGGAGCCAAAGTTGCGGTACTGCAAGCGGTGCATCAGCCGGTCGGCCAGGTCGTGCAGGTTGACGTTCGTCCCCGGCTGGTTGATGCAGGCCGGCGAGGCCGCGCAGAGGGTGGGGTCGACGTCGGTGGTGGGCA
>JBAQCH010000271.1:0-2145 GCA_049294015.1 Anaerolineae bacterium
CCGCGTCGCCCTGCTGGGCCGCGCTGAATTCGGCCAGGGCGACGGCCAGCGGCGAGGGCGACGCGCCGTCCTCGACCTCGCCGCCGCTGGCGCCGCCATACGAGGCTGCGTCGATGGCCTCGGCCGGCGCGCTGGCGCTGTCGTACAGTCGGGCGCGATACTTGACCACATTTGCCAACGCGCCCGGCACGTTGACCGTGAGGTCGTTGTTGCCGCTGACGGCGGCGGCGTCGGCCACCTTCTCGGTGGTATCGAACACGCCGTTGCTGTCCCAGTCGAACCAGACGCGCAGCCAGCGGCCGTTGACCGGCGTTCCCTGGACGTTGACGCGCACCGTGGCCGGCTGACCGGCGAGAAAGCTGCCGACGAAGGAGACGCCGTCGTCGGTGGCGTTGTCGCCCTCGGCCGCGAAGCTGCTGTCGGACGTCCAGCCGGGGCCGAGACGCAGCCCACCGCTGCCGGTGTGCCAGGCCGCGCCATAGCTGGCAGCCAGGTCGCTGTAGTCGCCGCTGACGGGTGCAGCATTGCCGCATAGTGTGATGCTCCAGGCGTTCAGCGTGCCCGCGAGCAGGTATTCATCGTCGGTCACGCGCAACCGCCACGTTCCGTTGGCTGCCTTGCCGTCCAGCGTCGCCAGGCTGCCTTCAGGCCGGAAGCTACCGGTGAAAGGCGCCGAGCCGGCCGTGATCAGCGTGGCCGCCTCGTCGTCGAACACCGTGTTGACATAGTTGTCGCCTGAGCCGCCGTTGTCGGTCGACAGTTCAACCGTCGTGGCGTCGGGATGCACGACAAAGATGTCCAGGTCGCTGTCCCAGGTGTGGAGAATCTGGCCGATGGTCACGTTGACGTCGGTCAGGCTATAGGTATCGGGCACATTGAGCGTGCTTTCGACCGTGCCAAGGTCGGGGATAGCCTTGGGCACGTCAGTGCTGGTGTAGGTGGTGCAAGTCAAGCCCGCGGTGCGGAAGGCCCAGATCGCGGACCAGGCGTCGCCGCAGGCGTTGACCGCTCTCACCCGCCAGTAGTAAACGGTGTCGGCGGTCAGCGCGCTGCCGGGCGTCCAACTGGTCCCGGTCAGGCCTGCAGCCGAGGCGACGATGGTGGCGAACGCCGGATCGCTGGCCACCTGGATCTCGTAGCTGGTTGCACCGGCCGCCGCGTTCCAGGTGAAGGTCGGCGTCGTGGACACTCCCGTGCTGCCGTTGGCCGGCGCCGTGAGCGTCGGGCCGCCAGACAGCGGGGTCGAGACGTTCAGCGTCGCGCTGGCTTGATGGTTCAGCATCCCCGATACGCCGGCGACGGTGGCGTTTGTCACGCCGGCCGCCGCGCCGCTGACCGTCAGGGTGCTGTTGCCGGGCGGCGTGACCGGGTTGGGGCTGAAGGAGGCGCCAGGGCCGGCCGGGCTGAAGGCCGCGCTCAGCGTCACCGGGTTGCTGAACCCACCGACGCTGCCCACGGAGACGGCCACCGTGGCGTTGCTGCCCAGGCAGATCTCCTGATTGGCCGGCGTCAGGTTGACGGTGAAATCGGCCGTTCCACACGAGGGAAACTTGAAGGAACCGATGCGGGTGTACCAGTTGTAGCCGCCGTTGGTCTGCGCGTACTCTTGGGTGTACCAGAAGGTGCAGTCGTCGGTGGGATCGATCTGCATCGCGCTGTAGTCGCCCCAGCGGCTGGCCGAGTCGTTCTGGTAGCCGCCGCCCGTCACCAGGGTGGCCTCGCTCTGCGGCAGCGTGTTCAGCGGGTCGCCCGCCAAGCGTCCCGCGTAGCGAATGCTGGGGTAGAGGCTGACGTTGTCGGTGATGCTGTAGCCCAAAGCCACGTTGCCAGCCCCGTCCATGGCGATCGAGCCCATCCAGCGGCTGGTGGAGTTGTTGTCCGCCGGTCCGTAGACGCCCTCCTGGTTGATGACCCACCCCCCGCCCGGGTTGCGCAGCTCGAACCAGTGGATGCCGGCCCGGCCGGCCGGGCTGTTGGTGTCCACGGTGTGGTTGCCGACCAGCGTCTGGTAGGAGCCGAAGTTGCGGTACTGCAAGCGGTGCATCAGCCGGTCGGCCAGGTCGTGCAGGTTGACGTTCGTCCCCGGCTGGTTGATGCAGGCCGGCGAGGCCGCGCAGAGGGTGGGGTCGACGTCGGTGGTGGGCA
>JBAQCH010000272.1:0-5626 GCA_049294015.1 Anaerolineae bacterium
CTGCTGGGCGACCCCGACCCGCTGCTGCGCTCCGAGGCCGGTCGGGCTTTGGGACAGATCGGCGGCAAGGGTGCGCGGCAGGCGTTGCTAGACGTTGTCGCGACCGGCGGTACCGTGGCCCAGGCCGCGGCCGCCGATGGCTTAGGTTTCCTGCCCGCAAGCGTCGAAAGCGTGACGGCGTTGGCTGGGCTGCTGGATAGCAGCGACGCCGCGCTGCGGCAAAGCGCCGCTGAGGCGCTGGCCCGGCTGGATCCCCCGCCGCCTGCAAGAGATGGCGCTACCCCTGCGTCCGCCATCCGGTCCACGCTGCTCCATCTCTTGTCAGGCGACCAATCCGCTATGGTGCGCCGCGCGGCTGCGCTGGCGCTGGCGCGCTGGGGCGACAGCTCGGTCGATACGGCTCTGACCGCGCGCCGGGATGACGAGGCGGAGGATACCCGCGTGCGCGAGGCGGCTGCGGTGGCGCTCAGTCGGGTGAGGGGTGGGGGGAATACCACAGCGGATGAAGAACAGCGGATGGGGAACGGCGGATGAAGAAAAGCGGATGAAGAACAGCGGATGGGGAAAAGCGGATGAAGAACAGCGGATGGGGAACGGCGGATGAAGAACAGCGGATGGGGAACGGCGGATCAAGAACAGCGGATGGGGAACGGCGGATGAAGAACAGCGGATGAAGAACAGCGGATGAAGAACAGCGGATGGGGAAAAGCGGATGAAGAACCGCGGATGGGGAACGGCGGATGAAGAACAGCGGATGGGGAACAGCGGATGAGGAACGTTGGATGAAGGACAGCGGATGGCGGACGACGCCGCGCGGGCCTTCCGCCATCCGCTGTCCTTCATCCGCTGTGGTCTCCCATCCGCTGTGGTATTCCTCCTCCTACCCCGCCGCCTGCGCCAATGCAATCGCGCCCAGCACGCCGGCCATGTTGCCCAACCCTGGCGGCACGATGTAGCTGTCGATGCCGTCGCCCAGGATAGCGGGGGACTGGACGTAGCCGGCCAGCAGGGTCTGCACCTTGCGCCGCACCAGGGGGAACATCTGCTCTTGCGCCATCACGCCGCCGCCGATGATGATGCGCTGCGGCGAGAGGGTGAAGATGAAGTTGCACAGCCCCAGGGCGATGGTCTGCGCCTCCAGGTCCCAGGCCGGGTGGTCGGGGGGCAGGGTCTCGGCCGGCTGGCCCCAGCGCGCCTTGAGCGCCGGCCCGCAGGCCAGCCCCTCGAAGCAGTCGCCGTGGTAGGGGCAGATGCCGGGGAAGTCGTCGTCCCTGGGCCGCGGCATGCGGATGTGGCCCATCTCCGGGTGAATCAGGCCGTGCATCAACTGGCCGCCCACCATGCCGCCGCCGCCCACCCCCGTGCCGATGGTCAGGTAGAGGAAGGTGTCCAGCCCCTGGGCCGCGCCCCAGCGGTGCTCGCCCAGGGCCGCGCCGTTGACGTCGGTATCGAAGCCCACCGGCACGCCCAGCGTCCGCCCCACCGCGCCGGCAAAGTCGGCGTTGGCCCAGCCCGGCTTGGGTGTGGTGGTGATGTAGCCAAAGGTCGGCGAGAGGGGGTTGGGGTCCACCGGGCCGAAGGCCGCGATGCCAATGGCCGCCAGCGGCGCCAAAGCCGCCTGCTCCTGGAAGAAGCTGATCGACCGGCCGATGGTCTCAGCCGGCGTGGTCGTAGGAAAACGCACCTCGGCCCGCACGTCGCCAGGCCCGCTGGCCACAGCGCAGACAAACTTCGTGCCGCCAGCTTCGATGCCGCCGTAGAGAGTTGTCATGGGGGGACCTCGTGGGTGGTAGATTGGTACGAGGTAGATTGGTAGATTGGTAGATTGGTCGGCGCGACGGCCTGACCAATCTACCAATTTACCAATCTACCCATTTACCATCGGAATCTTCACGCCCGCCGCCTTAGCAAACGCGATCGCTTCGGGATAGCCGGCGTCGGCGTGGCGGACGACGCCCATGCCGGGATCGGTGGTGAGGACGCGTTGCAGGCGGCGGGCGGCGGCCTCCGTGCCGTCGGCCACGATCACCTGGCCGGCGTGCTGGCTGTAGCCGATGCCCACGCCGCCGCCGTGGTGGAAGCTGACCCAGGTCGCGCCGCCCACCGCGTTGACCAGCGCGTTGAGGATCGGCCAGTCGCTGATCGCGTCGGAGCCGTCCAGCATGCCCTCGGTCTCGCGGTTGGGGCTGGCCACCGAGCCGCTGTCCAGGTGGTCGCGGCCGATGACGATGGGCGCACGGACCCGGCCGTCCCTTACGGCCTGGTTGAAGGCCAGGCCGGCCTGGGCGCGCTCGCCGTACTTGAGCCAGCAGATGCGCGCCGGCAGGCCCTGGAAAGCCACCCGCTCTTGAGCCATCGTGATCCAGCGGCGCAGGTGCTCGTTCTCGGGGAAGAGGTCGAGGATGATCTGGTCGGTGACGCGGATGTCCTCGGGGTCGCCGCTGAGCGCCACCCAGCGGAAGGGGCCGCTGCCCTGGCAGAAGAGCGGGCGGATGAAGGCCGGCACGAAGCCGGGGTAACCGAAGGCGTCGGGCACGCCCGCGTCGAAGGCCCGCTGACGCAGGTTGTTGCCGTAGTCGAAGACCACTGCGCCGGCCTGCTGGAAGGCCAGCATCGCCTCCACGTGGTGGGCCATGCTGGCGTTGGCCGCATGGAGGTAGCCGACCCGGTCCCGCTCCCGCCACTCGGCCGCCGACTGGGGCGTGTGGCCGGCCGGGATGTAGCCCAGCAGCGGGTCGTGGGCGCTGGTCTGGTCGGTGACCACGTCGGGACGCACGCCGCGCGCCACCAGCTCCGGCAGCACGTCGGCCGCGTTGCCCAGCAGACCGATGCTCTTCGCCTCCCCTTGGGCCTTGGCCTCCTCAGCCCAGGTCATGGCCTCTTCCAGGCTGTCGGTGGCCACGTCCAGGTAGCGATGCGCCAGGCGGCGCTCGATGCGCCACGAGTCGACCTCGACCACCACCGCCACGCCGCCGTTCATGGTGACGGCCAGCGGCTGCGCGCCGCCCATCTCGCCCAGGCCGGCCGTCAGCACCAGCTTGTGCTGCAATCCGTTGTCCCAGCCCTGCTGGCGGGCCAGGCTGCCGAAGGTCTCGTAGGTGCCCTGGAGGATGCCCTGGGTGCCGATGTAGATCCATGAGCCGGCCGTCATCTGGCCGAACATGATCAGCCCTTCGTGCTCCCAGCGGTCGAAGTTCTCCTGGGTGGCCCAGTGGGGGACGATGTTGCTGTTGGCGATGAGCACACGCGGCGCGTCCTCGACCGTGCGGAAGACCGCCACCGGCTTGCCGCTCTGCACCAGCAGGGTCTCGTCCGGCTCCAACTGCTCCAGGCTGCGCAGGATGGCGTCGAAACAGTCCCAGTTGCGCGCAGCCCGGCCGCGGCCGCCATAGACGACCAGGTTGTCGGGGTCGAAGGCCACCTCGGGGTCCAGGTTGTTCTGCAGCATGCGGTAGGCGGCCTCGATCAGCCAGTTCTTGCAGGTCAGTTGCGTGCCGCGCGGCGCGCGGATGATGCGGGGCATGGGGGCCTCCTGGGAGGGGAGCTAGGGGAACTCGGAGGAACTGGGACCGCAGGCCTCAGTTCAGCGGAACTTGAAGCGCAGTGCTCGTTGTGGCTCCAATGCTACTGAGAGTAGTCGTCGAAGAGGAGAAACTCGATTTCCCGAACCTTCGTCAATCGGCGGTCGTTTGTGACAAAGAGGGTCGCGCCTGACTCCAGCGCTGCCGCGATCTGCAGGGCATCGGGAACGTGGATCTCGAATTGATCTAGCTGTCCCAACTGGAGCGCTCCTGATCCAGATACTGAGTGACGTCGATGGTTTGCCAGATTTCAGCGCCCAGCCCGGCCAGCGACAGCATGTCCACCGGTTCAGCGCCTTGTTTCAACTCGCTGCGAAGCCCGTCAGACAGAATGCCTATCAGGCGCAGACGGTCCAACGGTGGGAGCTTTTCGCTCACGACGATAGCTTCATCCAGGGTGACTGTCTGGTTGGTCATAATCCGTGTTCCTCGATTGAATTTTCCTCACGATCATAGCACGTTCGCCGAGGAACTGCAAAGGCGTTGACTGACTGTCTCGTCCCCCAGGTTGTTCTGCAGCATGCGGCAGGCGGCCTCGATCAGCCAGTTCTTGCAGGTCAGTTGCACGCCCCTGGGGGCGCGGATGGTGCGGGGCATGAGGGCCTCCTGGGAGGGAAACTCGGAGGAACTGGAGGAACTCGGAGGAGTTGTCAGTCCAGCGGACTTTTGACGGCTTTGGGGCCGCGGTTGAGCACGTGGGTGTAGATCATGGTGGTCTTGACGTCCTTGTGGCCGAGCAATTCCTGCACGGTGCGAATGTCGTAGCCGGCTTCGAGCAGGTGAGTGGCGAAGGAATGGCGGAAGGTGTGGGGGCCGACCGGTTTGACGATGCCAGCGGCCTGGGCGGCTTGGCGCACAGCCTTCTGCACGGTACTCTCGCTGGTGTACCAGCGGTGGACAACGCCGGACCTGGGCTCCTTGGCCAGTCGGGCGGAGGGAAAGGCGAATTGCCAACCCCACTCGCGCTCGGCGTTGGGATACTTACGCTCCAGAGCAAAGGGCAGCGGCGCCGAGCCAAATCCTTTGGCCAAGTCTCGGTCGTGCACCAGTTTGACCTTGGCCAGGTGTTCATGCAGGGGCGCAACCAGGCTATCGGGCAGCATGGTCACGCGATCCTTCATGCCTTTGGCGTCGCGCACCAGGATCTCGTGTTGGTCGAAGTCGATGTCCTTGACGCGCAACTGCACGCACTCCGAGACGCGCATGCCGGTGCCGTAAAGAAGCTGCGCCATTAGTTTTTGCACGCCTGACAGCTTGTCCAGAATACGACGAACCTCATCCTTGGAGAGAACAGTGGGTAGATGTTCGGGCTTTCTGGCGCGGACGGCCTCGACCTGGAGGTCCAACGGTTGATGCAGGACGTGGCGATAGAGAAAGAGCAAGGCGCTAAGCGCTTGATTTTGGGTGGAGGCGGCAACGTTTTGATCGATGGCGAGATAGGTCAGGAAGGCTTGTACCTCGGCTGCGCCCATCTCCTTGGGGTGGCGCTTTTCGTGGAATAGGATGAAGCGCTTGATCCAGTGGGCGTAGGTCTCGCCCGTGCGCGGCGAGTAGTGCATCAGGCGGATGGCGTCATCCACCTGTTCGAGCAACTTCTTGGGACGAGGTTCTGTGCTCATTATTGCGCTTGACAGGGGCCGATAGCGGTGATAAGATGGAAGCGGCGAAGAACTCAGAGTGGTTTTCAGGCTCACGCAATCCGCATTTTAGCACAGGTCCTTTTCCGCATAAAATCCCGCAATAGGGTGATATGCGGCGAGCATTCCGCATTATCCTCCGCACAGGGACAGAAAGCGGAATAGAAGGCTGGCGGGATATGACGACCGGCATTCCCGCGAATCACTAGTTGGGCGGTTATAGTAAATATCTTTAATCTTTGGAAGCGGTGACATGATCAAAAACAAACCATTCACAACACAATCAATACCTTCGCCAGAACCTTTGCAAAATTGGGCTGAGTTGAGCAACTGTGTAAGCTCTGGTTTATGGAGCCGGAGGTACACAGTTGCTCATGATCGAGATTATCGCACTTCTCAGCTGTCTAG
>JBAQCH010000273.1:0-3092 GCA_049294015.1 Anaerolineae bacterium
CCCGGTAATCCTGCCGCAGCGCCGCCTGCGTTTGAAACCGCAGGCTGATATCCGCAAAGCATGCTGAAGCAAGCTGGTGTACGCGACTGAGCTTGCTTTAGCATGCTTCGGGTGTGTCAGACGCCGAATTCATTCGGCGGTGACGCCGCGGCGTTGAGCTTGCTTTAGCATGCTTCGGGTGTGTCAGACGCCGAATTCATTCGGCGGCGACGCCGCGGCGCGATTACCGGAACATTTTCTTAACCTTCATCCAATCCCTGGGGTTCTTTTGCCAACCCACCCATCTTCGGCTACAATCGGGGAACGTTTCGACCGACACACCGCCCAGCCCCTTGGGGTTTTCCGCCGCCCTGGCGCCGGGCACTTGGGTTTTGTCTACAGATAGCCTGTTTAGCCGGGTGAAGCACTGCACACAGTCGCCAAGTGCCCGGCGCCTAAAATACCCATGACCAGCGAAGAGATCCGCGCCCGCATCGCCCAACTTGAAGCCGAGGCTGATCAGCGCGCCCAGGCCGAGGCCGGCCGGCGCAGCAGCCCAGCCGACGACGCCGACCCCTGGCAGCGCCTGTTCGACACCCCCTGGCTCGACCCGGCTGTGCTGGAGGGCGACGACTTCTCGCTCAACGGCTGGCTGGCCGAAGGCGTGCGCGGGCTGAAAACCTATCTGCGCGGGGCTGGCTTCAACGACGAGTTCTGGCTGCACCTGCGCGGGGCCGAGCGCGAGCTGCTGCTGGCCGCCCGCGCCCTGATCGACGCCCGCCTGGAGCTGGTCGAGGCGCGCGGCCGCAAGACCGAGCAGGCCAGCCGGCTGCAAGAGATCGAGATCGACTTCTGACGAGATAGTTCTCCGGAGCTACACAGAGAGCACAGAGGAGACACAGAGGACACAGAGACCAGAGAAAGCAAAGGGGACAGAGACACGTGCGCGCTGGGCCAGCACAGCTCATGGGCCAGCACAGTTCATGGGCCAGCAAACTTCATGGGCACGCACCAAGCAATTT
The DNA here is from genome assembly GCA_049294015.1 of Anaerolineae bacterium. Classification (GTDB taxonomy): domain Bacteria; phylum Chloroflexota; class Anaerolineae; order JAAEKA01; family JAAEKA01; genus JAAEKA01. Next base: position 1,002 of record JBAQCH010000273.1, read on the forward strand.
TCCGAAGCACGCATTCTCCGCCCCTCTGTGCCCTCTGTGTCTCCTCTGTGTCCTATGTGTCCCCTCCCTTCGACACGTTGCACACGGCATACACCATCCTTTTCGAGCAATTACCTCATGGTCAAAATCAAAGTAGGCATCCTGGGCGCGACCGGCGCCGTGGGCCAGCGCTTCGTGCAGTTGCTGGCCGACCATCCCTGGTTCGAGATCGGCGCGCTGGGCGCGTCCGACCGCTCGGCCGGCATCCCCTACAAGCAGCGGCGCTGGGTGCTCCAGCCTGACATGCCGGCCCAGGTGCGAGACATGGAACTGGTGCTGGGGGAGCCGCAGAACTTCGCCGGCTGCCAGGTCATCTTCTCGGCCACGCCCAACGACGTGGCTGAGCGCGTGGAATCGCAGTTCGCCGCGGCCGGCTACTACGTCTTCACCAACGCCGGCCCGCACCGCATGGATGCCGACGTGCCGCTGATGATCACCGACGTCAACCCGGAGCACGCGGCCTTGATCCGTGTGCAGCAGGCGCAGCGCGGCTGGTCCGGCTTCATCGTGGCCAACGCCAACTGCACCGCCACCCACCTGACCTCGGCCCTCAAGCCGCTGCACGACGCCTTCGGCCTGGAGAAGGTCTTCGTGGTCTCGATGCAGGCCGTGTCGGGCGCGGGCTATCCCGGCGTCTCGACCCTGGATATCACGGACAACGTCATCCCCTACATCGGCAACGAGGAGCCCAAGCTGGAGGAAGAGCCGCTCAAGATGTTGGGCCGCTTCAGCGGCGACAGCATCGATTTTGCCGACTTCGCCATCAGCGCGCACTGCAACCGCGTGCATACGCTGGACGGCCACCTGGAGTGCGTCTCGGTCGCGCTGCGCACCAAGGCCACGCCGGAACAAGCGGCTGAGGCGCTGCGCAGCTACCGCAGCCTGCCGCAGGAGTTGGGCCTGCCCAGCACGCCCGATCCCTGCATCGTCGTGCGCGACGAGCCGGACCGGCCCCAGGTGCGCCTGGACCGCATGGCTGGCAATGGCATGGCCACGGTGGTCGGCCGCATCCGCCGCGATCCCATCCTGGACCTGAAGTTCGTCCTGCTGGGCCACAACACCGTGCGCGGCGCGGCCGGCGGGTCGGTGCTGAACGCGGAGCTGCTGTTGCAGCAAGGCTACATCACGTAACTCGATCTCATCGTTGAGGAGTGATCGTTGTACGAGCGTATCTTGCGCCAGATGCGAGAGAAGATCCGGTCCCGTCAATACGTGATGACCTTGTATGCTGAAGAGGAGATGAATGACGATCTTCTTGGCATCTTTGACGTGGAACGGGCAATTCTGACAGGCGCTATTGTCGAACGTCAGGAGAATCACGTCTCTGGTGAGGGGAAGTATCTTGTCGCTGGTGAGTCAATCGATGGTCACGACGTAACTGTCGTAGTCAAGTTAAGTCCTACTGGCAAGTTGGTCATCATTACGGTCTATCGAGAACAGTGAACTATGAACAACGTTAATATCGAGAGTCAGATCTGCGACATCTGCGGCAAGCCCGGCGCGAAGGTCAAGCTAGTTTCGCGCAGCTATGGTCGCGGGATGAGCCTGTTAGTGATCGAGAATGTTCCCGTGGTGAGCTGCCCCCACTGCGGTGAGAGTTATCTTACGGCAGAAACGCTGCACGAGATCGAGCGCATTAAGCTCCAACGTGATTTCTTCGCCGTGCAGCGGCCGGTACCTGTAGCCGAATTCGCTTGAGGTTGCTGTAGGCATGATGCATACTTTTGGCACTACTTCCCTCCACGACCTCTTCGACGACTTGGTCATTCTGCGTAACTTGGCGCCCTTCGATCAACGCCTGGCGGGCCTGGCTGAGGCATGGCAGCATATGGGACTGTCGAGCGCACGCATCCCGCGCAAGCACGAGCCAGAATACGCCAAGGCGTCGGTGTGGTTCGTGCGCCAGGCGCGGGCGCTGGACCTGCCCGGCGCGGACGTGCGCGAGCTGCTGTTCATCGGCGACACAGCCATGGCCGACGGCAACGCCTTTCGCAACCTGGCCCGGGCCGGCGGCTGGCCCGGCTGGTGCTTCATCGGCGCGGAGAAGCTCAG
>JBAQCH010000274.1:0-17217 GCA_049294015.1 Anaerolineae bacterium
GTCCGGCTGGTAGCCGGACCTACAGTGGGCCTGCGGTGGGCCTGCTCAGGAAATCAGAGGTAGCAACCATGAGAACTTTAGTCTTGGTGTTGAGTATAGCATTGCTGACAGCCTGCGTCACGCCGCCGGCCCCTGCCGGCCAGCCACAAACCCTGGTGCTGATGAGCCACGACAGCTTCGCGGTCAGCGAAGCGGTGATCCGCCAGTTCGAGGCCAAGTACAACGCCCGCATCGAGTTTCTCAAGGCCGGCGACGCAGGCGAGGCGCTGAACAAGGCCTGCCTGAGCAAGTCGACCCCGCTGGCCGACGTCTTTTTCGGCGTGGACAACACCTTCCTCAGCCGCGCCCTTGCCTGCGACATCTTCGATCCCTACACGTCGCCAGCGTTGGCCGACATTCCGGCTGACTTGCAGCTCGACCCGCAGAACCGGCTGCTGCCCGTGGACTTCGGCTACGTGACTCTGAACTACGACCGCCGTTGGTTCGGGCAGCAGGGACTGGCCGTGCCGCAGACGCTGGCTGACCTGACGCGGCCGGAGTATCGCGGCCTGCTGGTGACGCCTAACCCGGCTACCTCGTCGCCCGGCCTGGCCTTCCTGCTGGCCACGGTGGCAGCTTTCGGCGAGAGCGGCGACTATGGCTACCTGGACTTCTGGCGCGAGCTGCGGGCCAACGACGTGTTGGTGACTGACGGCTGGAGCGACGCCTATTTCAGCCATTTCACCGTCGGCAGCGGCGGCGAGGGCGACCGGCCCCTGGTGGTCAGCTATAACACCAGCCCCGCGGCTGATGTCTTCTACAGCGAAGGCGCCAAAACGGAGCCCGACAGCGCTACCATTGCGCCGGCCGGCGAGACCTTTCGCCAGATCGAGTTTATCGGCATCCTCAAAGGCACGCAGCAGCCGGCGCTGGCCCGTCAGTTCGTGGACTACCTGCTGGACGTCGCCTTCCAGCAGGACGTCCCTTTACAGATGTTCGTCTATCCAGCCAACCGGCAGGCCGCTGTCCCTGAGCTGTTCGTCCGATTCGCCCCAGTGCCCGCCGAGCCGGCGGCGCTGGAACCGGCCGCCATCGAGGCCAACCGCGAGCGTTGGATCGAGGCATGGACGGAGACGGTGCTGCGGTGAATGATGAATGATGAACGATGAATGATGAACGATGAATGATGAACGGCAGCGAACGTGCCAGATCACAGTTCACTATTCGTCATTCATCATTCATCGTTAACCTCAAAGGAACTCAGGTGCGAATTCACAAGCCTTGGCGGTGGCTCTACGCGCTGCCGCTGATCTTTCTTGCCATCTTCTACTTTTACCCGCTGCTCAGCATTCTGTCCCTCAGCCTGGCGCCGCAGGGACGGCTGGACCTGAGCGGCGTGCAGGCGCTGTGGACGCGGCCCTATCTGGCGCAGGTGTTGTGGTTCACCTTGTGGCAGGCCGTGGTCTCCACTGTTCTGACGCTGCTGCTGGGCTTGCCCGCGGCCTACGTCTATGCCCGCTATGATTTTCCTGCCAAGAGCCTCTTGCGCGCCTTGACCACCATCCCCTTCGTCATGCCGACCGTGGTCGTGGGCGCGGCCTTCGTCACCCTGCTAGGCCCGCGCGGCGTAGTCAACGACTGGTTGATGGCCGCCTTCGGCCTGGCGCAGCCGCCCATCAACTTGCTCTACACTGTGGGGATCATCCTGCTGGCCCATGTCTTCTACAACGCCACCGTGGTGGTGCGCATCGTCGGCGGCTTTTGGGCCAACCTGGACCCGCGGCTGGGCGAGGCCGCGGCCGTGCTGGGCGCGCCGCGCTGGCGCCGCGCCTGGGAGGTAACGCTGCCGCTGCTGTTGCCCTCCATCACGGCGGCCAGCCTGCTGGTCTTCCTCTTCTGCTTCACCAGCTTTGGCGTGATCCTGATCCTGGGCGGCCCGCTGTTCAGCACGCTGGAGGTGGAGATCTATCGCCAGACCGTCAACTACTTCAACCTGTCGCTGGCCGCAGTGCTGTCGTTGTTGCAGTTGGCCATTACTTTCGTCGTGATGGTTGTTTACACCCGCGTGCAGGCGCGCGCGTCGCTGCCCCTCAACCTGCGGCCCCAGGCTATGACCACCCGCCGGCCGGCCAACCTGCGCCAGTGGCTGCTGGTGGGCGGCGTCAACACGGTGCTGGTTGTCTTTCTGCTGACCCCACTGGTGGCGCTGGCCGTGCGTTCAGTGACCCTGGGCGCAGGCCCTCCCACCTTACGCTACTACCGGGCGCTGGGCAACAGCCCTACCCAGAGCGTCTTCTTTGTCCCGCCCATCGAGGCCATCCGCAACTCACTGCTTTTTGCGCTGGCGGCCGTCGTGCTGTCGCTGCTGCTGGGGCTGATATCGGCTTATCTGCTGGCCGAGACTGGCCCTGACGGCCGGCCAAGCCGGCTGGCCCGCGGGCTGGATCCGATCTTCCTGCTGCCGCTGGGCACGTCGGCAGTGACGCTGGGCTTTGGCTACATCGTCGCCCTGGACCAGCCGCCGCTCAACCTGCGCACCTCGCTGGCGTTGATCCCGCTGGCCTACACCCTGTTGGCCATGCCCTTCGTGGTGCGTTCCATTCTACCGGTGCTGCGTGGGCTAAACCCGCGCCTGCGGGAGAGCGCAGCCGTCATGGGCGCGTCGCCGGCCCAAATCCTGCGCGAGATCGACCTGCCCATCATCGGCCGGGCCGTGCTGGTGGCGGCCGTCTTCGCCTTCACCATCAGCCTGGGTGAGTTCGGCGCCACGCTGCTGCTCTACCAGCCCCGCTATCCCACCATGGCGGTGGTCATCTACCGCGCGCTGAGCCAACCTGGTCTGCTCAACTACGGCCAGGCGTTAGCCATGAGTACGCTGCTGATGTTGGTTTGCCTGGCGGGGCTGCTGCTGATCGAGCGGGTACGCGTTGGCGATGTGGGAGAATTTTAGCTAGTGCGACGCATTGACCATCACACAGTTCTGACGTACAATAACGCTATGAAAATCGATGCCCAGCTTTATCGCAGAGCCCTTGAGGAATACAGGCAATGGAACGACGCCGAGTTGAAGGCGCGCGTTCAGGAAGCTGCAAATCGTGATCCAGAGGCAGGTTGGCAGGAGTTCAACGACCTGAGGGTATTTGCCAGGGCGATGGGTGTCGAACAAAGCGTTCTCCAGCGCCAACACAAACTCGAAGCCCTTCAACTCTACTATGAACGCGTGAAGCGGCTCGAGGCATGGAGACAAACGCGTGGATAAACGGCTAGCTGACGCTCTTCAACAGGTTACCCGTTTTCTTGAAGACAACGGGCTCCGTTATGCGGTCGTTGGTGGAATAGCGCTTTCCTACTGGAATGTCTCGCGTTTTACCTACGATATAGACATCAAGCTCCTGGTTCCGAATACAGAGTACGCAACCGCTCGTCAATTGCTGCGCAGCCGGTTTCCGAGCAAGGCGCGGGAGCATGTTCCGGAGAACATGTTAATCGTGGCCGTCAGCGTCAACGATGTCATTGTTGACTTCTTGCTGACACTGCCAGGCTACGAAGAACTGATCATCGAACGTGCTGTGCAGCAGGACCTGGGCGAATTTTCCATCTGGGTATGCACGGCCGAGGATTTGATCATCCAGAAAGTGGTCGCTGGCCGTGATAAAGACTGGCCGGATGTAGAAGCTCTGTTGATCGAGCAATGGCATAAACTGGATCAGCGCTACGTCGAGGAGTGGCTGTCTCAGTTCGCGGAGGCATTAGAGACCCCCGAATTGCTCTCACGGTATCTGGCTGTGCGGGGAAAGGTTCAGCGCCTGGTTGGATGAGGGGAACGACAAAGCCTGGACAACATGGCTATGCACAGAGGAGTCGAGAGTCTGCTTGAGATCCGTAATATTAGGAAATCCTTCGGTGTAACACCGGTCTTGCACGAAGTCTCCTTCGAGGCCAACCGCGGCGAGATCGTTTGCTTGCTGGGACCGTCGGGCTGCGGCAAGACGACGCTGCTGCGCATCGTGGCCGGGCTGGAGCAGGCCGACGCGGGCCAGGTGCTGTTCGCCGGCCGCGACCTGAACGAGACGCCCGTCCACCGGCGCGGCTTCGGTCTGATGTTCCAGGACTTCGCCCTCTTCCCGCACCGCAACGTCTATGACAACGTGGCTTTTGGCCTGCGCATGGCGCAACAGAGCAAGGTCGCCATCCGGGACCGGGTGGCGGAGATGTTGGAGCTGGTGGGGCTGACCGGCTACGAGGCGCGGCGAGTCCACGAGCTGTCGGGTGGGCAGCAGCAGCGCGTTGCCCTGGCTCGCAGCCTGGCCCCACAGCCGGCGTTGTTGCTGCTCGACGAGCCGCTGGGTTCGCTGGACCGCACGCTGCGCGAGGACTTGATGGCGGAATTGCGTCGTATCCTCAAGCATGCGCCGCGGGGGCCGGCCGCGCCAGCGGGCATGACCTCGATCTACGTCACCCACGATCAGCAGGAAGCCTTTGCTATCGCAGACCGCGTGGTAGTCATGAACGCTGGCCGCATCGAGCAGGTAGGGCCGTCGCTGACCGTCTATCGCCGGCCGGCGAATCCCTTCGTCGCGCGCTTTCTGGGCATGCACAACCTGCTGCCTGGCCACGTGACGGTTGTGGCGCCTGAGCTATGGGTAACCACCGCCCTGGGCGCTCTGCGCTGCGGAAGCCCCCCAGCCCGTGTGGCTCCGGGCGACAGCGTGGTGCTGCTGGCGCCGCCGGACGCCGCCAGCTTGGCGCCGCCGTCTGCTGGAGAGGCGCAGAATCTGGTGCAGGGGCAACTGCTGGCCGTCTCTTTTCGCGGTAGCCAGGTCAAGGTAACGCTGGGCGGCGCGGCCGGCGCTCCTCTGGTCTTCGAATTGCCTGGTTCGATGGCCGATGACCTGCCCCAGCCAGGCCAGCCGCTGCGCCTGGCGCTGGACCCCGACCGGTTGAGCCTGTTGCCTGCTGAGTGAGGCGGGAGATTGAGACAAGACATTTCTTCCGAAGACAGGTCTTGTCTGAATGGTTGCCGGCGCCGCTTCTTTCCCGAAGCGAACGCACGTTCTACCAGATTTGACACGCAACCTCTTTGGTCGTATACTTGCCATGCTATCAGCAGCGCAGCGGTCTGGATCATTGACGCACAAGCACTTGGGATTGACACAGAATACAAGGCCGTTGCGGCGTTCCCCCCTCAGGGCGGCCACCGCAACCCACTGCCGCCCGACAACTTACCCCGCGGAATTGTGTATCCTGGTCCCGCTGCCCAGTTATTTACTATGAAGGAGCCGTGCCATGTTTAGCAAGACGATCGTTGTGGGCTATCTGGGCCGTGACCCGGAACTGCGCTTCACTCCCAGCGGCCAGCAGGTCTGTTCCTTTTCTGTCGCTACCAGCCGCAGTTGGACCGATCAGAGCGGCCAGCAGCAGGAGAAGACCACCTGGTTCCGCGTCACCGCCTGGGGCAAGCTGGCCGAGCTGTGCCACCAGTATCTCTCCAAGGGACGCCTGGTGTTGGTCGAGGGCGAAGTCGACGCGTCGGCGTGGACTGGCCAGACCGGCGAGCCGCGCGCCAGCCTGGAGTTGAACGCGCGCAACGTGCGTTTCCTGGGTGGACGCGATATGGTGGGCGGGCCCATGGCTGCCCGGCCCAGCGGCGGCTCCATGGAGGCGCCCGCCATGGAAGACGAGGATATTCCCTTCTGATCGACTTCGGCAGAGGGTCTGATCGACCCCTGTCGTCTCGTGCGCTTGATTTTTGCAAAAAGCCGTGAAAACGGCTCTTTTGTGCTTGACGCTGGTCTCCAGTTGTGGTAATATCGAGACATAACGTTTTTGCCCAGCAGCGGGGCACAAATCCGAGTGTCCCGTCTATCTGGGAAGCACTTCTATCGGGCCAGGAGTACCCTATGAACCGCAACACACGTCGATTGGCCTTGGTGGTCTTGTTGTTGCTGGCTGTCACCCTCTTCGCGGCTTGTCAGCGCGAGCGGCCGGCGGCCCAGCAAGAGGACTGGACGACGCCCGCAGCCGGTCCGGCGGTGTCGCCTGATGCTATGGACGCTGTCTCGCCCGCTGTCACCGCAGTGACCGCAGGCTCTGCGCTGCCCGCGCCGGCCGGCTCTGTCACCGGCACGCTGGCCACACCCATCGCCCCTGTGACTCTGGCCACGCCAACGGCGGCCGCAGTTATTACGGAGGTGGGCGCAACCTATGGCTACGTCATCGCGGCCGGCGATACCTTGTTTTCCATTGCCCTGGCCAACAATACCGACGTCGAAACGATCCGCCGTCTGAACAATCTACCTGACGACACCATTCAGGTCGGCCAGGTACTGATCGTCCCTGGCGTCGGCGCGCCGGCCGGCCAGGCTGGGACGACGCCCGAGGCTGAGGCGACGCCCGCCACCACCGTGGTACACATCGTGGCTGCTGGCGACAACCTGAGCGGCATCGCAGCCCAGTTCAATGTGCCTTGGCAGGATATTGCTGCTGCCAACAACATTCCAGCTCCCTACACCATCTATCGCGGCCAGAGGTTGGTCATTCCGGGCGTGTCGCCAACACCGGCGCCCACGGCTGAAGTCAGGAAGCATGTGGTGCAGGCAGGCGAGACGCTGCTGGCGATTGCATTGCAGTATGACACCACGACGCAGGCGATCATGGAAGCCAACAATCTCTCTGACCCTAACTTCTTGCGGGTCGGCCAGGAACTGGTCATCCCCTGATAGCCCGCGTGTGTTAACCTGAAAATCGCTCGGCCTAGACGGTTGTGTGCCGACGCGCATCGATGGCTGCTAAGAAAACAGCCCCGGCCTGATCCAGGCCGGGGCTGTTGAGTCTCTCGCTTGGCCGGCCAGCCTAGCAGGGGCTGTCAGCGCGCAGCGCCGAATGGGCGCCGATGCCGACCAGCAGCATATCGACGACCTGCTCCAGCCGCTCGCCCAGGTCGAAGCTGAAGTTCTCCTGGCACCAGATCACCAATTGCTGATAGTATAGGCCCTCTAGCATTTGCGCCACCAACTGCGGATCGACGTCAGGATGGATTTCGCCTGTGCGCTGCGCCCGGCTGATCAGCAGCACGACCAATCCCTGCAGGCTGAAGCGGCCGCCGGCCCTGGGCGCCAGATGGGTGATCTTCATCGCCTTGTTGACAGCCAGACTAACCAGGTCCTTGTCGTCCTCCAGGCTGTCGGCCAAGGCGTGCAGCACCGTCTTCAGGGCTACGATGGCGCTGCGCTCCTGATAGATTTGCTTGCCCGTGCCGTTGTTCATGGCTGCGCCCAGCCGGGTCATATGCCGTTCGCCGATGTAAAGCAGAACGTCCTCTTTGGTGGCAAAATAGTTGAAGAAGGTTCCCTTGGCGACGCCGGCCGCTTGCGTGATCTCTTCGACGCGCGTTTCGTCGAAGCCGCGCTGGCGAAAGAGCGTCACCGCGGCCGTATAGATATTTTCTTTGCGCAGCTCTTTGTTGTGAGCGCGCTTGCTCCGCGTCTTCGCGGCCGGCCGTCCTGCTATCCCTGTCGAAATAGGCGTTGTGCTCATAATGGTCTTGTTGCCGCCAGTTGGTCTTGTTCAGCAATCTTGCATCCTCAAAGACGACCCAGGTCAGAAAAAGGCACGTCCAAAGACGACCGACTATCCTGGTGTCAAGGACAGCGCAGACGCATGGCGCCAACGGACGCTGTGTCGTCGAAAGGTTAGCTGACGGTAACTACTCAGCCAGAGGTGCCGGGCACTTGAATCTGCGCCTACGACGTTGTCTGCCGAGCCAATCTGAGCCGTCCATGGGCTGCGCAAGTGCCCGGCGCCTGAGTAGTAACAGCTGACGAACGATTGCGCGAGAGCCTGTGGATGCGATGAGACAGAGGTGAAGGCCCGACGAAAGTATAGCACACTCTGCCCGGCGCAACAAGCGCCACAGAGGGATTTTTCTGAGGCAGAGTGAAAACGTTTGGTAGCATCCTTGCTACAACTGGAAAGACTGGCCTCGCTCCGGAATCTCGACCGAGCGAAAGCCCTCCTGATGCAGCAGGCCGCTCAACCCCAACGCTGACTCCTTCTCGCCATGCACCAGGAAGATGCCTTGCAACCGTTGGCGATCAAAGTTAGCAGCCCAGCCTTGCAGTTCGCCGCTGTCGGCGTGGGCGCTGTAGCCTTCCAGCCGCGCCACCTTGGCCCGCACGTCGTATTCCTCGCCGAAGATGCGCACCCGCCGGCTGCCGTCCAGGATGCGGCGACCCAACGTGTTCTCGGCCTGAAAGCCTGAAAACAGGATGGTGTTGTCGCTGTCCTCGATGTTGTTCTTCAGGTGGTGCAGAATGCGGCCCGACTCGCACATGCCCGACGCGCTGATGATCACGGCCGAGTCGCGCAGGAAATTCAGCCGCTTGGAGTCCTCCACATCCCGCACGTAGGCCAGCCGGCGGAAGCCGAACGGGTCGCGCGCCTCTTGCAGCAGGGCCAGGGTTTCCTGGTCGTAGCACTCAGGATGGGCGCGAAAAACCTCGGTGACGTTGACCGCCAGCGGGCTGTCCACGTAGATGTCCAGGCTGGGGATCTTCTGCGCCTCGCTGAGCTCGTTCAGGGCATACACCAACTCCTGCGTGCGTCCCACCGCAAAAGCTGGGATGATTACCTTGCCGCGCCGCTTGTGGACTTCGATGATCACCTGGCGCAACACCTGGCGGGCCTGGTCACGGGTTTCGTGCCGCCGATTGCCGTAGGTGCTCTCCAGGATCAGAAAATCGGCATCGCTGACCGTCTCAGGATCGCGCAGGATGGCCATACCCTGGCGTCCCAGGTCGCCGGAAAAGACCAGGCGGCGCTGCTGCCCGGCCTCAACGATATCCAAAACTACGACGGCCGAGCCCAGAATGTGGCCTGCGTCGAAGAAAGTGGCCGTGACTCCTGCGCTGGGCGAGAAGGGCCGGTGATAGTTGATGCTGACGAACTGCTTGATGGCCTCGAGCGCGTCGAGCTTGGTGTAGAGCGGCTCCACCGGCGGCAGTCCATCGCGCACCCGTTTGCGGTTGACGTAGGCGGCGTCCTGCTCCTGGATATGGCCGCTGTCCTGCAGCATGGCAACGCACAGGTCGCGCGTGGCCGGCGTGCTCCAGATGGAGCCGCGAAAACCCTGTTTGACCAGATTCGGCAGGTTGCCCGAGTGGTCAATGTGCGCGTGGGATAGAATCACTACGTCGATGGAGGCAGGATCGAAGGGCAAGTTGAGGTTGCGTTCGTAGCTGAGGCTGCGCTTGCCCTGGTAAAGCCCGCAGTCCAGCAGGATGCGCTGGCCGTTCACCTCGATCAGATGCATCGATCCGGTAACGGTTTGGGCAGCGCCCCAAAAAGTCAGTTGCATAGCGTCCTCCCTGAGGGGGTGAGCTCAAGATCGGGCCAGGAGGCGCAGGATCGCTTCGCCGTACTCGCTTAGCTTCCAGGGTCCCATGGCGTTGGTGGCCGCCAGCGCTTCGACGGTGGTCGGCGCCTGGCGGGCGATAGTCATCAGTTGATCGTTGGTCAGGATCACATCAGGATCGACGCCGCGCTGGCGCGCGCGCTCGGTGCGCCATGAGCGCAACGCGTCGAAGCGATCGGCGGTCTTGGGGTCTGGCCGTCCAAAGCCGTTGCCGTTGGTTCGCTTGGGCGGCGCGGGCGCGGGCAATTTGCGCCCGCGCGCCACGGCCTGCAAGATGGCCGCGCCATAGCGCCGCGTCTGGCCGCTGGTCATGCCGCCCACGCGTCGCAGTCCCTCTTCATCGGCCGGCTGCTGGCGGCTGATGGTAACCAGCGTGCGTTGATCGATCACCTTGAAGGGAGGGCGATCTTCCTTGCGGGCTTGCTGTTCGCGCCAGAGGAAGAGCTGCTGCAAGACCGCCAGGGCTGAGGGGGACAGGTCGCGCGCGCCGGGCAGGCCCCAGAAGCCATCGCCGTCGAAGGGCTTCTCGACCCACTCCACCAGAGGCAGGCGAGCGAAGCTCTCTTGCGCCTCTTCCCAACGATCTTGGGTCCGCAGCTCGGCTTCTTGCTCGTCGCGCAGCGGCAGCAGATAGTGGGTATCGAGCTGGGCATAGGCCAGCAGTTCAGTGTTCAAGGGGCGCCGGCCCCAGTCCGCCCGCTGCAGGCTCTTGTTGAGATGAACGTTGTACCTGCTGGCCAGGATTGCCGCCAGACCTGCCTGCGGCCAGCCCAGGATGCGCGCCGCCAGCATAGTGTCGAAGATGTTGGCGAAGCTGAATCCATAGTCGCGCTTGAGGCCGAGGATGTCGTTTTCGGCTGCGTGGAAGATCTTTTGGCAGGCTGGGTCGGCAAAGAGCGGGCCCAACGGCGCCAGATCCACTGCCAGTGGGTCGATCACATAGTCGTGATCCCCCAGTGAGATCTGCAGCAGGCAGACGCGGTGAAAGTAGGCGAACAAGCTGTTGGATTCAGTATCGACGCTGATCACAGGGACCTGCTGGGCTGCCAGGATCAGCGCCTCCAGCGCGTCGGTCGAGTCGACCACAACGGGCGGCTGTGGACGGGCGGGTCCCCCGTCGTTTCTTTGGAATGCTTGGCTGGACGTGTAGCTCATGATGAAATCGACTGGACGCTGCGCTGCCGCGCGCTCAGCGTTCAGATAATGCCCTTCTTGCGGAAGTAGTACAACATGCTGCCGGCAACCAGGCCCATAAAGCCTATGACGATAAAGAACCCATAGAACGTGTCCGCGGCCGGCAGCCATTCCAGATTCATGCCATAGACGCCGGTGATCAGTGTCAAGGGCAGCATGATGACCGAGATGACTGTCAAAATGCGCATGACGTCGTTGATGCGGTAGGACGTGACCGAGTCGGAGGTCTCGCTCAACCCTTCGATGACCTCGCGATAGTCCTCCAGGATGTCCCACGCGCGCGAGAAGCCGTCGGCAATGTCGCCGAAGTAGACGTCCAACTCCTCCTGGATGAAGGCGCGTTCTTTGCGTTCCAGGTTGCTGACGATCGATATCTGAGGCTTGACCACGCGGCGCAGCGCAATGATATCGCGCCGGACGAGAGATATCTCCTGCACGATCTGGCGCATGTTCTCGCGGAACATGTTCTCTTCGATCGCGCGGATCTTGCCGTCCAGCTTGCGCAGCATGGCAAAGTTGTAGTCCACCATGGCATCCAGGATCGTGTATAGCAGCCGGCCTGCGCCCCGTCCCATTTGCTTGCCGCGCGCCATACCGTCGTTTTGGCAGGTCGCAAACAGGGTATTGAGCGTTTTGAGGCGACTGTCGTGGATGGTGATCAAGAAGCCCGCCCCGATGAAAAAGTCGACTTCGCTGGAACGTGTGACCTGGCGCTCTTCGTCGTACACCGGGAAATGCATCACGATAAACAGGTAGTCATCGTATTCGTCGATCTTGGGGCGTTCGATCTGGCTCAGGACGTCTTCCAGGTCCAGAGGGTGGAAGGGGTAGTGCTTGCGCAGATAGGCCACATCTTCTGGCGTGGGGTTTTCGATGTTGACCCAGGTCAGGCGTAGGTGGGTAATGGCTGCAACACTCATAGGGATCTTTCCGTGTGTTCATGACGAAGAAGTGCCGGGCTGATTCCACGGCGTGCTGCGCTACAATGCCTGACAACAGTTTGATTGGTTGATTCCGTCTGCGATGGCAGACACTATTATGCCCGGATTTGAGACAGATGTCAATTGAAGACCGATTGTTTGACTTCTGCTGACCATCGCGCTATAATCTGCACGCTAAGTAGCCGTCCCAAAACCAGTTGGTGCTCTGGCCGGTCTTCGTGCAAGCCTGCGGCAGCCCCGGATTTCCGCCGGAGCTGGCCCGACCGAGCCAGCCCGCCATGCTGTTTTTGGGCAGGTCCAAGGCCGCGTGTCAGAAGGCCGACAATGGCAGCGCTGACTGCCGCCAGGGCGCCCCAAGGCCCAGATGCGGACGTCCACGCACCAGTCTTTGTTCGCTCTCCTCATCTTGCCGCCTGCTGCTTCTGTCGTCCAACTTGGTGCACAGGCGACCCGCGTCAGGACAAGCACCGTTGAACACTCGGCTGTTTCGTCCATCATTCATTTCCACATCTGCCGGGAGGTAATTTTCGCCATGTCCGAAATGGGACTCACCTCGTTTGAGACCATCGCTGTCTGGATGGTACTCGCCGTCGCCATCCTTGGTCTCTTGTACGCCATGTTTTTGCGCCGCCAGGTCATGGCGAATCCCAAAGGCACGGCCAAGATGATCGAGGTCTGGGATGCCATCCGCATTGGGGCTGACGCCTATCTCTCGCGCCAGCTCCGAACCATTCTCCCCTTCATCGCAGTGCTCACGGTCCTCATGTTCCTCAGCGTATACGTTGTCGACCCCACCCCGGAGGCCATCGAGCGTTTCGCCGCCATGTCAGAGAATCAGTTGCAGATGGTCATCGGTCTGGGCCGGGCCGGCGCTTTCATCATGGGCGCCTTGTTCAGCCTGATCGTGGGCCAGGTCGGCATGCGCATGGCCGTTCAGGCCAATGTGCGCGTGGCCGAGGCCTCGCGCAGCAGTTTCAACGGCGCGTTGCGCATCGCCTACCGAGCGGGCACCGTTACCGGCATGCTGACCGACGGCCTGGGCCTCTTCGGCGGCACCATCATTTTCATCATCTTTGGCCTCGCTGCTCCCGATGCCTTGCTGGGCTTTGGCTTCGGCGGCACGTTGCTGGCGCTCTTTATGCGCGTCGGCGGCGGCATCTACACCAAGGCAGCCGACGTCGGCGCGGACCTGGTGGGCAAGGTCGAGCAGGACATGCCTGAGGACGATCCCCGCAATGCGGCGGTGATCGCTGACCTGGTGGGCGACAACGTAGGTGACTGCGCCGGTATGGCGGCCGACATCTTCGAGAGCTACGAGGTCACTATCGTCTCGGCGCTGATTCTGGCCCTGGCGCTGCGGCAAATCACCGGCCACAACGAGTGGCTGATCTATCCTTTGCTGGTGCGCGGCATCGGCGTGCTTTCGTCGATTGTCGGCACCTACCTGGTCAAGACTGAGCCTGGCCTCTCTGGCGATGCCATGAAAGCGATCTTCAAAGGCTTCTTGACCTCTGCGGCGATCTCGGTGGTCTTGTTCTTCTTCGTAGCTTTGTTGTACATGCGCGAGGTGCCGGGCGGCTGGTGGCGGCCCTTCGTGGCCACCGCTTCAGGCGTGTTGCTGGCCATCATCATCGACCGGCTGACGGATTATTTCACCGGTACCCACAGCGCGCCCGTGCTGGAGATCAAGAAGGGCCACGACACCGGCCCGGCCACGACGATCCTGTCAGGTCTGAGCGTGGGCATGGAGTCGGCCGTCTGGGCAACCCTGGTCATCGCCGGCACGATCCTGGTTTCAATCTTTGTCTTCCAGGGCGTCAGCGCCGTCCCCATGGAGCAGTTTGTTTACATTCTATACGGTGTGGCCCTGGCCGGCATCGGCATGTTGACCCTGACCGGCAATAACGTGGCCATGGACTCCTTTGGCCCCATCTCCGACAACGCCAACGGCATCGGCGAGACGGCCGGCCTGGAAGACAGCGCACGTCAGATCATGGCCGACCTGGACGCAGTGGGCAACACCACCAAGGCCATTACCAAGGGCATCGCCATCGGCTCGGCGGTGATCGCTGCGGTTGCGCTCTTCGGCTCCTTCATTACCGACGTAGGCAGAATCGACCCTGTGGTTCTGGCGGGCGGCATCCGCATCTCATGGCCCATGGTCTTCGTGGGCTTCCTGATCGGCGGCACCATCCCATGGATGTTCTCCAGCCTGGCCATCAAGGCGGTGTCGCGCACAGCAGCCGACATCGTGCAGGAGGTGCGTCGCCAGTTCCACGTGCCTGGCGTGCTAGAGGGCACGGTCAAGCCTGACTACGCCCGTCCGGTGGCTATCACCACCATCGCCGCGCAGAAGGAGCTGGTCAACCTGGCCTGGCTGGCTGTGGCCGCGCCGATCGCCGTGGGCCTGGCGCTACAAGTCGAGGCGCTGGGCGGCTTTCTGGCTGGCGTAATCCTCTCCGGCCAACTGTTGGCGGTGTTCATGTCCAACGCCGGCGGCGCCTGGGACAACGCCAAGAAGATCGTCGAGGACGAGCCGCGCGACCTGCAGCGCAACCTGGGTAAAGGCTCGGAGCGCCACAAGGCCAGCGTGGTCGGCGACACCGTGGGCGATCCGCTGAAGGACACAGCCGGCCCGGCCCTCAACCCGATGATCAAGGTGATCAATCTGATCAGCCTGATCATGGCGCCGATCATCGTGACCTACAAAGACGATATGGTGATCAGCATCGTCGTTTCTCTCTTGCTGTTGGCCTCCATGGGCTTCGTCATTCGCCGCAGCAAGCGGGCGCCGACGGCGCTGGTGTAACGACACCGTGTAACCCGACTTGCAAAGCTGGGAGAACGGTTGCGTTCTCCCAGCTTTTGCTGTGGTGGGGGTGAGAAGATAGCACAGCGGATGGGAACAGCGAATGCCGGATGTTCCCTGAGTTCCTCCATATTCCTTCGAGTTCCCATGACCACGACCTACTGCTACGACCCCTTCAACCTACGCCATACGCTGCCCGGCCATCCGGAGAACCGCGAGCGGCTGCGCGGAACGTGGGACTTGCTGCAAGCTGACGGCATCCTGGCCGGTCTGCGGGAAACACCTTGCACGCCGGCCAGCGACCAGCAGTTGCTGCGCGTTCACAGCCGCCGGCACCTGTCGACGGTGGCCCTGGCCGCGCAGCGCAGCGCTCACCTGGACGCCGACACCTATGTGGGCAGCGACTCGGAGCAGGCGGCGCGATTGGCGGCTGGCGGGCTGTGCAACGTGGTCGATGCGGTGCTGGGTGGCCAGGTTAGCAACGGCTTCGCGCTGGTGCGTCCCCCCGGCCACCACGCTACCCCTGAGCGCGGCATGGGCTTTTGCCTGTACAACAACGTGGCCATCGCCGCCCGCGCGGCCCAAGCTGACTACGGCCTCCAACGCGTTTTGATTGTCGACTTCGACGTGCATCATGGCAACGGCACACAGGACGCGTTTTATGAAGACGGCAGCGTGCTGTTCTTCAGCACGCACCAGTATCCCTACTACCCCGGCACGGGCCATTGGCGCGAGACTGGCCGCGGCGCCGGCGCCGGCGCGACGGTCAACGTCCCCTTCCCGGCTGGGGTTGGGGATGCGGGCTATGCAGCCGCTTTCGATCAACTGCTCGCGCCGCTGGCTCGCCGCTTCCAACCGCAGTTGATCCTGGTCTCAGCCGGCTACGACGCGCACTGGAACGATCCGCTGGCCAGCATGCAGCTTAGCGCGGCCGGCTACGCCAGTCTGGTAGCGCGCCTGCTGGACCTGGCCGGCGAGCTGTGCAACGGGCGCATCGTCTTCACCCTGGAAGGCGGCTATCATCTGGAGGTGTTGGCCCACGCCGTGCTGACCACCCTGCGCCAGCTCAGCGGCCAGGAGCAACCCATCAGCGACTCGCTGGGACCCTGCCCGTGGGAGGAGCGCGATGCCAGCGCGCTGCTGGCGCAGGTGCGCCAGGCGCATGGCCTGTAGCGTAGCGGCGTCCGGTCAAGCTTTTGCCGCTCGCGCAGGCCCGTGTTACAATTGTCGGCATGGTTCAATAGGTATCATTGAAGTCAGTGACAGCCCAGCAAAACCCACCCAGGAGAACACCATGGAACGCACCCTCGTTATTATCAAACCCGATGCCGTCCAGCGCGGGCTGATCGGTGAGATCGTCACGCGCCTGGAGCGGCGCGGCCTGCGCATCGCCGGCATGAAGCTGATTCAGGTCAGCGACGAGCTGGCCCGCCGCCACTACGCCGTCCACGACGGCAAGCCCTTCTTCCCCGGCCTGATCCAGTTCATCACCTCTGGCCCGGTGGTGGTCATGGCGCTGGAAGGCAAAGACGCCATCGCCATCACGCGCGCCACCATGGGCGCCACCGCGCCCGGCAAGGCCGCCCCCGGCACGATCCGCGCCGACTTTGCGATGGACATCGGCTACAACCTGGTGCATGGCTCCGACGGCCCCGAGACCGCAGCCCAGGAACTGGCTCTCTGGTTCGACGCCAGCGAGTTAGTCAGCTATCAGCGGGTAATCGATGGCTGGATTTATGAGTAGCAAGTGGCAAGTAGGCAAGTAGACAAGTAGACAAGTAGGCGAGTAGGCAAGTGGGCAAGGGAGGGGGACTAGCGTTGTCTGATGGAAACGAAAACGTGGGTGCGCTTGTTCAACAAGCGCACCCACGTTGTTCTATCTTCATAACAACCCGTCCGCTCCTCCGCGTCCACCAATCTACCAACCTACCTCTTCACTTGTCTACTTGTCTACTTCTTTACTTGTCTACTTGTCTACTTCCCTACTGAATCTTCAGCACCACCGGCGCGTCTTTCCAGAGCTGCTCCAGGTTATAGAAGCTGCGGGTCGGCGCGTCGAAAACGTGGACCACCACATCCGCGTAGTCCAGCAAGGTCCAGCCCGCTCCCGGTTCGCCCTCAGCCGGGTGCAGGGGCAGCAGGCCATCCTTCTTCAGTTCGATAGCCATAGAGTCCAGGATGGCCGCGGTCTGACGGCTGCTTTCGGACGTGCAGATCACGAAATAATCAGCCAACATGGATACCTGGCGCAGGTCCAGCAGGGTGATGTCCACCGCCTGCTTCTCCTCAGCCAGGTCGACGATCTTGTGCGCCAGGTTTGTAGGGTTCAGTTTCACTTCTCCTGCGGGCCGAGCCTGTGTCTGGGCTGGCCCCTCGCTGCTTATAGGGTCTGTCTGTGTTGTCATTGGGGCTATTCTAGCACAACCCTTCGCATTGGACAAGGCCGTCATGGCGGGCAAACAACGTCCAGCGGCGACTGGATGGCCAATCCCCAGCGCAAGGCCAGGGGCGGATCGACGGCGGGCTGTGGCGCTGCGCGCCAGTCATAGGCTGTTAGCGCCACATCGCTCCAAACGACGCTGTAAACGGCTGCCCGTTGGCTGGCAAACGCCGGTGGCAAGGTCTGGCGCAGGTCCCGGTAAGCGCTTACCCCGCCCACCAGCCATATGCGCTGCTCGCTGGCCGTCTGGTTGAGCGCGTCCAGGTCGCGCGCCCGCAGCGGCTGCCATGGCGAGCGTTCTTGCCAATAGGTGGCGAAGACCGCGGCGTCCAGCTCGTCAACCCATAGCGCATCCCCGTCCTGAAGCTCAGCAGCCAGGCTTTCGACCACCTGCGGCCAGGCGGGCTGGGGCGCAGTCAGCAGCAGCGCCACACTCAACGCC
>JBAQCH010000275.1:0-4378 GCA_049294015.1 Anaerolineae bacterium
CTGCTGGGCCGGGTCGGGCCGCGGCCGGCGTCCCTGGAACCCTCCGGGGCGACGGCTTTCTGGCTGACGGCGACCGCGCGCCTGGGCCTGGCGCTGCTGCTGTTGCCCTTCCTGCCCCTGCTGGCCGTGCCCGGCATCGAGACCCAGGAACCGCTGCTGGTGTTCAGCATGGTCATCGCCATCAGCGCGCTGGCGGCCGGTGGGGTCAAGGCGGTGCTGGCGGTCCGCGCTCAACTGCGCGCCCCAGAGCGGGCTCGGTTGCTGCGCGAAGACCGGCCCAAGCAGCAAGGAACAGAAGACCGGCCCGAGTCACAAGACCGATCACTGTTCACCGATCACCGTTCACCCGTCACCGGTATTGCCTTCGTCCTGCTCATGGCCGCCGCCTACGCGCTGTTCATGAGCGCGGTGACCGTGGCCCGCCACAACACCTTCGGCACCTACGCCTTCGACCTGGGCATCCACACCCAAGCGCTGGCCAGCATCGCCCGCCGCGGCTATCCCCTGGTCACCTTGTACGGCCCGCAGCCGGTCAACCAGTTCGGCGACCACTTCGCGCCCATCTTCTACCTGCTGACGCCGCTGGCCGCGCTGTTCGACGACGCGCGCGCTCTGCTGGTGCTACAAACCCTGCTGCTGGCGTCGGCGGCCGTGCCGGTTTACCTGCTGGCGCGCAGCAAGCTGGCCAGTCAGGCGCTGGCCGTGGCGCTGGCCGCCGCCTATCTGCTCTTCCCGGCCCTACACGGCGTCAACACCTTCGACTTCCACGAGATCGCGCTGGTGGTGCCGCTGCTGCTGTGGAGCCTGTATTTCCTGGAGACGGGCCGCTTCCGCCTGTTCGGCCTCTTCCTGGCCCTGGCGCTGTTCACCAAGGAGGAGGTCGCGCTGACCGGCGTGGCCATTGGCCTGTACATTCTGCTGGTGCGCCGCGAGCCGCGGCGCGGCGTGACGGTCATGGCGCTGTCGGCGCTGTACTTCGTGCTGGTGACGGCTGTTCTCATGCCCGCGTTGGGGGGCGGGGCCGACGTGAGCCGCTTCGAGGGACTGGCGGTGGACGGTTTCGACGGCTTTGCCGGCGTAGCCATCACCCTTGTCACCAATCCGGTCTACACGTTCAGCTACGTCTTTCTCGACCCCGACAAGCTGCTCTTCCTGGCGCAGTTGCTGCTGCCGCTGCTGGGCATCCCGCTGCTGGCCGGCGCCGGCCCGTGGATCGTGGCCCTGCCCGGCTTCGCCACGCTGCTGCTCTCATCCTACCGGCCCCAGTACCTGCTGGACACGCACTACTCGGCCATCGTCATCCCGTCGCTCTTCTTCCTGGCCGCGCTGGGGCTGGCCAGGGTGGAGCGGCGCCGCCGCGCGGCCGCCCTGCCGCTGGCCGCTGCGCTGCTGACGGCCAGCCTGGCCATGAACTGGCAGTACGGCTGGCTGGGCGGCAAGCTGTTCCACGGCATCCCGCAGCCAACGGAGCGCCAGCGCGCCATAGCAACTTTGATCGACGCCGTTCCGCCCGACGCCTCGGTCAGCACCTTGAGCCGCTTTGTGCCGCACCTGGCCAGCCGCGAGCGCATCTACCTCTACCCCACCGTCGCCGGCGCGGACTACATCCTGTTCGACACGGCCCTGGACGCCGACTTTTTCCCCTTGATCAGCCGCGACCCGCGCGGCGAGGCCATCGAGCGGCTGCTGCCCTACGTCGCCGGCGGCGAGTACGGCCTGCTGGCCGGCCAGGACGGCCTGCTGCTGCTGCAACGGGGCGCGGACACGACCCGCAACGGCGAGGCGCTGGCCGCGCTGGGCACCGTGACCTACGATGCGGTGGATCTGCCCGGCGCGCCGGGTATGCTGACGGTGGACGATCCTGCCACGCGCAGCGGCCAGGCGCGGCTCAGCCCGGCCCTGGCCGAGCCGTTGGCCGAGCCATTCGCCGTGGTCTCCGGCCCCTACGCCACCGTCATCCCCGGCCGCTACCGCGTCGATTTTCGTCTGAGATTGACAGATGCGCCGGCCACGGATCAACTGGCCGCGATCGTCGACGTCTTCTCATTCGCCGCGAGCGGGCAGGTGGCGCAGCATGGCATTTCGGCCGCGGAATTCGCGGCCAGAGATGCTTCGGCGGCCCTCAGCATGACAGAAGCGGGGGATGCTTCGGCCCTAGGCGGCCTCGGCATGACACAGGATGGGCCGTACCACACCTTCAGCCTGGAGTTCCAGACCGACCGGCTGTTGAACGACGTGGAGTTGCGCGTGCTGCACACCGGCCTGGGCGCGCTGGCGGTGGATACGGTGGCGGTGGAGTACCTGGGGCCGCCAGGCCAGTAAGCCTGACCCTGGGCTATGGCGTAACTCAGCGTATTTGCGCAAAGCTGTGCTTGCGCCTAGAATCGGGCCATGCCTGACACGAACCAGCGGCCGGCGTTCACCCGCATGCTTCCCTACCTGTTGCTGGCTGCCATCCTGGCGCTGGCCGCGGCTTTGCGCTTCTACCGCTTGGGCGCGGTCGCCTTCACCTTCGACGCGGCCGCGGTCAGCAACCTGGCCGCGCAGTGGATCGACCAGGGCCGGCTGCCGCTGCAAGGCATGGTCTCCTCCACCGGCTTCCGCAACCCCCCGCTCACCGTCTACCTGATCAGCCTGCCGCTGCGCTTCAGCCGCGATCCGCTGGCGCTGACCGGCTTTGTCATTGCGCTCAACCTGCTGGCCGTGGCGGGCACGTTCTGGCTGGGCCGGCGCTACTGGGGCGTGGCCGTGGGGCTGCTTGCCGCGCTGCTTTTTGCCGTCAGCCCCTGGGCCGTGCAACACGCGCGCGGCGTGCTGGGCCAGGACCTGCTGGCGCCGGGCGTGGTGCTGTTGATGGCCTTCCTGCTGGCCTGGTTCGTCGACGGCAAACGTTGGGCGCTGACGGCCGCGCTGGTGACGCTGGCCGCGCTGATCCAGATCCACCTGGCGGCCATTGCCCTGGCGCCGCTGCTGGCCGTGCTGCTGTTATGGGACGCGATCGAACGGCGGCGGCGCGGCGCAAGCGCGCAACTCTGGCGGCCGCTGGCGCTGGGCGTTGCGTTGGGCGCGCTGCTCTACGTGCCCTACCTGGTTGCTGACGCGCAGCAAGGCTGGCAGAATGTGCGCGGCTTTCTGACGCAAGGGAGCGGCGGCGGGCGCGGCTTGCAGCCGCAGGTCTTCGACCTGGCGCTGCTCAACATCGGCGGCCGCAACATCCACGCGCTGGCTGGCCCGGCTCGGTTCCGCGAGTTCCTGGCCGAGTTGCCTGCGCCGGGCTACTGGCTGGATAGGCTGGAGGAAGCGCTGGTGGTGTTGGCGGCCGTCTATCTCGGCGCGGGTCTGCTGCGCCGCCGCTACGACGCCCGTCAAGCCAGGATCAACGGCGCGCTGCTGCTGTGGCTGCTGCTGCCTGTGCTGTTCTTCCTGGTCTTCAGCGCCCAGGTGCAGCTTCACTACCTGGTGGTGCTCTATCCCGCGCCCTACCTGCTGTTGGCCGCCGCAGCGCAGGATCTGTACCGGCGCCTGGCGAACCGACCCAGGCTGCGCGCCGGGCTGGCCGCGCTGGGCGGGCTGGCGCTGGCCGCGTTGGTGGCCTGGCAGATCCTGTTGATCGGCTCGATCTATCGCTTCGTCGATCTGCGCGACACGCCGGACGGCTGGCCCACGCCGGCCCGCATCGTGCGCGAGACGGCGCGCACCCTGGCTGACTACGCCAGCCTCAACCCCGGCGGAGAGGTGATCGTGTTGTGCCAGGGCCAGGTGCCGGAGTGGGACGAGTGCCCGGCCGTCTGGACCTTTCTGGCCAGCCGCCTGCCCAACGTGCGCATCATGGACTTCGACGACCCAGGCTTTCGCGTCTACCAAGAGGCCGAAGAGGCGCTGTTCCTGCTGACGCCGGGCGCGAGCCTGGCCGCGGCCGAGCTGCCGCTGCTGGCCCAGCCCCTGCCCGAGGCCGACGTGCCGTTGCGCGAGGGGCAGGACGCGTACCGCTTTTATTACATACACAATCCCTACGGCGATATCGCCCGCTATCTGGAGCAGATGGCCCAGCCGGGCGACGCGATGCTGCTGGTAGGGCCGGATCAGCGGGCGGCCTTGCAGCGCTTCTACGCCGGCGACCTGCCCGTCTATGAGCTGCCGCAGCAGCCGCCCGACCGCGCCTCAACCTTGGCCCAGCTTGAGCAGATCGCCGGCCAGCAGCGCCGCCTGCACGTCCTCTACCGCGCCAGCGAAGGCAGCGACCCCGAAGGCATCGTGCAAGGCTGGCTGGCGGAGCATGCCTACCCAGGCCGCGACGTCTGGCTGGGGCCGGTGCGGGCCGTGACCACGATCCTGCCGGGCGGCGAGGCCGGCTGGAGCGTAGAGCGGCCCGCCGCCA
>JBAQCH010000276.1:0-7271 GCA_049294015.1 Anaerolineae bacterium
GGCGCTGGCGGCCGGCGGCGCCACACGTTTCGGCGGCGATCTGGCCAAGCAACTGCTGCCGTGGCAGCCGGGCGGCACGCTGGTGGGTCGGGCGGCCGACATCGCGCTGGCCGCCCGCACCATCGACGAGGTCATCGTAGTGAGCGGCCATCATGCGGCCGACGTGCAAAGTGCGCTGGGGGATCGAGCCGTGCGCGTCGTGACCAATACCGACTGGCAGGCTGGCCAGAGCAGCAGCGTGGCTGCTGGGCTGCGGGCGCTGGCGCCGGACGTGTCGGCTGTGCTGTTCATTTTAGCCGACCAGCCCGCCGTCCAGTCTGCGACCATCGACCGGCTGGTTGAACGCCATCGCCAGACCCTGGCGCCGATCGTTGCGCCGCTTTACGACGGCGGCCAGCGGGGCAATCCGGTGCTCTTCGACCGCAGCACCTTTCCCGAGCTGCTGGCGCTGCAAGGCGACAGCGGCGGCCGGCCGCTGATCCAGCGCTATGGTTCTCAGGTGGAGTTGGTGGCTATCGATGCCCCGCTGCCGAAGGGGATCGAGACGATGGACGATTATCGCCGCGCCAGCGGGCCGAATCAAACGGCGCTGCCGATCCAGCCGGTCGACAGCGCCACAGAAGCCGTAGATACTGTGCTGGCAGCCATGAACTCTCATCCAAGCAGCCAATAGCCTCCGAGCAGGCGCCCTCCGGGTTACGGGTTACTCGTTACTCGTTACTCGTTACTCGTTACGGCGCATGGCCGCTGCCCGACAGACTTCGCTGGGCCTAGAGCTCTATCTCATATACCCGATACGTCTTGTAGATGGTGGCGCCGAAGTTCTCGACCAGCCGGCGCATGTCGATGTTGCTGTCCAGAATCCAGCTCGCCTCGATGTCCAACATGCCTTTGCGCATCGCCTGCACGGCCGTCTCGTGGATCATCACCGCGTCGACGCCCAGGTGGCGGTACTCGGGCAGCACACCCAGCGCCCACACCCGCACCCATTTGATCCGCTTTTGGTAGCGCAGCGCCTGGATGAAGCCGAAGGGGAAGAGGTGGCCGTTCATCTTCTTCAACACCAGGTTGGCGTCGGGTAGGGACAATGCAACGCCCACCGACTTGCCGTCGATCTCGACGAAGAAGGCCAGGTCAGGGTCGAGCACCGGCTTCATCTCGGCCGCATAGTGTACCATCTCGCGGTCGGTGATGCCCACGGCCCCCCAGTTCTTCTCCCAGGCCGCGGTGTAGATCGTCTTGACCTTGTCCACCTCGGCGTCGAACTGCTTGAAGTCCAGCTTGTGGATGGTCATCTTGCCGCGCTGCTTGAGCTTTTCGACGACGCGGTTGAGCTTAGGCGGCAGCCCCTCGGCAGTGCCTCCGTAGAGCTTCTGCATGTCGAAGTGGTAGGCGTACAGGTCCATGGCCTTCTCCAGGCCATAAGCGACCAGCAACTCCGGGTAGTAGGGGTGGTTATAGGGCATCATCAGGCGCGGCATGTCGTCGAAGCCGTCGACCAGGAGGCCCACCTCGTCGGTCATGGTGAAGTTCAGCGGGCCGCGCATGGCCGAGCGGCCCTGCCCGCGCAGCCAGGCCGCAGCCGCGTCCAGCAGCGCGTCGGCCACTTGCTGGCTGTTGATGCACTCGAACAGGCCGAAGAAGCCGATGTCGTCGCCGTGGATCTCGTTGTGGCGCGGGTTGACGATAGCCGCGATCATGCCCACATCCTGCTCCATGCCGCCGGTGATTGTCCCCTTGGGCGTGTTTTCGGGGATGACGACCGCCTCAGCCATGAAATAGGCCACTTGCAGATACTCGAACGAGGGGTTGTGCTTGGGGTCGAGGAACTTCTTGCGGTCGGCGACCAGCGGCGGCACCCAGTAAGGATCACCCTTGTAGAGCTTGAAGGGGAACTTGACGAGGCGGTTGCGGTCCGACGCCGAATGCGGATCCAATTGTGCGACGCGCAAATTGAGTAGGGGCATGATGACTCCTTTGTGAGTCTGGGTCTGGACAGAACGAGGGGTGTGGCTATAATGCAGTGATCAGCGCTATAGACTTGACTTTTCCTCGGAGAAAAGTCAAGTCTGCACGGCCCTAGACTTGACTTTTCTTCCGAGAACAGTCAAGTCTGCACACGAGGATAACCTTGAACGCCACCATGACCTGGCAGCGGCTGCGGGGTCGCACCTGCGACACCTGCGCCTTCCTCGACATCTTTCGCAGCAATGGCGACGGGCAGGTCACTCGCCTGCACGCCTTCTGCCGCGGCCCGCAGTCGCCGTTTCACGACCGGCCGGCGCCGCCGGAGCGCACCTGCGCGGCCTGGCAGAAGTCCGACCGCCGGCGCCAGTCGCCCACGGTGGGTGATCCAAACCTGACGGCGTGACCATAGTTGCAAGTATAGCGCGAAGTGACCGCAGCGTCAATCGAGACCGCAGGGCTTCTCAAAAGTCCGTAGCCGTGTCATGCTGAGGTCCGCCGAAGCATCTCGACTCGCGCGCCGAGACCCTTCGCTGGCGTCTCGGGGCAATGCAAGTCTCGTGCAAGACCCGCTCAGGGTGACAACGAATGTGGGTCAATGACTTTTGAGAAGCCCTGATCGAGACCGTGCAGTGATGCAAAACAAAGCGAGGACAGGCCAACGCCTGTCCTCGCTGTATGTCTGCCAATGGCCCTCTGAACCGGCTGCCGACCGTAGCGCAATCCGCTGGACTGCGTCCGAACAATCCGGCGGATTGTTCTACAAAAAGAACCAGCGCTAAATGATCTTCAGCTCCGGCGCTGCCTGGAAGCTCATCACGCTGACCCGCGCGGCCACGGCCTGGGCCAGCGCCTGGAATGCCAGGCTCTGCGGGCTGCCGGGGTCCACGGCCACCAGCGGCCGGCCGCCGTCCCCGCCCTCGCGGATGGCGCGGTCCAGGTAGACGCGGCCCAGGAAGGGCACGTGCAGCCGCTTGGCCGCCCGCTCGCCGCCGCCCTCGCCGAAGATGTCGCCGGCCATGTTCTCGACGATGCCCAGGATCGGCACTTGCAGCTTCTGGAAGGCCACCAGCCCCTTCTCGGCATCCTCCAGCGCCACGTCCTGAGGCGTCGAGACGATCACGCCGCCTGTCACCGGCACCGACTGAGCCAGGGTCAGCGTGGCGTCGCCCGTGCCGGGGGGCATGTCCACGATCAGGTAGTCCAGCTCACCCCAGGCCACGTCGGTGAAAAGCTGGCGGATCGCGCCGTGCAGCATCGGCCCGCGCCAGATCACAGCCTGGCCGGGCGGGATCAGGAAGCCCATGCTGATCACCTCGACGCCGTAGGCCAGGGGCGGGACCAGCTTGCCGTCGGCCGGATCGGGCAGGTCGTCGGCCGTCAGGCCCATCATGGTGGGGATGTTGGGGCCGTAGATGTCCGCGTCCAGGATGCCTACCTTTGCGCCTTGCTGGGCCAGCGCCACTGCCAGGTTGACGGCCACGGTGCTCTTGCCCACGCCGCCCTTGCCGCTGGCCACGGCAACAATGTTCTTGATCGGAATCTGCAGGCGGCCGGCGATGCGCGCATCGCCGCGCACGGTGGCGTCGAACTTGACCGCCACCTGCTCCACGCCGGGGACCTGCATCACCGCGGCCTGCGCCTCGCGCTCCATCTGGCCGCGCAGCGGGCAGGCTGGCGTGGTCAGCACGATGGTGAAGCCCACCTGGCCGCCTTCGATGTGAATGTCCTTGATCATCTTCAGGCTGACCAGGTCGTTGTGCAGCTCTGGCTCCTGCACGGTGCTCAGGGCCGCGAGGATATCTTTTTCAGTGACGTTGCCGTTTTTCTTGCCAAACATGTCTTTGTCCTTGCTAAGGGGTAACCCGTAACCCGGAGAGTGGGACGTGCGGGATTCGTTTCTGGGTTACGGGTTGTCGGGTGACGAGTAATGCGTAACCCGTAACCCGGAAAAGCCAACCATGCGTGCATACCTCCGGGTTACGAGTTACGGGTTGCTCGTTACGAGTTATCGATAGCTCACACAGTATCGCTCGCGCGCCAATCCTCCATCACCATCCCCGCCGCCTTCTGCCCAATCTCCACCGCGAAGTTGGTGCCGCGGTCCCAGGGGTAGACCTGGCTCATGCTGGCGAAGTAGAGGCCGGGCAGCGGGGTCTTGATGGGTGGGATATTTTGCGAATGGTTGAGCGGCGGCACGGGCTGGGCGTAGGCCGTCTTCCACAGCCACGACTCTTTGACCCAACTGCGCTGGAAGGCCGGGTTGAAGCGCTCCAGCGACGGCAGGAAGCGCTCCAGTAGCTCCTCCTTGCTCAGGCTGAAGTACTCGTGATCGGTATCCAGGTAGTCGCCCAGATAGAGGATGTGGTCGCCGCCGTAGTGCTCCGGGCCGATGAAGTTGGTGTGCTCCACCATGGCCAGGTAGGGGAAACCGGCGTCCTTGGGCAGGCTGTGCCAGTAGTACTGGGTGAGCCGCCGATCCAGCGTCACCACCAGCACGAGCGCGCCCATAGACTTCAGGTTGCGCAGGCTGGCGGAATAGCTGGCGGGCAGGTCAGGGGCCAGTTGCGCCATCAGCGCCGGCGAGCTGGTGGAGATCACTGCGTCATAGTCTTCGCTGCTGTCAGCCGTGGCCACCGTCAGCCGCCCCGCCGCGCCTGCTTCAGCTCGTCGGATCTGTGTTACGGCTGTGCCAAGCCGAATCTCGACGCTGCGGCCGCGCAGCACAGCCGCGAACTTGTCCACGAACGCCTGGAAGCCGCCCACGAAGGTGCCCAGCCGGGTGGTGCGCGCGTGGATGCGCGCCCACAGCCAGGCCATGTTGACCACGTCCAGGTTGGCCTCGCCGAACTTGCCCACCAGCAGCGGCCGCCACAGCGCGTTGTAGATGCGCTCGCCGGTCGCCTTGCGCATCCACGCGTCGGCCGTGACCCGCTCCAGCGGCTGCCAGCGCGGCGTCAGCTTGAGAAACACGCCGGTCGCGCCGAAGCGCACCAGGTCGATGGGGCCGAACTTGCTCAGGGTGAACTTGAACGCCTCGACATAACTGTCGAGGGGATAGAACTTGCCCTGGTAATAAACGACGGTATAAGGACGCGGGAAGACAACCTGCTCGCGCCAGCCCAGCCGTTCGATCAGCCCCAGCATGTGCTTATCGCTGGCAAACCAGTGGTGGTAGAACTTCTCCAGGCTCCAATCCCAGTGGGGGGCCTTGAAGCCGGCCGCCAGCCCGCCCACCTGCGGCGCAGCCTCATAGACGGTCACCTGGTGGCCGGCCTCGCTCAGGTCATAGGCTGCGGCCAGGCCGGCGATACCTGCGCCGATGATGGCGACGTGTCGTGCTCCACTCATTTGACGAGCGCCGGGCGGCTGGACTCGGCG
Organism: Anaerolineae bacterium; assembly: GCA_049294015.1. Taxonomy (GTDB): domain Bacteria; phylum Chloroflexota; class Anaerolineae; order JAAEKA01; family JAAEKA01; genus JAAEKA01. The sequence goes on from JBAQCH010000276.1 coordinate 5,347, forward strand.
ACGGCTTTCTTTTCCTGCTTCTTGATGTGGGCCGTCACCTGCTTGTGCGACTGCTTGTACAGGCGCAATAATTCGGCGTCGCTGCCCTTGTACTGGGCGATGGTCTGCTTCGCGCAGGCCGCGCAGCCGCGCATGAACTTATAGCTGCCGGCGTAGCAGTTCATGCAGCCGTCCAGCTCGATCATCATCAGACAGAAGGCCAGCACATCCGGGTGGGTCTCGGGCAGCTTGGACACCTGGCTGACCAACTCAGCCCACTCTGGCCCGCGCAGGTCCTTGAGGTAAGGGATTTGTTTGGGCGGAAACAGGATTTCGGCCTTGGGATACATGCTGATCATACACAACTCACATTTTCATGCTGATCGGGCCGGCCTGTGCCCAGCCACCGTGCCCGCACACAGCCTTTCACGCTGTTCGGGCCGGTCTATGCACAGCCGCCGCGCCGCTTGGTGGACATGCTGTTTGGTCGGAAGTCCCGGCGCCAAACGCTCGCGTATCATAACACACCAAGCGTTTCTGCGCAGCCAGCTTGCTTCCAGTTGCAAATCGCGCCCATGCACCTGTCACCCTGAGGCTCGGCGAAGGGTCTCGGCGCTGCCACGGGGAGACACCTGCACTGGCAAGTGCGGTGCAAGTGTGCTTCGGCGGCCCTCAGCATGACGGCAAGGAGCATGCCTACAGCGCCGCTGGTTCCTCAACCGGAGCCACGATGCACGTAGCGCCCATGGCCTCGACAGCCGCGGCAAAGGCAGCGACATCCTGGGCAATCGGCGGCCAGGTGCCGTAGTGCAGCGGGACCACCCTCTTGGGCTTGACGAAGCGGACGCAGCGCAGCGCATCCTCCGGGCCCATGGTGTAGTTGTCGCCGATGGGCAGGATCAGCACGTCGATCCCTTCCTCGCCATAGAGCTGCATGTCCAGGAACAGCGCCGTGTCGCCCGTGTAGTAGATTCGCTGGCCGCCGACATCGACGATGAAGCCCACGGCCACGCCGCCGTAACTGCCGTCGGGCAGCATCGATCCGTGGTGGGCAATCGTCAGCTTGACGCGGCCAAATGGGAAGCGAAATGACCCGCCCGGCTGCATACCGTGGACGTTGGCGGCTCTCTGGTTGTTCATCCAACTGGCCAGCTCGAAGACGCCGATCACCGTGGCGCCGGTACGCTGAGCGATGCTCACCGTGTCGGGCATGTGGTCGAAGTGGCCGTGCGAGAGCAGGATGTAGTCGGCGGCCAGGTCATCGGCCGCGACCTTCGCTGCCGGGTTGCCGGTCAGGAAGGGGTCGAACAGCAGCGTGACGTCATCGCTTGCCAACGTGAAACAGGCGTGGCCGTGAAAAGTGTAGGTCAGTTCCATGGCGATACCTCCTGGTCGGTTGTGAATCCAGCGGACTGGCCAGGCGCTGGTTGAGTAGGCGTCTGCGCCGTACACCTGCACTGCGCACAGGCGCAAGTGTCGAAACCAGCGCCCGGCCAGTCCGCCCAACGAACAAAACGAGGAGTCTGGCTGCCCGATCGCGGCGCTGGCCAGACTCCTCGACAGGTCACCAGGGGAGCGCTAGTATTGCGTCAATCATGATTGAGGAGTTCGCATGCCCACATGCGAACCCGGCGTCTGGGGACGCCTACTCCTCAATTGAGCATTGACACGACGCTAGTGCAGCTCTTTGGCGTCGGCGCCCTTGCGCGCCTTATAGCGCGCGTAAGCCTTCGCGCGGCGGTCAGCGATCTCATCGGCCGTGTAGCCGCCAGAGGTCTTGGCCGCGTTGGGCAAGCGGTGGAAAGGACTGGCGCCGCCTGCGGCCGGCTGAGCCGGGGCCGCTGCTGCGACACCCTGAGCCACCGCTTCAGCCACGGGCGTGGGGGCTTCGACTGGGGGTGCAGCCGCTGCTGCGACCGCCGGTTCCGCAGCCGCAACGACCGTAT
>JBAQCH010000277.1:0-5411 GCA_049294015.1 Anaerolineae bacterium
CCTGCCGGAGGTGGAACGCGAGCTGAGCCAGCAGACAGCCCTGGTGGAGCGGCTGGAGCGCAGCGCCAACGACGCGCGCCAGCGGGTTGGCGCAGCCCGCCAAAAGCTGGATGCCTGCCGCGCGCAGGCCGTCCGCCGCCAGCAGTTGGGGCTGGACCTGCATAGCGTGGTGGAGCGCCAGGCCACCTTCGAGGAACTGCAAGCCGCCTTCAGCAAGAAAGGCGTGCAGGCCATGATCATCGAGGCGGCTATTCCGGAGATCGAGAGCGAGGCCAACCAATTGCTGGCCCGCATGACCGATGGCCGTATGTCGGTGCGCATGGAGACGCAGCGCGAGACCAAAACCACCCAGGAGCTGCGTGAGACGCTGGATATCATCCTCAGCGACGAGCTGGGCAGCCGCGACTACAGCCTCTACTCCGGCGGCGAGGCCTTTCGCGCCAATTTCGCCATCCGTATTGCCCTGAGCAAACTGCTGGCCCGCCGCGCCGGCGCGGCCTTGCAAACATTGATCGTCGACGAGGGCTTCGGCAGCCAGGATACGCAGGGCCGCGAACGGCTGGTTCAGGCGATCACGTCGATCCAGTACGACTTCGAGCGTGTGCTGGTCATCACCCACATCGACGAGCTGAAGGACCTGTTCCCTGCCCGCATCGAGGTGGAGAAGACCGTGGACGGGTCGCAGATCAGCGTGAGTTGACATGACTTCGAGAGATTACCATTTGCGAGAGCTTGCCATTGCGCAGTCGCCGGCCGACCCGCGCCACGTCATGCCCGCGATTCTACCGCGCCACCGGCGCATCCTGGATATCGGCTGCGGCGCGGGCCAGACCTTGATTGCCAGCGACTTGGCGCCCGGCGTGCAGGCGGCCGGCCTGGATGTCGATTTCGAGGCGCTGCTGCTGGGGCGCGAGCTGACCGGCCGCGTCGGTTTCAGCGCGGGCCAGGCCGAGCGCCTGCCCTTTCCCGACGCCTGCTTCGACCTGGTGCTGTCGCGCGTTACTTTGCCCCTGACCAACCTGCCGGCCGCTGTGCAGGAGATCGGCCGCGTGGCTGCGCCGGGCGGCGACCTGTGGCTGGTGCTGCACTCGCTGGACAAGACCGTCCATGACCTGGCCGCGAGCCTGCGCAGCCGCCAGTGGAAGCGTGCGCTCTATCGTTCTTACGTGCTGGCGAACGGCGCGCTGCTACATGCTAGCGGCCGGCTGCTGCCCTCACCCTTGGGCGGCCACTACGAATCCTTCCAGACCAACGCCGCGATCCGCCGTGAGCTGGGTCGGGCTGGTTTCGAGAACATCGTCGCCGTCAATGGCCGGCACTACGTGGTTACGGCCAGGCGCCGGCGCTGAATGAATTCAGCGCCTGGCACAGCGAAAGCATGCTGAAGCAAGCTCAGACACGGGCAGGAGCTTGCTTTAGCATGCTTCACCGGTATCAGCCTGTGGTTTCAAACGCAGGCGGCGAAGCTGATGTCAGCACAGGATGGACCAGAAGCGATGACTTGGGCTGAGAGATTTCAGACGCTATGGCGTGAGCATGCTCGTTACCTGCTGCCGCTGCTGGCCGTCACCGCAGCGATGTTTTTTCTATGGGGGAACGTGAACTGGCACGTGCCGCCGGCCGATCGCTGGGATGGCTGGCACTACCGCACCATGGCTGAGGCTGCGCCGGGGCTGTCACAGGTGGCGGCCGCGCCTTTCCGCTACCGCGTGCTGGGCACGTACAGCGTCGGCCTGCTCTTTGGCCAGAACTACATCGCTGGTTTCTTCGTGGTCAACTATGCCGCGCTGCTGGCTGTGGTTGCGCTGCTTTACTTCTTCCTGTGCTACGTGGGCATTGCCCGTCCCGTGGCCGCTTTCAGCACGGCGCTGTTCACCATGAACACCCATCTGTTCGGGCTGACCGCCTGGCTGACCTTCCACACCAACGACTCGTTGGCGATGCTCTTCCTGCTGCTGGCGCTATGGACTATGATGGCCCGCCGATGGCGGCTGTTCAGCCTGGCCTTGCTGCTGGGCGCGCTGAGCCGCGAGACCTGGGTGCTGGCCGCGCCAACCGCCTTCGTCTTTCTGTGGGAGCGTAAGCTGCTGCGCAGCGATCTGGGCAAGCTGATCCTGGCCACCCTGCCGGCGCTCGTCGCCACCGTGCTGCTGCGCACCCTGCTGCGGGCCGACGTGGTTGGCAGCCTGGAGCCGCTGCAAGCCTTTGCCCGCTTCGCGCCCAAGATTCTTGAGCCAGAGTTTTGGGTGCGGCAGTTCGCCAACTCGCTCAAGCCGCTCAGCTTCCTGCCGTTGATCTTTCTGGGCACGACGGTACGCTGGGCGCGCGGCAACCTGTTCATGGTCGCCCTGATCCTGCTCACCTTCATCAGCAGCCTGCTGGGCTCGGCCAACGAGCGGCTGATGGCCCCGGCCTTCGTGGCCTTCTACTGGCTGCTGGCGCTGGTGATCCAGGAGAACATCTGGCCGCAGCGGGCCATGCTGGCCATCATCGCCGCGGCCACCTTCGTCTCGACGCTGCACTACTGGTACGCTCGCTTCCCCCTGCCCAGCCGCGAGCTGACCATTGCCATCGGCGGGGTGGCCTGGGCGGTAGTGACAGTCGCAGCACTCGTCTTCCGTCTGCGCATGGGGCAAGGTCGGGACACAGAGGACACAGAGGAGCCACAGAGATCACAGAGAACACAAAGACCGGACGAAAATCTTGACCAAAGCGTCTAGTACTCAAAGCGATGTCCACCAAGATCTCCAAATCCATGAACCCCTCTGTGTCTCTACCTCTGTGCTCTCTGTGTCTCCTCTGCGCTCTCTGTGTAGCTCTGATGAGTACTCCATGTAACCGTCTCTCGCCTTTCTGTGGATAATCCCGTGGCCTTCCATCCCCTTTCCCCCTTCACCTCCACCAACCTGGTGCTGCACTTCCACCGCACGCCGTCGGCCGCGTGGTTTCAGAGCGCACTGGAGACAGTCGGCCGGCTGTATCGTTTTGTGGCGATCGATGACCTGCGTGGCAACTTCTACCGCGACCAGCGCTTCAACGGCGCCTGCCACGTGACCTTCGACGACGGCGACCGCAGCTTCGTTCAGGTGGCGCTGCCGGTGCTGGAGGCGCTGGGTGTGCCGGCGACCCTCTTCGTGGCGCCAGACGTGCTGGCCAGCGGCCGCAACTACTGGTTTCAGGAACTGAGCCACCTGCGTCAGCACGTGGATGACACCACAATCCGCCGCCAGATCGCCGTGCAGATGGCCTGGAATGAAGCGCAGATCGCTTCGTATTCGGTTGTTTCGTTGTTCAAGACCATGCCCTTGGCCGCCATGTGGGACGTGATCGATGCGTTGCAGCAGCGGCACGGCCTGTCACCTGCGCCGCCGGCCAGCATCTCACTGGAGGAAGCCGCTGCGCTGGACCGCCATCCGCTGGTAACGATTGGCGCGCACACCCTGACCCATCCCGTGTTGCAGAACGAAAGCGATGGCGAAGCCCAGCGGCAGATTGCTGGCTCCGTCCAGCAGTTGACAGCCTTGCTCGGCCGGCCGGTGCGTGATTTCGCGTACCCCAACGGCGCAGCCGGGCTGGACTACGGCCCGCGCGAGCAGGCGTTGCTGCGGGCAGCCGGCGTCGAGCTGGCCTTCGCCACCGACAGCGGCTATGTGGGCCCTGCCACCGATCCGCTGGCCATCCCGCGCGTCGGGCTGGCAGCCACGGCGCGCGAGACGGGTCCATGGATCGGGGCCAAGCTGTTGTTGACCCCGGTTTGGGATCGACTGCGGCGGGATGAAGAGAACCAGGAGCGGCGGCGGCTGGCCGCTCTGCACGCTCCAGGCTCAGGCTAACTCTGCACGCCGGTCAAGACTCACACCGGCGCCAGCGTACCTGCAAAGATCAGCCAGGCCAGCGTGGTCTTGGCCAGCAGGCTGAGCACGATGTAGATCCGTTCGCCGAACAGGTAGTTCGCCCACCGTCCCACCTTCTTGTACTGCAAGTACATGTTGATGGCGAAGATGTTGAAGAATACGAACAGGGTCGCGATGATGACGTAGACGAAGGCCGGCGGCTTGGCATCACCTGAGTTGACCGCCCCTACAAAGTAGAGCGTGATCACGATCCAGGGGAAGATGCCGGCGATGCAGCCGTAGATGAAGGAGGTCCAGTCGGTCTTCTTGGTGGTCTGGTTGTGCAGCTCCGTAAAAAAGAGGCCGCTGCTAATTTGCAGCGGCCTCTTGGCGCCGGTCAATCATTGATGGCTAGAAGAGACTGAGCACCCAATTGACAAACCAAGCGACTACACCGATAGCAATCGCGGCGATAATGGCGCCGACGAACCCCGCGACTTTCATGCCAGGGACAAACCGGTCGGCGATCAACAGGACCACTGCGGCGACGATCAAGCTGACGACCACGCCCAGAAATCCGCCGCCGATTGTGATATTGAGGGCGCCGAGCAGCCACATGATGACGGCGCTGACGATGGCGATCACGGCCGCTGCGATCAGCGCCGGAACGAAGCCATCGACCGTCAGGCCAAGGCCGAGTCTGCCAACGATAAAGATGACAAGGGCGGCCAGCAACCAACTGAGCAGTACCTGGAGGATCATGTCCATGAGAAACGCTCCTTCCGAAGAATGAAAACTTTTGACGAGGCATTTCCTCGCCAGCTTAATTATAACAGATTGTGCCGTGTTTGTCCAGACGTTTTTTGCTGTTCAAGCAAAATTTAAGGCTGCGTCTGATTTGGTGGCGATTCGTCCCGTTTTCACGCCATCCAACCGGCGCGTCAGCGCGCGCCGATTGGCGATTATCTTTTGCATCCTTGCGTCAGGCAGGTGGTATAATCCTGCCCGTTGTCGATCATTCCATACCCACAGGAGTTCCTTATGCTTCCCAAGACCGCAGACGTAGTCATCATCGGCGGGGGCGTCATGGGCGCCAGCGCAGCATACCACCTGGCCCAGCGCGGCTGTAGCGACGTTGTCCTGCTGGAGAAAGGTCCCTTCTTGGGCATGGAGGCCACCGGCAAGTGCGCCGGCGGTATTCGCTACCAGTTCAGCACCGAGATCAACGTGCGCCTTTCCCAGCTCAGCCTGCCCATGCTGGAGCGCTTTCACGAGGAACTGGGCCAGAACATCGACCTGCATTGGCCGGGCTACCTCTTCCTTTTGGACAACGCTGCCGACCTGGCCACGTTTCAGCGCAACGTTGCCATGCAGAACCGGCTGGGCGTGCCCACGCGGATCATCGGGCGGGATGAGGCGCAGAAGTTGGCCCCGCTGCTGCACATGGACGACATCCTGGCCGCGGCCTGGCACGCCGGCGACGGCCTGGCCGACCCCAACGGCGTGGTGCAGGGTTACGCCGCGGGGGCGCGGCGGCTGGGCGCCAAGACACTGACCGGCGTCGAGGCCACTGGTATC
>JBAQCH010000278.1:0-4711 GCA_049294015.1 Anaerolineae bacterium
CCGCTGCTGCCTGCGCTGGACGTGCCGGCCGCGCCGCTGCCCGATGCGGCCTACCTTCGCCCGGCCGGCGAGCTGCCGCTGCCGGAGCTGAGCGAGCTGGACGTGGTGCGCCACTTCGTGCGCCTCAGCCAGAAGAACATGGCCATCGACACCAACTTCTACCCCCTGGGGTCGTGCACCATGAAGTACAACCCCAAGGTCAACGAGAAGACGGCGGCGCTGCCCGGCTTCACCAACCTGCACCCCATGCAGGACGCGGAGATGACCCAGGGCGCGATGCAACTGCTGTTCGAGCTGCAGGTCTACCTGGCCGAGATCAGCGGCTTCGCGGCCGTGACCTTGCAGCCGGCCGCCGGCGCGCAGGGCGAGCTGACCGGCGTGCTGATCATGCGCAAATACCACCTGGACCGCGGCGACGCCAAGCGGGTCAAGATCCTGGTGCCCGACTCGGCGCACGGCACCAACCCGGCCACCACCACCATGGCCGGCCTGCAGGTGGTCGAACTGCCCTCGGATGCGCGCGGCAACGTCGATCTGGCCGCGCTCAAGGCCAACCTGGACGACACCGTGGCCGGCCTGATGCTGACCAACCCCAACACGCTGGGCCTGTTCGAGGAACACGTGCTGGAGGTGACGCAGTTGGTCCACGAGGCTGGCGGGCTGGTCTACGGCGACGGCGCCAACCTGAACGCCATCGTCGGCGTGGCCAAGCCGGGCCAGCTCGGCATCGACGTGATGCACTTCAACCTGCACAAGACCTTCAGCACCCCGCACGGCGGCGGCGGCCCCGGCGCCGGCCCGGTGGCGGTGGTGGAGAAGCTGGCCCCCTTCCTGCCCGGCCCGCTGGTCGCAGTCGAAAAGGTGGACGGCCACGACGGGCACGACCACGGCGAGGACGACGACCACGATGGCTATCGCCTGGTGTGGCACACGCCGTCCAAGTCGATCGGCCGGGTGCGGGGCTATTACGGCAACTTCGGCGTGCTGGTGCGGGCCTACACCTACATCCGCATGCACGGCGCGGAGGGGCTGCGCAGGATCGCCGAGAACGCGGTGCTGAATGCCAACTACCTTAAGGCGCGCCTGCAGGCCGAGGGCTCGTACCCGGTGGCCTACGGCGAGCGGACGTGCATGCACGAGTTCGTGGCCCAGGGCATCCTGGAGGGCGCGCCCGACGTGCACACCATGGACATCGCCAAGCGGCTGATGGACTACAACTTCCATCCGCCGACCGTCTACTTCCCGCTGATCGTCAAGGAAGCGTTGATGATCGAGCCGACCGAGAGCGAGAGCAAGGACACGCTGGACGCCTTCGCCGACGCGCTGATCCAGATCGCGCAGGAAGCGAGGGAGCAGCCGGAGTTGCTCAAGCAAGCCCCCCACCGCGCGCCGATGCGGCGGCTGGATGAGGTGAGGGCGGCGAGGGAGTTGGTTTTGTGTAGGTGTTAGGGTAAGCGCTCCCGGCCCGTCTCTCTGCAGAGACGGGCCGGGGATGATGTCCTTACGTAACATCGTCATTCAAGATATCCAAGTCCCTATCCATGTCCAGTCTTGTAGGCGCATTTCGGCGTCTGGAGGTTATGCTGTGTAGTGCCCAAGTTTGTGGTTTTGCCATGCGGCAGCTAAAATGGTGTAGACTGCGGTCTTGCTGGCATGGTTATGCCGAGTTCATCAGAATACACCCTCGAGGTGTCTCAAATTCGCAGCAAGAGGAGATGAGATAATGGAGCCATCTGCCATCGTTATAGGTGCCGTTATCGAAGCATTGTTTAGCAAGGCAATGGACGTTGGATGGGATGCGCTTCGGCACGATGTCAACGTCGGTTCTCTGGTCTATAACAAGGACAATACCTTCACCAAGCTTACTGGCATTTTTAGGCGGTTGCGCAAGAACGAGAAGTTCGATCGTTTAGAAACTCGCAATGAGCAGTTGGCGCGATTCTATACCTTGTATGTGAACGAGCCAGGAAAGATGGCGCTTGGAAACAGAATACGTGTTGGTTATGCAGTCGAATCTTGGTACGTCGCAGCACTTGCGGAACATACAGACCCACTTCAGCTTTCTGCAAGCGAGGGTTTGGAATACGACGTAGATGAGACGTTAGGGATACCAGGCTATCAGTCTATCGCTAGACAATATCGGGAACTGAAGGACCCAGGGAAAGCTTCTCCCTACAAGGGCACTACGGTAAGAGTATCGGATTGGGACGGGGACAAGCGTTTTACGTTAAGTCGCTCATACTATTGGGACCAGTATGTGACAAATCAGAAAGAGATAGTGGATGAGCCCCTAGAGCGGATCGTGGCCGGTTCTCAATCGCATATGCCACCGCGGTTGCTCAAATCGAGTTTGAGAGAATTGAATATGCGAGACGGCAGGTTGCTCTCATTTCGAGACTCACCTTTGGCAAACACGATTGGGATCGCCTCCACTATTGTGACTAGTGATGGATACTTGGTGCTGCCGAAGCGGAATCAGCAAGTTCATTATCAGTCAGGATACGAGGGTTGTTCAACATCGGGTGTGCTCGAGTGGACGGGAGGCCTGACCAGCGATTTCATGAACGAGCTCATCCAACAAATGAAGTCGAAAGAAGGCCCTCAGGAACTTCTTCTTGATCCCAAAAGGAGTGTGGCGCATCCTTTGGCGTTTGCTCGGGAGTTTGAACGTGCTGGAAAACCGCAGTTCTTTTTTCACATTTGGACCGATCAGCGGTTGAGTGAATTTGAAACCCGATGGAGAGGTTCGCGCTACCCGCAAGAGGAATACGACTCGATTCGATGGATCGAATTATACGAACCTGATACTCTCCGAGATCCTGAACGAGCAATTGACCAAGCCACGGAGCGCCTTGTTGCCATGTTGTCGATGAACAGTGCCATTTCGTTGAGGGACGGTCATCTTGTGGTGTTATCCGAAGAGGCTAGAGCGAACTTGTTTTGTCTTGCAGTGTACTTGAAGGCTCACGGACCGGCGGCATTCCCCAGGCATTGGATCTAGACCCAGGTAATTGTTCGGAGTTGGATCAGGTACGAGTCTACTCCTGTGGCAAACATGCGGACGTGTATTGATCATCGTCCTGACCAAGAGGTAGATGAGCTTGATCGATTAGGTCGCGTTTGCTTACTCCGAGTCTGGTGCTCCCCCGGATGAGCGGTCGCTACACTTCCGTCTTTTGACATCGACCGGTTTCTTGGTTGTGAATGCGCCAATAAAAGGCAATCCCCGAGAGCGCGACGCTGCGTTGGGTGGACATGGAGCCAGACGATAATATGGCGGCGTTTCGCCGAGTGATTGCAGGTGTGGTGGGGTCGAGTATATCAGCGGCCGTGGCTGAGTAATCGGTACAGTCTGGATGGTGTGGAGCATCAGTGGGTTGGTTTGAGCGCATTTGCGCTTCGTCAGGTGCTTGTGTCAACCGATCTGGCTGCACCGTGGCGTCCCGTCGACGGGGCTGGGAGGTCGGTGCGCACGTGCCAGCCCGGTTGACCGGGCTCTGTTTTGTAGCCGGATCGATTTATCGTCCGGCGGGTTGGCATGGGCACGCGCATCGGGGCAGGCGTAGAGCGTGGCGATCGTCGCGTCTGTGGTCACGGCGCCGTGCAGGTGGCGAGCAGTGCTGGCAGATGGCGCGGCAAGCCAGGGTGGCGGCTGGCACGGCGGTCGCTGTTGCTACGCAGCGCAAGGCTCAGCTCGGTCAAGTCTGTGCCGCCGGCCATCGCCGGGCTTCGTGGTGGGGCTGTTCGCCGCCGGTTGGCGGGATGCGAGTTGCGTGTTGGATGCGAATCCGCCGGGGCATGAAGTCCCACCGGTTACACAACGGCGCCCGTTGATACGGGCTGGCGCGTGGCGAGCACGTCTGTCAGCCCGGTTGACCGGGCGTTGTTTTGTAGCCGGATCGATTTATCGTCCGGCGGGTTGGCATGAGCAGGCGCATCTCGTGATCCGTGACCGGGGCCGGCGTAGCGCGTGGCGGCCGTGGCATCTGTGTTCACGGCGCCGTGCGGGTGGCGAGCCGTGCTGGCCGATGGCGCGACAAGCCAGGGTGGCCACTGGTATGGCGGTCGCTTGTTGCTACGCAGCGCAAGGGTCGGTTCGGCCGGGTCTCCGTCGCCGGTCAGCGCCGGGCCTCGTGGCGGGGCAGTTCGCCGCCGGATGGGCTATCATCGGGGCAGGCGTAGCGCGTGGCGACCTTGGCGTCTGTGGTCACGGCGCCGTGCAGGGGACGAGCAGCACTGGCAGGTGGCGCGACGAGCCAGGGTGGCGGCTGGCATGGCGGTCGTTTGTTGCTACGCAGCGCAAGGGTCAGCTCGGCCAGGTCTGCGTCGACGGCCAGCGCTGGGCTTCGTGGTGGGGCTGGTCGTCGCCGGATGGGCAATCATCGGGGCAGGCGTAGCGCGTGGCGGCCGTGGTGTCTGTGGTCACGGCGCGGTGCAGGTGGCGAGCTGCGCTGGCCGATGGTGCGACAAGCCAGGGTGGCGACTGGCGTGGCAGCCGCTTGTTGCTGGGTAGCGCAAGGCTCGGCTCGGGCAGGCCTGCGCCGTGGCCATGGCTGGGCTTTGTGGTGGGGCTGTTCGTCGCCAGGAGGGGGATGCGTACTGCTGGACATGGGGCGGTAATCTGATTGACATTGCCAGCGGTTGGGCTAAACGGCCGATTGTGCTACAATGCCGCTAACGAGTTGTTCAGGAGGTTACTGCTATGGTTGTC
>JBAQCH010000279.1:0-3159 GCA_049294015.1 Anaerolineae bacterium
TGCGCCCCCTCTCCCCCTGGGAGAGGGCCGGGGTGAGGGTGCGCCCCCTCTCCCCCTGGGAGAGGGCCGGGGTGAGGGTGCTTCCACCCGCCGCGCCAACCTCCAGCGCGCCATGACCCTGCTGCGCGCCTACGACCACCTGCTCAGCGCGGCCATCCTCGATCAGCTCGACGGCATCCCCGGCCTGCGCGTCCATGGCGTCACCGACCGCAGCCGGCTGGCCGAGCGCGTCCCCACCGTATCCTTCTCCTGGCAGGGCCACCATCCGCGCGCCGTGGCCGAGGCGCTGGGTCGCGCCGGCGTTTTCGTCTGGGACGGCAACTTCTACGCCCTGTCCGTCAGCGAGCGCCTGGGCCTGGAAGATCGAGGCGGCATGGTGCGCGTCGGCGCAGTGCATTACAACACGCTCGCGGAGATCCAGCGCTTCGGCGATGTAATACGCGGGCTGGCGTGATGGGATACGAGATGACCAGGCTAAGCAGCGTTTGCGCTGGTCAGCCAGTATGCGTGGGTGGCGGGCACTTGTCAGGCACGGCGTTAGCAGGTACAATCGACACAATCATGAAGGTCATGGAGGTGTTGAAGTGCAAGCTACTGCGACCAACTACACGACAGAGAGCATCCTGGCAACTTTGGGCTATCCTGATGCCATGACGGCCGCGCGCCAGCAAGCGCGTATGATGCTGTTGGGGCGCTTAACACGCTTTCAGACGATGACTCAGCTATTCGAGCGGACGTGGGGCTGCACACTAGACGAGATGAGAGCACGTTACGAACGGGGAGGACACGAGGACTTCGAGGCTGATGACGCATATCTGGAATGGCGGTGGTATGCAGAGGCAGTCGAGACAATCCAGGCGCAGTTGACAACGCTCAAGACGCACTAAACCATGCTGCATCTCTTTGAGACCAATTCCGATCTCTTTCGTTCGTGGCAGGTCGTGCGCTATGAGCAGGAGGGAGATGCGTATATGCTTCAACTGGCGGCTATCCTTCAAGATGGTAGCCGTCTTGAGATGCGCGACTACCTGTTTGTCGATGGCAGCCGCAAATACGCCTATCAATGGATGGAGGCCAACGGCGACTTGCGCCAGCGCTGGGACAACGCACCACACTGGCCGAACGTTGCCACTGCTCCTCATCACACGCATGTTGCTGGCCGCAGCGAACCAGAATCATCGACCATCACTAATCTGGAGGATTTGTTGCACTTCATCCGACATTGGTCAGCGCCACAATAAGCATCATCCTCTTCTGTCCTCTGGTCACGCTTCACGCCTCACATAGCACCGTCTCCCTCCAACAATAGCCGCCGCGCGGCGGCCGCATCCTGACTGATCTGCGCAATGAGGGCGTCTATGTTGGGGAAGCGCTGCTCCGGCCGCAGCCGGGCCGCGAATTGCAGCGTTAACGGCCGGCCGTATAGGTCGCCTTCGAAGTCCAGCAGGTGCGCCTCCACGGTGCGCTGGCCGTTGTCGAAGCTGGGCCGCACGCCGATGTTGGTGACGCTGGGCAGCCGTTGGCCGCGCATCACCGGATCGTCGTCCAGGTGGGCCCAGGTGGCATAGACGCCGTTGGCTGGCAGCAGCCGCCCTTCTGGCACAGCCAGGTTGGCCGTGGGAAAGCCGATGCTGCGGCCGCGCTGCGCGCCGGCCACCACCTGGCCTGTCACCTGGTAGAGCCGGCCAAGCTGGCGGGCGGCCGCCTGCACATCGCCCGCGTGCAGGTAGGACCTCACCCGGCCGCTGCGCGCCTCTTCGCCGTCCAGCAGTTGCGGCTCGATGACGTGGACCGTGAAGCCCATGGCCGCGCCCATGTCTTGCAGGGCTGCAACATCCCCCTCGCGGTTGCGTCCCAGGGCAAAATCCGGTCCCACCCATAGCGTAGCCAGCTTGAGCGCCTGCTGCACCTGGGCGATGAAGACCTTGGCCGGAGTGCGCGCGGTCTCCAGGCTGAAGGGGTAGACGACGGCGAAATCCAGCGCGGTCTCGGCCAGCGCTTCCAGCCGTTCGGGCACCGTGGTCAGATAGGAGTGGACACGGTCGGGCCGCAGCACGGCTGTGGGGTGCGGGTCGAAAGTCAGCAAGCCGGCTTGCCGCCCGCGACGGCGCGCGTCATCGATCATCCCTGCCAGCAGGGCCTGGTGGCCGCGATGCACGCCGTCGAAGTTGCCGATGGCCAGGTTGGAGGGTGAATCCAGCGGCGGATTGGGCAGTGTGTGAAAAACTCTCATGGCATCAGTAATCAGCCGGCCAGCATCTTCTGCGGCCGCCAGACGCGTCGCTGCGCATCAAAAGCGACAATACCAAGAAAGCGGTCATCCGGGCCATAGACGCGCGCCGGGCCGGCCGGAGCGACGTCGGCGCCGGGAACGGCTTGGCCGTGCAACAGACGCGCTGCCTCAGTTTCGCTCACACTCACCTGCGCCAGGTGCGCCACGGCCGCGTCGGCCGGCAGCAGCGCGGCCGCCAGCGCGCCTGGCTCGGCCAATTGCTCGATGGTCGCCGCGTTGTCCACGCCAAACCCACCCACGGCCGTGCGGCGCAGCGCGCTCAGGTGGCCGCCGCAGCCCAGCGCCTGCCCCAGGTCGTGGGCGATGGAGCGGATGTAGGCGCCGGCGCCGCAGCGAATGCGCAACCGCGCAGTCTGGCCGTCGAAATCGAGCAGCGCCAGCTCGTAGATCGTTATCGGCCGCGGCTCGACCTCGACCTCTTCACCGGCCCGCGCCCGCTTGTACAGCGCCACGCCGTCGCGCTTCAGCGCCGAATAGGCCGGCGGCCGCTGCATGATCTCGCCGCGGAAGGCATCCAGCGCCTGGTCGAGCTGTTCGTGGCTCAGGGCCGGCACAGGGCGGCGCTGGTTGACCTCGCCCTCGGCGTCGTAGGTGTCGGTGGCCGCGCCCAGCGTCACCTGGGCCAGATAGACCTTGGGCTGGCCGGTGATGTACTCCAGCAGGCGGGTGGCGCGGCCCAGGCACAGCACCAGCACGCCCGTGGCCATGGGGTCCAGCGTGCCGGCGTGCCCCACCTGGCGCAGCCCGGCCAGGCGGCGTACCTTGCCGACGACATCGTGCGATGTCCAGCCGGCCGGCTTGTCCACGTTCAATACGCCGCCCAGCGGCGTTGGCTCGCTCACCGCTGCCCCTCCACTGCTGCGTTA
>JBAQCH010000280.1:0-21674 GCA_049294015.1 Anaerolineae bacterium
GCGCAGCCCCAGCGCGGCCGCGTGCTCGGCCAGCCAGCGCAGGGCCCGCACGATGGCCTCGTCGCTGATGCCCTGCCGGTCGTTGCGCACCTGCACCAGCACCACGTCGGCGTCGGCAGCCAGGCCGCGGTACAGGCCGTGGCTGAGATGGCCATTGCCGGCCGCGGCCGTGGCGGTCATGATGCCGTGCCACTGGCGGTCGTGGCGAGCGTCCCAGCCCGGCCAGACCGGCTGGTCGTCAGGACCGAAGAACAGCGCCTGCGGCCCGCTGGCCGGCGTGGCGTCCACCCAGGCGCGGATGCGGTTGGCCGGCCGGGTGAGATCGGGATGGGGATAGAAGCCCACGTCGACCATAGCAATGGCGACGCCGCGACCGGTGAAGCGCGGGTCGGCGTGCAGGCGCAGCGGTGTGGGAATGGCCCCGAAGGCGGCCGCGGCGTCCAAGGGCCAGACCTGCTGGATGCGCTGGTGCAGGGCGTCGTGGCCCTGGGCCAGCAGCGTTTGCAGCAGGGCATCCTGTACGCAGCCCGGACAGGCGCCGTCGGCCGACCGCCAGCCCGGATGTTGTTCGGCCAGGTCGGCGAGCATCTCGCTGCTCAGCCAATTGACTTCGGCCAACTGCTCAGGTGGCGTAGGGTGCTGGCAAAATGGGCAGACGTCGTTCGTCACGGCAACCTCCAAGGGCATGATTCGCTAGGCCGCCACCAGCCTGATCTCCTGGCGCAGCGGCGCGGCGCATTTGGGGCAGATGCAGCCGGGCAGGGCCTGGTGGAGCGTTCGTTCGCCCGGCAAGACCGGCCCCAGCGCGGCGTTGAGCAAGGCAGCCGCCTGCGAATCGACAAGATGATAGAAGACGTTCAGTCCTTCCTTGCTGTCGGCTACGATGCCAGCCTCACGCAGCAGGCGCAGTTGTTGCGAGATGTAGGGCTGCGGCTTGCCCAGCAGCGCCTCCAGGTGGCAGACGCACTCCGGGCTGCGGCGCAGCACATCCAGAATCTGCAGGCGCACCGGGTGGCCCAGCAGCTTGAAGCGCTCAGCATGGTCGATCAGGTCGGTAGGGGCGATCATAGTTCAGTTACCAGGCGAATTCGCTGTATGCAGGAATTTGCATGAATAGTTGGTTGCGCTATAATGCACGTATGGCGCAAGGTGGCGGCTGTGGCGAAGAAACGGGCCGAAACTGGCTCCATCACCCCGCCTTTTCAGGCAAAAGTCCTTAGCTTCCAGCCGGCCATCATGCTCAGCGCATCATATGCACTTTGTCAAATATGCACAAATCCAGATGGACGCAGAGGACTGACAGTCCCAAAGGAACAGGCCATGAGCCAAGACTATCTCGAGACCACCGTCGACAAGTTCATCTTCCGGGTGAAGGTGGGCAATCTCTACAACGAAAACGGCATCTGGGCGGATAGAAACGAGGCCAGCGGCGTTGTCCGCCTGGGCCTGAGCGATTTTACCCAGCAGTCCAGCGGCGACGTGGCCTTTGTCAGCCTGCCGGAGCCGGGCGACGGCGTGCGGGCCGGCAAGGAGCTGGCCGCCGTCGAGACCATCAAGGTCGACCTGGAGGTGCAAGCCCCCTTCGATGGCGAGATCACGGCCGTCAACGAGGCGCTGGAGGACGCGCCGGAGCTGATCAACCAGGACCCCTACGGCCGCGGCTGGCTGGTGGAGGTGCGTCCCGCCCAGTGGCCCGTGTCCGGCCTGCTGGACGCCGAGCAGTATCTGGCGGTCATGACGGCCCAGGCGGAAGCGGAGGCGGCCCAATGAGCGTCATCATCGTGCCGTGCAGCGGCATCGGCAAGAGCTATGGCACCGTGACGCGCGAGGCCGCCTACCTGGTGGCCGAGGAGCTGCGGCCGGACACGCAGATCGTGCCCCTCTCGCTGCTGGTGCTGGGCGACGAGGACGCGCAGGCGGCCGTGCGCGACGCGCAGGTGATCACGCTGGACGGCTGCAAGCTGGCCTGCGCCACCGTCAACGTCGGCCAGGCTGGCGGCGCGGCCGCGCGCGAGTTCACCGTGCTGGACTGCTACCGCCGCCATAAGGACATGAAGCCCCAGGGCATCGCCGAGCTGAACGCCGGCGGCCTGGCCCTGGCCCGCGCCCTGGCCGAGGAAGTCGCGCAGGCGGCGGACCAACTTGTAGGAACTCAGAGGAGCTGAGGGAACTGAGAGAAACTCAGAGGAACTGTTGGAGATCCTCCAGTTCCCCTTAGCTCCCTTCCGAAAGGGTCTACCATGCCTAGTCTACCCCAACGCAAGGTCGGCATCGTGGCCTGCTCCGGCGAGGAGCTGGCCGAAGGCACCGTGACGCGCCTGGCCGCGCTGAAGGTGCTGGAGGAGCTGCGGCCCAGCGATACCGTGACCATCTGCCTGCCGCTCTTCCTGGCCGGCGGGGAGGGCGACCGCGCCTTCGCCAAGTTCTACCCCACCATCGCCATCGACGGCTGTGAGAAGCGCTGCGCGGCGCGCGCCACCGAGCTATACAGCAACACCCCAGCCGCGAGCATCCTGCTGGACGACCTGCTGGCCCAGCGCGGCCTACCGCGGCCGCAAGGGCTGCGCCGCCTGGCGCCGGAGAGCCAGCCGGCCGTGGATGCCCTGGCCGAGGCCATCGCGGCTGAGGTCGACCATCTTATGGCCTCCCGCTGGAGCCGGGCCGAGGGCAAGGTGCTGGAGCCGGAGGCCAGCGAGCCGGCCAAGGTCAGCTCAGCCGGCTGCGCCTGCGGCTCCGGCATCCCCGTCACGCGCGTGCAGGTCGACGGGCGAGCGGTGGAAATCATGGCGCTGGAGCCGATCCTGGAGATGGCCTACGGCCAGGGGCTGCGCGCTGCGGTCAACGGCCAGGCCGCCGCTGGTCATGCTGTTGAGCTGGCTCGGTCGGAGATTGGGAACCATCCCGGACCCTGGCTCGCCGGTTCCGAGGATAGGCGAGGGACCGGCCAGAGCGAGGTCATTGTCCCCGCCCAACTCATGGACACCGTGCGCCTCTACAACACATTCCCAGTCGAAGACGACGCGGTTTATGCCGAGGCCGTCGCCATCGCCTGGCAGAGCTTCTGCGCGGCCAAGGAGCAGGCTCATGGCTAAGACCGCCACCTACACCACCTCGGTCACCTGGAAGGGCGACCACTGGGGCCACATCGTCATGGGCAACGGCCCGCAGATGATGTTCTCCGCGCCGCCCGATGCCTACGGCCACCAGGGCGTGCTGACGCCGGAGGACGCCTTTGTCGCCGCGGCCAACACCTGCGTGATGATGATGTTCCTCTGGGCCGTGGAGCGCTTCAAGATCGACCTGGTCAGCTACACCTGCCGCACCGACGGCGTCAAGAAGATCGAGCTGGATCGCACCGAGATCTTCACCCATCTCACCTTCTATCCGGAGATCACCGCACGCCCCGCGGCTGGCGAAGACGCCGCCGCCACCGAAAAGCGCATCCAGCGCGCCCTGGCCTCGGCCCAGAAGTACAGTCTGGTGGCGAACTCGGTCAAGAGTGAGATTGTTGTCGAGCCGAAGATTATCGTGGAAAACGGGTAGATTGGTAAATTGGTAGATTGGTCACGCGCGACTACCTCACCAATCTACCAATCTACCAATCTACCAATCTACCTCTACCAGTCTGCCAACCTACAGGAGCCCCCCATGCCCATCAACATCAAAGTCCTCGGTCCTGGCTGTAACAACTGCCATATGGTTGAGGAGCACGCCAAAGCCGCCATAGCCCAATTGGGGCTGGAGGCCGAGATCGAGCACGTCACCGACCGCGCCGAGTACCCCAAATACGGTCTGCTGTTCACGCCCGGCCTGGTGATCGAAGGCAAGCTGGTCAGCGGCGGCCGTATTCCCAGCGTGGCTGATATCAACGGCTGGCTGGCCAGCGCGGCCAGCCGACCTGCTTCACCTTCGCCCTGAAGTTGATCGCCGGCCAGCAGCAGCCAGCCGGCTGCCCGCCGCTGCTGGAGCCGGCTTTCGCCGGACAGTTAGCTGAGCTGCACGGCATGTTGGGGGACATGCCGGCCTTTCGCTAGGAGGTGCTTGGCCCGCTGCGGTTCTCTATGGTACAATGCCGCCCAAGTTGCCGCGGAGTTCGCATCCCCAGATGCGATCGATCCGCCCCATAAGCAAGGCCAGGCACGGAGGAACGCCCGTGATCCATTCCGATGCACCCATGCCACCCTATCTGACCGACTACCGCCAGCACATCGGCGCTAAGCCCGACAAGGTTTACAAGGCCACCCTCTTCCGCGGCGACCATCTGATGCTGGGCCTGAACTGCCTGGAGCCGGGCCAGGTTCAGCCCGTCCACGACCACACAGACCAGGATAAGTTCTACGCCGTGCTGGAGGGCATGGGCGTTTTTACCGTGGGCGCGGACGAGCAGGAAGCCGGGCCGGGCGTGGTCGTCTGGGCGCCGGCCGGCCTGCCCCACGGCGTGCGCAACGAGGGTTCGCAGCGGCTGGTGCTGCTGATGGGCATCGCGCCGCCGGTTGGCTGATCACGCTCATGGATAAGCGCCCCTTCCCCATGCTTGCTCTTGTTGGCAGCGGCGAATACCTGCCGCCCATCGCAGCTCTGGATCGCGAGCTGATCGGCCGGCTTGCCGCGCCGGTGCGCGTGGTCTGCCTGCCGACCGCGGCCGGCACGGAGGGCCACGAGCGCATCGACTACTGGTCGCGCCTGGGCGTCGAGCACTTCTCTAGCCTGGGCGTCCAGGTCCAGGCCGTGCCCGTGATCGACCGCGCCAGCGCCAACGATCCGGCCCTGGCCGCTGCGGTCGATGCAGCCAACTTCGTCTATCTCTCTGGGGGCAAGCCCAACTACCTGCACGCCACGCTGCACGGCAGCCTGGTCTGGCAGGCGATCCTGGCGGTGCTGGCGCGCGGCGGCCTGCTGGCCGGCTGCAGCGCAGGCGCGATGATCCTGGGCGAAAAGTTCTTCGGCTTTCCCGGCTGGAAGCAAGGCTTCGGCTTCCTGCCCCGCGCGGCCATTATTCCACACTTTGACGAGATTCCGCAGGGTATGCTGCAGCCGATGCGCAAAGTGGCCGGCAACAACCTCACCATCCTGGGTGTCGAGGGCAACACCGCCCTGGTCCAGACGGCAGGCGGCTACGAAGTCTTGGGCAGCGGCGGCGTCACCATCTGGAACAGGGCTGGCAAGACCCGCTACACGGCCGGCCCACTGCCGTACTGGATAGAAGGCCCGTAAAACGCCGCGCGTTGGACCGGCCTCCTGGGCGTCAGCGTGCGCACGGTACAAGACTTGGAGCAGGGGCGGCAGCAGCCCAGCGGGCCAGCCAATGGACAAGCTGTCCCAAATCGGGTATAATGCAGGCGCCCTATCGCATGAGCCCGCATGAACAACACCCAATAGCGAGGTGCCAAATGTCCACCTACCAGATTTCCCAAACGGTTCCTCTGATCACCGAGCCTCTGGTGCGCGCCGGCTTCTATCGGTCGTCAGAGCAGGCGCTCAAACATATCGTTCTCGACTATGTCGACCGTCGCATTGGCTGGGCGCAGACCCAGGTGCGCCGCTTGGAGAAGAAGCATGGCTCCTTTGCCGCCTATAGTCGGTCTCTCACCGAGCAGGCGACCATCGCCAATGAAGATGAGTGGATGGAGTGGGAGTCGCTGCTGGACATGCTAGAGAGTTGGCGCCAGGTGAAGGCTGAGGTCCAGCGTAGTGATGTTGGATGACATCCGGCGCATCCTGACTGAGTCTGATATCGTTCATGACGTGCAGGTCATCGAACTGATTCCCTACGGCCACAATGCTTTCCGAGCAAAGCTCCGTGCTGCGGTGACCGCGGAGTTGACCCTTCAGGTTTGGCTCAACCACAACGGCTGGCGCACCCGTTATGCATACCAACTTTACCAGCAGGGTCAGCCGATCCTGCGCTGGGACAACGCTCCCCACCATCCAGAGCAGGGGGCCAATTTTCCGCACCACTTCCACGATGAATTCGGCCGGTTATCTACGTCCTCTTTGGCCGGCGATCCGGTCGCCGATCTTTCCATCGTGCTGATCGAGATCCAGAACTACCTTCAGAACCCCTGAACCCAAAGCACTTCTCGCATCAATCCCTTCGCGGGCGGGGAACCATCTACGGCGTCTCATTGCCGCGACTGCAAGCTAGCCAGACCCTGCTCCAACCGGCCGCGCGCGGCGATCAGCGACTGATCGCACTCGCCGGCGCGGGCAAAGGCAGCCTCAGCTTCAGCAGTCTCGCCGCGCGCCTGGTGCGCCGTAGCCAGGGCGAACTGGGCCAACGGCGACCGGGGCGTCAAGGCTACAGCCGCCTCGGCCAGAGCCAGCGCCTGGTCGAGGGCAGCGGCCGAAGCGGCGTCATCCCCCTGCTGCGCCAGGGCCAGGCTGCGCCGCACGTGTAGCAGGACGCCAGTCAACGACGCGTTCTCAGCCGGCAACCCGGCCAGGTACTGGGGCGCACCGGCCAGCGCAGCGTCGTAGGCGGCCAGCGCCTGCGCGGGGTCGCCAGCGCGCAACGCCAAGTCGCCCAGGCTAGCCTGCGCGTCGACGTTGGCCGGGAAGGCGGCCAGCGCCTGCTCGAACTCGCCGCCGGCCGCAAACAGCCGCTCCTGGCTGTAGTCGATCTGGCCCAGTGCGTAGTGAATCAGCGAAGTCACCAGGCCCGGCGGCGCGCTGCCCGCCTCGAGGATCTGCTGGTAGGATTGGGCCGCCTCGTCCAGCCGGTCGCTACGGAACAGGTAGTCGGCGACGGCCAGATGGGCAAACACGTCCTCGGCCGGGGCATCGGCCAGCTCGGCGTACAGCGCGGCCGCATCAGCGCTGCGGCCCTGGGCCTCGTAGTAGGTCGCCAGCGTGCCGCGATAGCCGGGCGCCAGCGCGGCCGCACCTGACATGGATTGAACGGCTGTGTTGACGCTGCATTGGCGATAGGCCGCGCCGGCCAGGCCAGCCAGTGCGTCGGCGTTTTCGGGGTCGCTGCTCAGTGCGGCGCGAAAGGCCGCCTCGGCCTCGGCCAGCCGGCCCCGACTGGCGTACAGTCCGCCCAAGCGCACCTGCAAGCGCGGTTGGGTCGGGTCCAGCGCAACGGCCTGCTCGTACTGGACAATGGCCTGATCCACAACGCCCTGCTGCCAGTAGACATTGGCCAACTGCCCGCGGGCCAGCGCGCTGTCTTCGATGGCCAGCGACTCCTCATAGGCGCCAGCCGCCTCGGCCAAGTTGCCCTGCTGGGCGAAGGCGTCACCCAGGCTTTGCCAGGCGGTCGCATTGTCCGGCTCCAGCGCCAGCGCAGCCTGGTATTGCTCGACGGCTGCGTCGATCTGGCCGAGCTGCATGCGCACCAAGCCCAAGACGATGCGCGTGGTGGCGTCGTCGGCCAGGGCCAGCGCGGCCTCGTAAGCCTGGGCCGCAGCCTCCCATTGCTGCAAGCCGGCGTAGATATCGCCCAACAGCGCATGGTTTTGCGCGGCCTGCGGCTCCAGGCTGACCAGCGCCTGCGCAGCCGACAAGCTCTCGTCGATGTCGCCCAGGTTGAACAGCGCCAGGGCAAGCAGGCGTTGCGCCTCGACCAGGTCGGGTTCGAGGTCTACGGCCTGCTGCGCCGCGCTGGCCGCGCCGGCCAGGTCGTTCTGGAGGTTGCGCAGGCTGCCCAGCACGTACCAAGCGTCGGCGTTGCCGGGATCGAGAGCCAGCGCAGATTGATAGGCCGCGGCCGCCTGGGCGATGTCGTCCTGCTGGAAATACAGTCCGCCTAGCAACAGATACGGCGCGGGGTCGCAGATGGACAGCCGCGCCGCGGCCTCCTGCGAGGCAATCGCGCCGGCCAGATCGCCGCGCTGCGCCTGGACCAGGCCAGCCAGCAGCGGCGCGTTAGGGTCTTGCGGCGCCAGCGCGGCCGCTTGCTGGTAGTCGGCAATTGCCAGGTCTGGTTCGCCCATCCAGTAATGGGCGTTGCCCAAGCCGCGCTGGGGGGCGGCGGCGTCCGGCTTGAGCGCGGCCGCGGCCTGATAGGCGGCCACGGCCTGCTCATACTGGCCGGCCCCGACGTAGGCGTCGCCCAGCGCCAGGTAGGTGTCGTAGGCGTCAGCCGGCTGGCCGGCCAGCGCAGCCTGATGTAGGGCCACGGCCTGTTGGCTGGCCTGCGCGGCCTCGGCCCCGTTGCCCAGGGCGGCATGCACCGAAGCCAGGAGCTGGTAGGTCAATGCGTCCCGGCTGTCGTGCTGCAAGGCCGTTTGCAGAGCCGCCAGCGCCTCCTCGTCGCGGCCAGCCTGCTGGTACAGGCTGCCTAGCAAGCGATGGGCTTCGGCGCTGTCAGGCTGCAAGCGCACGGCTGTTTCCGCCTCGGCGATGGCGCGCGCCAGGGCGTTGGGCACGGCGCAACTGCTGGCGTAGGTGATCGCCAGGTTGTAACGGGCGGCAAACAACGCTGGGTCGATCTCGACGGCGCGCTCCAGATCGGCTTCGGCCTGCCCGGCCTGCCCCAGGGCGTACTGAACCATGGCCCGCTGGAAGTACACCTGCGCCAGGCCCGCTGCGCTGCCGCCGCTGGCCTCGGCGTTGGCCAGCGCTTTGTCGAAGAGCGCCAACGCGTCCTGGTATTGTCCATCGGCGTATAGCCCCGTCGCCAGGATGGCAGAGACCACGTAGGCCATCTGCTCCGGGCCGTGCGCGGCGAACAGGTCCAGGTCGGCGCTGGCCAGCGGCGCACGGGTCAGATAGGACACATCGCCCAGGCGGGATGGATCGAGCCTGTCGGCAGCTTCGGCCGTGGCTGGCCCTACGGCGTCCAGCACGCGTTGCGGCAGGCTCGTCTCCACGTTGAGCAGCGGCTGGCGCAGCAGCTCGACGCGCGGCGTCACGCCGAAGTCGTCGTAGGCGCCCCAGATAACCATGCCGGCCTTGCGTTTGCGTCCCGCAGCTTGCGCGGCCGCTGCATCGGCGTAGGTCTCCAGGCTGCGTTCGACGGTGACCAAATCGCTGACCTGGCGCAGCTCATCGATCAGCTCGGCGCCGATGCGTCCGGCGAAGTCGCCCTTGCGCGTGGCGTTCGAACCGTCGAAATCAGCGATCAGCACCAGGAATCCCTCGGGCGGGCGCAGCCGGTCATAGGCTGTGTAGCCGCCCCAGACCAGCCCCACCAGCAGGATGAGCAGCAGCAGCGAAAGAGCCTGGCGGCGGCGGCGCAGCGTGGGAGAACGCAACGCCACGCCGATGGACAAGACGGCCCCGCCCACCAACAGCACGACGATGATGTAGGGCAGAAATTTGCCCAGCACAGCCGCCGGCCGCGAGACCAGGTCAAACGCGCCGACCAGCAGTTGCAGGCTGGCCAGCAAGATGCCGATGGCGCCCATGGCCGCGGCCAGGCGGCTGCGCCGGTCGCGCGGGGTGTCGCCAACCGGCTTGGGCTCTTGACCCACCAGCGGAGCGAAGACGCTGGCTACCTTCAAAAGACCGGTCAGCACATTGTCGCCGCTGCCGGCCGCATTCTCGACCGCCGGGTTGAGCGGGGCCGGCGCGGCTGCTTTGGCCGCTTCAGATGCGACCCCCGCCTGGGCCACGAGGGTGGCTGCGTCGGCCGAAACCGGCGCAGTCTGCGGCATGGCCACGCCGGCCAGCGCCTGGCGCAAGGCCGCGGCCATCTCGCCCACCGTGGCGAAGCGCTGTTGCGGCTGCTTGGCCAGCGCCTTGAGCAAGACCGCCTGCACAGCGGTGGGCAGATCGGCGTTCAGCGAGCGGGGCGGCGGCGGCGGGTTGTTGACATGCTGCATCAGCAGCGCGGTCGGCGACTCGCCCTGAAATGGGGTGCGGCCGGTGGCCATCTCGTAGAGAACCACGCCCAACGAGTATTGGTCGCACGTTGCATCGACGGACTCGCCGCGCGCTTGCTCCGGCGCCATGTAGGCCGGGGTGCCGACGATCTGGCCTTGGGCGGTCAACTGGGCGGCGTCGCTCAGCAGGCGGGCGATGCCGAAATCCACCACCACCGGCTCGTCCTGCTCGGTGAACAGGATGTTGGCCGGCTTGATATCGCGGTGGATGGCCCCGCGTCCGTGGGCGTAGTCCAGCGCGCTGGCTAATGCGTCCAGGATGCGGGCGATCTCGGCCAGCGGCATGGTCTGGCCGCGGCTGCGCAGGTCGGCCAGGCGGGTCTTGAGCGTGTCGCCCTTCAGGTACTCCATGACCATGAAGGGCTTGCCGTCGGCCACGTCGAAGTCGAACACCTGGACGATGTGCGGATGGCGCAGGCTGGCCACCAGCCGGGCCTCGCGCCGGAAGCGCTCCTCGAAGCCTGGCTCGCCGGCCACGGCCGGCAAGATTACCTTAATGGCCACGGCGCGGTCCAGGTCGGGGTCGAAGCCCTCGTAGACCTCAGCTTGTCCGCCCCGGCCCAGCAGCCGGGTGATGGTATAGTCGCCCAGAGAGTCGGGAGTCATCGCAGCAATTCTACTTTGAGGCGCGCCTTGACGTCGTTGTCCACGTAGAGCGAGCCATGACCTTGCTGCACGGGATGCACATCCGAGCCGTCCAGGATGGCGCTGTGTTCGGGGATGCGGTTGTCGCCGCCGGGCTTGGCCTTGAAAGCCAGCTTCGACCAGCGGCCGTCGCCCGCGCGCGTCACTTGCAGGTCGGTGACCGTCTCCAGGCCGTAGCCGAAGACCGAGACCGCCGGCACGCTGCTGCGCGTGCCCAGTTCAGTCCGGAACTCGCGCGCCAGGCGCAGCAGCGGGATCTGTTCGGCAGGCAGCCAGTGCTCGTCGGCCAGCAGATCGATGGGCTGGCCGTTCTGGTCGATGGCGCAGGGATAGGTTGGCAAGATTTGATAGACCGAAGGGAAGGTCTTGATCACGTCCAGCAGCCGGTCGCCGAACAGGCCGAAGGGCAGCAGGCCGACGCCATGGATCAAGTCGGTGGCGATGCGTGGCGTGCCCTGGTGCGGCCCGCCGATCAGAACGACACGGCCGACTTTGTGCTTGCCGCCCAGCCGCTCGATGTAGTAGCGGCTGACCAGTGTGCCCAGGCTGTGAGCGATGATGGTGACGGGCGGCGTAACCGGCCAGGCGTCGATGGCTTCAGCCAGCTTGCGGGCCGACTCGCGCACGTCGTGGCGCCAGTCGTAGGCAAACTCCAGCAGGTCGCGGCCTCGCTGGTAGCCCAACGCTTCCTCCAGAAAGTCGCCGGCCCGGCTGTATTGCTCCTGTTCGACGAACTTGGGCACCAGGACCACCTCGCCGACGATCCCGCGCGGCTCCAGGTGGACGGTTTCCGGCAGGGTGAAAATCTCGGGCTGGGTGAAGAGCAGGCGCACGTTGGGCCAGACCATCTCGCTGCCCAGCCACAGCTCGGAGCCCATCAGGCCCGGGACGAAGACCACGGGCTGGCGCGGCCGGCCGGCGCCGCGGCTCAAACTGGCGCCTCCGGCATCGACCAACGTCAGATCGTCGGGAGACGCGGCCTGCTTGAAGACCAGTTGGGCGTCGCCGATGCGCACGGTGTCGCCGTCGCGCAGCGGTTGTTGTTCGATGCGTCGCCCGGCCAGCCAGGTGCCGTTGGTGCTGTCCAGGTCGCGCAGCCAAAACTCATCGCCGCGGCGCTCGATGCGCGCGTGCTGGCGGGAAACCCGCTCCAGGCTGAGCACTACGTCGCAGTCGTTTTGCCGGCCGATGAGCAGCGACTCCTGTTGCAGCGGCACTTCCCACGTTCCGGTAGGGGTTTGAATGGCCAGCCGGGCAACGCGGGTGTCGTTGAGCTGGACAGGCACCGTCACGTCGGCCAGCGTTGCGTCCAGGTCGGCTGGGGTCTCGATGACCAGGGGACCGAGGTTGGCCGCCAGGCCGTGGTCGAAGTGCAGCGTGCTGTCGCCAACTGTAATCACGTCGCCCGGTTGCAGCGCCACGCGTTCCAGCACGGGCTGGCCGTTGAGCAGCGTGCCGTTGGCCGAGCCCAGGTCGACCAGGGTCCACTGTGCCTCGCTGAAGACCAGTTGGGCATGCGCCCGCGAGGCCTTGGCGTCGGAGAGCACGACGTCGTTGGTCGTGGCCCGGCCCACCGTAATTTCTGTCTCCGCTAAAGACACCGTCCGTTCAGTGCCCTGCGGACCGCCAATAACCAGCCTTGCGTTGAGTTCCATCGATCTGCTTGCCTCCGCGAACGCTATGACACAAGCCGGGTCACGTAGGGAGCGCGAAGTCGTGTGGGGGGAGCGCCGGCCAGCGTCGCCAATCAGGTCAATCGCTGTCGCGCATTATACACAGATTGGAAAAATGGGGAACATGCACCGAACCAGTCCCCAGCCCACCCAGGCGCGGTGCAACTCCGCCGCTCAGCTTAAGGCTGCCTTGATCGCCTGGACCAGCAGCCGATGCTCCGTCGCGTGGATACGATGCTCCAAATCGTCCAGGCTGTCGCCGGGGTAGATGGGCGCCTCGGCGCTAGCCACCACTGGCCCAGCATCCACCTCCGGCACGACCCAATGCACCATCACGCCGGTGTGGTCGATCTCGCCCTGTTGAAAGGCCACATAGGCGCGCTGGATGGCGTGGGTGCCGGCGAACTGGCCAGGCAGCGCCGGGTGCAGGTTGAGGACCCGGCCGGGGAAGCGATCCAGAAAGGCGGGGCTGAGCACGTGCATCCAGCCGGCCAGCACTACCAGGTTGGGCGCATAGGCTGCCACCTGCGCGGCGAGGTCGGCATCGTACTGCTCGCGCGGCCGCCCAGCGTCCTTATAAGGTTTGAAGGGGCAATAGAGCGTGGGAATGCCAGCTTGCTCGGCCCGCACCAGGCCGTAGGCATCGCGCCGGTTCGATGCAACCACAGCGATTCGGGCGTCGAGCTGGCCGGCTGCGATGGCGTCGATGATGGCCTGCAAGTTGCTGCCGTTGCCGGAGATCAGGACCGCCAGTCGTTTGGTCATAGAACAAGGCACTCCTGCTCCCCGGCAACCACTTCGCCCACCAGCCAGCCCTCGCCTAGTGCGCGCAGGGCTAACAGAGCGTGTTGCGCCGGCGCGATTACCAACATTCCCAGCCCCAGGTTGAAGACATGGGCCATCTCGTCGTCAGCAATCTCGCCTGTGCGCTGAATGAGCTGAAACAGCGGTGGGATAGGCCAACTGCCGCGGCGCAGATGGATGGCTGTGCCGTCTGGCAGGATGCGCGGCGGATTGTCGATCAGCCCGCCGCCGGTGATGTGGACCAGCCCTTTTACGGTGACGCCGGCCTGCTGGAGGCGCTGGACCTCGGCCAGATAGCTGCGGTGCGGCGCCAGCAGCGCATCGCCCAGCGGCCGGCCCAGCTCAGGTAGTTCGGCGTGCAGGTCCCAGCCTTCGAAGACCTTGCGGGCCAGCGAGAAGCCGTTGGTGTGCAGCCCGGACGAGGCCAGCCCAATTACCGCGTCGCCAGGCTGGATGGTCGAGCCGTCGATGATCTCGGCGCGATCAACGGCGCCCACGATCGTGCCCACCAGGTCGAACTCGTCCGACGCATAGACGCCCGGCATCTCGGCCGTCTCGCCGCCCAGCAACGCGCAGCCAGCCGCCCGGCAGGCAGCCGCTGCGCCGCTGACCACCGCGGCAACCACCTTGGGGTCCAGCTTGCTGCTGGCGATGTAGTCAAGGAAAAAAAGTGGCCGCGCGCCCTGGACCAGGATGTCGTTGACGCAGTGGTTGACAATGTCGTGGCCGATGGTGTCGTAGCGCCCCAGCGCCGCGGCGATCTTGGTCTTGGTGCCCACGCCATCGGTGGAGGCCACCAGCACCGGCGCGTCCATGGCTTGCAGCGCGGCCACGTCGAACAGCCCGCCGAACGCGCCGATGCCCAGCAGCACCTCCGGCCCATAGGTGGCGCGCACGGCGTCCCGCATCAGCTCAACCGCGCGCGCGCCGGCGGCGATGTCAACGCCAGCGGCTTGGTAGGTGGCGGCGCTCATGCCTGTGGTTCAGCGTAGAGCCGGCGCAGGTCGTCAGGGTTCTCAGCGACCAGAATGCTGTCGTAGATGGTCTCCAGCGTCGCCACATCCTCGATTCGGCGAATCTCCGCAAGCAAGCGCAGTCCCTCGTTGCCGAACTTCAGCTTCACCCCCAGGCTGATGGCATCGAGCAGGCCCCGACGCCGTCCTTCCAGCAAGCCCTGCTGCAAGCCCTGTTGCATGCCCTGTTGCATGCCCTGTTGCATGCCCTGTCGTAACCAGTTGTCTGCTATCGTCGCCATAATCGTTACTCCTTCTGGCCAGTGTTCTTCCATAGATTCCTGCAGATCCGCTTCTGTGATGGTACTACTGCCCGTGATCAGATAACGCAAAACCGTGGCTACGAACTCTGCCGTGCTCTCGATCTGTGATAGCTTTTCCATCAAGTCAAAGATCTCTGCCACGCGCTTGATCCCGTCTGGGTCGTTGATATGCTTCATCACCAGCAACGCCAAGCGTAGCACCGCCTCGCCGCGGATTTCGGCGTCGCTGAACTGGCATAGATCTACTAGCCAATAGCGAAAGTCGGGGAAGTAAGCCAGCAGATCGTCCGGCCCGTCGTACATGCCAGCCAGATTGATGGGCGTGCGGCACTCCCACTGGCCATGGTAGACGACCAGAGGAATGATGGGCTGCAAACCGGCCGACGGCTTGGGCCAGCGCTCCCAGATGCGCACCATGTAGCGCAGCAACTGAAAAGCCATACGCACATCGGGATAGCTCTTGTGCTCGAAGAGCACGTAGACGATGGCCGGCCGGTTATCCTTCAACCGCACAGCAAAGACCAGGTCCGAGTGATGTACCCGCAGATGCTCGTCGACAAACGTATCCGGCATCGGCTCTAGCGACGAGAGGTTCACCAGCGCCGCAGACTCTGGGGGCAGGTAATGGCGCAGGAAGTCAGTGGCCACGTCTTGCCGTGACAAAGCTTGACGGAAGAAGCTATCGTGCGGGTTGGTTAAGGTTTCGGGCATGGCTTCATTTTACCCTACGTCGGCCTTCGCGCCAATGTCGCGGCGGTAGTGCATGCCCTGGAAGTGGATGTGCTCGATGCCGCTGTACGCGCGTGCCAGCGCTGCTGGCAGGTTGTCTCCGACGCCAGTGACGGCCAGCACGCGGCCGCCGTCGGTCAGTAGGCGACCGTCCTCGGCCAGCCGTGTGCCCGCGTGAAACACCGCCACGCCCGGCAGCGCCGCGGCCTCGGCCACGCCATTGATCTCACGCCCCTTGGGGTAGCTGCCTGGGTAGCCCTCGGACGCAGCAACCACGGTTGCCGCTGCGCCGTCCCGCCAGCGCACATCCATTTCAGCCAGTCGGCCATCCAGACAAGCCTCGATCACGTCGATCAGATCGCTCTCCAGCAGCGGCAGGATAACCTGGGTTTCGGGGTCGCCGAAACGGCAGTTGAACTCCAGTGTTCTCATTCCGCTGGTCGAGTAGGCGTCTGCGCCGTATCGAGACCCCGTGAGCATCATACCAGCGTAGAGCACGCCAACGTAGGGCATACCCTCCGCAGCCAGGCCATCGATGGCGGGTTGCAGAACCGTGCGGCGCACCTCGTCCCGCAGCTCGGTCGTCATCAGCGGGGCCGGGGCGTAGGCGCCCATGCCGCCGGTGTTGGGGCCTTGGTCGCCGTCGAAGACGCGCTTGTGATCCTGGGCAGCCGGCATGACGGCCACCGTTCGCCCGTCGCTGAAAGCCAAAACCGACGCCTCCGGCCCGGCCAGCCGCTCCTCGATCACCACCTCGTCGCCGGCCGCGCCGAACTCGCGCGCCACCACGATCTGGCGCAACGCCGCCTCGGCCTTGGCCCGCGACGCCGGCAGGATCACCCCCTTGCCGGCCGCCAGGCCTGAGGCCTTGAGCACCACAGGGTAATCGACCTGGCGCAGGTGGGCCAAGGCCGCGTCGAAGTCGCTGAACGTGGCGTGGCGGGCCGTTGGGATGCCGTGGCGGGCCATAAAATCCTTGGCGAAAGCCTTGGATGCCTCGATCTGCGCCGCGGCCCTGGACGGCCCGAAGCAGCGCAGCCCGGCAGCCTGGAACGCGTCGACGACGCCTTCGGCTAGCGGCGCTTCCGGGCCAACAACAGTCAGGGTCACGCCATGGTGTCGCGCGAAGTCGATCAGCGCGCCGAAATCGCTCTCCTGCAATGCTGCGTTGGCGATCTTGCCGCCAGCCCGCGCGGTCCCGCCGTTGCCCGGCGCGACCCATACCCGCTCCACCCGCGGCGACTGCGCCAGCTTCCAGGCCAACGCATGCTCGCGCCCGCCGCGGCCGATGACTAACAGGGTCTCTATCATCTCACGTACTCCTTCCCTTATCCCCAAATCCCCTCGAACGCCAGCTTCTCCTTGGACGTCCACCAATCCTCCAGCCGGATGGGATAGGAACCGGTGAAGCAGGCGCTGCAATGGCCGCCTTGCCCCTGCAAGCCGGCCTCGACCGCGCGCAGCATGCCCTGGTGCGACAGATAGGCCAGGCTGTCGGCGCCGATGTGCTGGCGAATCTCCTCGACGCTCTTAGCGTAGCCGATCAGGTCCTCGCCGCGCGCCATGTCGATGCCCATGAAGCAGGGGTGGCGCACCGGGGGCGAGCTGACCCGCACATGCACCTCGACCGCCCCGCCCTCACGCAGCAGATGTACCAGCGGACCGGCCGTGTTGCCGCGCACGATGCTGTCGTCCACCAGCACCACCCGTTTGCCCTCCAGGTTGGCGCGTAGTGGGTTGTACTTGAGATGCACGCCAGCCTTGCGCAGCCGGTCGTCGGGCTGGATGAAGGTGCGGCCGATGTAGCGGTTCTTGATCAGCCCCTCGGTGTAGGGCAGGTCGGAGGCGATAGCGTAGCCGATGGCGGCCGGCGTGGCCGAGTCGGGCACGCCGACCACGATGTCGGCGTCGGCCGGCGCTTCGCTGGCCAGCATCTCGCCCAGCCGCTGGCGCACGCGATGGACGGTCTGGTCCTCGATCACGGAGTCGGGCCGGGCGAAGTAGACGTATTCGAAGATGCAGAAGGCCGGCTCGGGCGCGGGATCGACGGCCTGCCGGCTGTGCAGGCCGTCCGCGTCCAACCGCACGATCTCGCCCGGCCGCACCTCGCGCACGAACTCCGCGCCAATGGTGCCCAGCGCGCAGGACTCGGACGCCAGCACATAGCCGACTGGGTGCCCGTTTTCAGGCAGCCGGCCGATGCACAACGGCCGCAGGCCCAGCGGGTCGCGCACGCCGTAGACCGAGTCGCGCGTCAGGATCACCAGCGAGTACGCGCCCTCAGCCTCGGCCATGAAGCTGGCCAGCCGCCCCTCCCAGTCGGGCTGGCCCAGCGGCGCGCCCGGCAGCGGCGCGGCCAGCATCTGGGTGATCACCTCGCTGTCGCTGGAGGAGCTCAGCCCAACGCCGCGCTCCAGCAGCTTTTGGCGCAGGTGCAGCGCGTTGGTCAGGTTGCCGTTGTGGCCGACGCCCAGCGGGCCGTGCATGGTCTCGATCAGGTAGGGCTGGGCGTTGCGCAGGTGGCTGCCGCCGGTGGTGGAGTAGCGGTTCTGGCCGATGGCAAGGTGGCCTTGCAGCGGCCGCAGCTTGTCTTCGTTAAACACCTGATGTACCAGCCCCATGCCCTTGTGGATGAAAGCCATGTGGCCGTCGCAGGTGGCGATACCGGCGCTCTCCTGGCCGCGGTGCTGCAAGGCGTAGAGGGCGAAGAAGGCCAACCGAGCGACATCCGAGCCGGTCGCATAAATGCCGAACACGCCGCAGGCCTCGCGCGGGCGGTCGAAGTCGTCGTCAAGGAAGTGTTGGTCCATGGAAGTAGACAGGTAGACAAGTAGACAAGTAGACAAGGGGGGAGGGAGCGGAGGTATCACAGCGGATGAAGGACAACAGATGGGAGACGGAGGTATCACAGCGGAGGAAGGACAACGAGTTGGGCCCTGGCGTCATCCGGTGACTGTGCCATCTGCCCATCAGCCGGTGACTGTGGCATCTGCCCATCGTCATCCGCCGTTCTTCATCCGCTGTTCTTCATCCGCTGTGGTATTCCCTTCCCCTACCCCCTCACCGCCATATCATCATCCAGAATCGTCTGCCGCATCGCCTGCTGGGCCTGCTCGACCTGCGCGCGCAGGCCCGGCTCGGCCAGGGCCAAAATCTTGGCGGCCAGCAGCGCTGCGGCTGACGGCTCCAGCGCCACGGCCGGCACGATGCCCGACGGCATGCGCAGTGACGAGAAGATGTCCGCGCCGCCGAAGCGATCTGAGTAGGGCGGACAGGCGATGACCGGGGCCAACACGCTGCCGTCCACCAGGCCGCTGAGCGCGTTGCTGCGGCCGGCCACGGTGATGTAGACCTTGGGCTGCGGATCGGCCTCGTAGGCTGCCAGCAGCGCCAGCACGTAGGCAGGCACCTTGTGGGCTGACGCCACCCGGATCTCGCTGGCGATGCCGTACTTCGCCAGCTCCGCCGCGATCTCTTGGCCATGCTTCAGATCGGACTTGGAACCCATGATGATGGGGACGAGAGCCATTGGGAACCTCCTGGGCAGGGGTAGACAAGTAGACAAGTAGGCAAGTAGACAAGTAGGCAAGTAGACAAGTAAACAAGTAGACAGGTAGACAAGGGCAAAGAGGCGCTCCGCCTTTTTTCCTTGTTTCCCTGTTTCCTTGAGTACTTGTGTACTTGTCTACTTGTCTACTTCCAACTGCTTGTTCATGATATGCATATGCGGGTAATACTGGAAGCCGCGCGCCTGGTAAAACTGCTGGCCGCGCACGTTGGCGATGTCCACGTCCAGGGTCAGCGAGTGCAGACCTTGGCTGCGGGCGAATTCCTCGACGAACTCGATGGCCTGGCGGCCTATGCCCTGGCTGCGGTAGGCCTCGGCCACGAACAGCTCGTCGACGACGATGCCGCGGCCGCAGAACTCCAGGCTGAAGCCGTAGGTGGCGGCCAGGTAGCCGATGGCCTGGCCGTTCAAGTGGATCATCCAGAGGCGGCCCAGGTCGGGATGCTGGATCAGCTCGGCGGCGGCCGCGGCCCAGCGCTCCACGTCCGGCATCTCGCCGTCATAGACGTAGACGCCGGGCATCATAGCCAGCAGCATGGGGAGATCGTCCAGCGTTGCCGGAACGAACTGCGCTCGGTTTGTGTCACTCATGGCCATTCCGTGTTAACTAGCCGGCTAGCGTCTGTCGGATGCGCTCGGCAGCCGGCTGGCTGCCCGGCTCGAAGGCCAGGCCGGTCAGTCGCTCGTAGGCGGCGATGTAGCGCTGCGCAACTTCGGCGATGAACTCCGGCGGCATGGCCGGCGGCTCGCCCTCGCCGCGGTAGCCCTGGGCCACAAACCACAGGCGTAGAAACTCCTTGTCGAAGCTCTCCGGCTCCGCGTCCGTAGGTCGAGTAGGCGTCTGCGCCGTATCGAGACCCGTCTGCGCCGTATCGAAACCCGCCTGCACGCGCTCATAGCTATCGGCAACCCAGAAGCGGCTGCTGTCGGGCGTATGCACCTCGTCGATCAGCGCCAGCTTGCCGTCGATCAGGCCGAACTCGTACTTGGTGTCCACCAGGATCAGCCCGGCGCGGCGGGCGACCTCCTGGCCGCGCTGGAAGATGGCCAGCGCGGCCTGCTGCACCGCGTCCCACAGCTTCGGCTCCACCAGGCCGCGCTCCACGACTTCCGCCGAGGTCAGCCGCTCGTCGTGGCCGCCCGGGCCGGTCGCCTTGGTGGTCGGCGTGATCACCGGCTGCGGCAGGGGATCGTTTTTGCGCAGGCCGGCTGGCAGGTCGAGGCCATAGGGTCGCGGCACGCCCTGCGAGTAGAGCGTCCACAGCGCCGTGCTGGTGACGCCGGTGATGTAGCCGCGCACGATCACCTCCACCGGCAGCGCCTCGGCCTCGTGGGCGACGGTCACGTTGGGGTCCGGCACGCGGATGACATGGTTGGCCACCACATCGCTGACCTGCTCGAACCACCAGGCGCTAAGCTGGTTCAGCACCTGCCCCTTGAACGGGATGGCGCCCAACACCCGGTCGAAGGCCGACACGCGGTCGGTGGTGACGAGGATGCGCTGGCCGTCCTGCACGTAGATATCGCGCACCTTGCCCTCCAGCCGCGGGCCGAAGCCGGGCAGATCGACGCGCAGCAGGGCGTGGGGGATGGCGGCGATGATTTGGTCGGTGGATAACATCGTTTGGTTTCCTTTGATTCTACATTCAGCCAACCTGCGCTGCGTAGCGCACACCATTGACGAACAACGGCAGCCCCAACAATCCTCGCTCGCCGCGGTGGACGCGCGGGTGCTGCTGGGGGATGACGTGATCCTCTGGGTGCGGCATCAGGCCGAACACCGTGCCGGCCGGGTTGCAGACGCCCGCGATGTCAGCCTGCGAGCCGTTGGGGTTCCACGGATAGCCGACATCCTTGGTAGTGGCGGCTTCAGCCGCCTCCGGCCGCCCGTAGCGCAGCGCCACCAGCCCCTGCGCCTCCATGGCCGCCAGCGTCGCCTCGACACGCGCCACGAACTTGCCCTCGCCGTGGGCCACGGGGCAGTAGATCGGCTCCTCCAGCCCCTGGGTGAACACGCACGGGCTGCCGGCCTGCGGCTGCAAGTAGACCCAGCGGCACTCGAAGTGGGCGGAGTCGTTGCGGGTGAGGGTAGCCAGAGGGGAGAATGATGAGTGATGAACGATGAATGATGAATCCGGAGTCTCCGACTCATCATTCATCGTTCCTACTTCATCGTTCAGCCCTGGCAGCAGGCCGGCTTTGACAAGGACCTGGAAGCCGTTGCAGATGCCGAGGACGGGGCGGCCGGCGGCGACGAAGGCCGCCAGCTCGTCGCCCAGGCGGTGGCGCAGGGCAACGGCCCACAGCTTGCCCGCGCCCAGGCCATCGCCGTAGCTGAAGCCGCCGGGCAACACCAGCATGCGGTAGTCCTGCAAGCGGCGCTCGCCGGCCGCCAGTTGGTTGACGTGGACGATCTCCGGCGCGCCGCCGGCCAGCTCACAGGCCCAGGCCGCCTCGCGATCGCGGTTGGCGCCGGTGGCGTGAAGGATGAGGATGGGTGGGTTCATGGGAGTAGACAAGTAGACACGTAGACAAGGAAATCAGGGAGGTCTGTCCGGGCACAGCACACTCCTTGACCGGGAAGGCTCGGAGCTTACACAGAGAGCGCAGAGGAGACACAGAGGGCGCTGAGAAGAAACATGGAGCCTCTGTGAACTCTGTGTCGACTCCGTGAACTCTGTGTCCTGCTCCGTTTTAGGCTGGTCATCCGTTCATATGGCCGCGCCAGGCTCGCTCTACGGCGTCCAGGTCAGTCTCGATGACCGGCTGGCCGTCCAGGCCGGTCATGACGATGCGGGCGTCCTCGCGCACGCGGCCGATGCGGGCGACTTGGTGGCCGGCCAGCAGCGCCTCGAACTTGTCGGAGCCGGAGGGGCGCACGGCTACCAGCAGGCGACCCAGCGATTCGCAGAAGGCGATGGCCGCGTCGTCCCTGACCTCGGCGGTGCGGGGGACGGCGGCCAGACGCAGCTCCAGCCCCAGCCCGCCGGCCAGAGCCATCTCAGCCGCGGCCACGGCCAGCCCGCCCTCGGAGCAGTCGTGGCAGGCCTGCACCAGCCCGCTGCTGATGGCCTGATGCAGCGCGCGATAAAGCTCCAGGGGGTTGGTTGGTGGTTGCGGCGCCACCCTCACCCCCAGCCCCTCTCCCAGAG
>JBAQCH010000281.1:0-17073 GCA_049294015.1 Anaerolineae bacterium
CCACCGGCCGGCCGAGTTGTTGACCATGGCCGCCAGCGAGATCGCCGGCCGGCGCTGGCAGCAGGGCAGGCTGGCCGAGCAGCTCGGCGTGCCCGTGCGCGTGCTGCCCAACACGGATTTGCTGGCCGGCCAGTTCGATCCTTTTCCCAACGCCAAGCCCGACCAACGCATCGTGCTGGAGAACTTCTATCGCGCCATGCGGCGCCGATTCGGCCTGCTGATGGATGGCGACCAGCCGCTGGGCGGCCGCTGGAACTTCGACGCCGACAACCGCAAGCCGCTGCCCAAGGACCTGCGACCGCCGACCGCGCCTAGCTTCCCCCCCGACGAGATTACCCGCCAGGTGATGGCCGAGGTGGCAGCGCTGCCCGGCGTCGGCACGGTGGACGGCTTCGACCTGGCCGTGACTCGCGCGCAGGCGCAGGCGGCCTTCGACGACTTTCTGGCCCAGCGGCTGGCCGGCTTCGGCCCCTACGAGGACGCCATGAGCCGCCAGCACCCCCTGCTCTTCCACTCGCTGCTCTCGCCCTACCTGAACATCGGCCTGCTGGAGCCGCTCGATCTGGCCCAGGCCGCCGAGCGCGCCTACCACGCCGGCCAGGCCCCGCTCAACTCGGTGGAGGGCTTCGTGCGCCAGGTTGTCGGCTGGCGGGAGTACATCTACTGGCAGTACTGGCGGCTGGCCGGCCAGTGGGAAGGCTTCAACGCCTGGCAGGCGCAGCGGCCGCTGCCGGATTTCTTCTGGAGCGGCGAGACCGACATGGCCTGCCTGCGCAGCGCGATCGGTCGCGCCCTGGAGACCGGCTACACCCACCACATCGAACGGCTGATGCTGCTCAGCAACTTCTGCCTGCTGGCCGGCATTGAGCCGTTGCAGGTCAACGACTGGTTCCTGGCCGCCTTCGTGGACGCCTACGAGTGGGTGATGCTGCCCAACGTGCTGGGCATGGGCCTGAACGCCGACGGCGGCCGCACGGCCACCAAGCCTTACGTCGCCTCGGCCAACTACATCCACAAGATGAGCGACTACTGCGCGGGCTGTCGCTATGATCCCAAAGCCCGCACCGGCCCCGACGCCTGCCCCTTCAACTTCCTCTACTGGAACTTCCTGTTGCAGCACGAGGCGACCCTGCGCCACAACCCCCGGCTGGGCAACGCCGTCCTGGGCCTGCGCTACTTGGACGAGGATGAGCGCTCGCGGGTGCGTGAGCAAGCGGCCTGGTTCTTGGTGGGAATGGATGAGCTGGTCCAAACAGGACTTGCACAGAATCCAAAGGCAGGCCACGAATTGCACGAATTTAGCGAATGATTCAGACCCTCTGACTTTGCGATATTCGTGCAACTCGTGGCAAGTGCGTACGTTCTGCTGACATTTCCCTGAGGCCGTCACGTTGATAACGTGACCTACAACCTGTCCCGACGTTGGCGCCCGACCCATCTACCAATCTACCGATTTACCTCCTCCCATGCCCACCCCCAAGAAACAAGACCTCCCCACCAAAATCTGCCCCGTCTGCGGCCGGGCTTTCACTTGGCGCAAGAAGTGGGCGCGCAACTGGGACGAGGTGGTCTATTGTAGCGAGCGCTGCCGGCGGCGGGGCGCTGCGCCGGATCGGGACGCATGCGCGATCACAGCCACTCCTTGCGCTTGAACAACGTCAGCATGCCAATCACGACCACCAGGGAGATCAGCCAGAACAAGGGATAGGCCCAGGTCTGGTCCAACTCGGGCATGTGGCGGAAGTTCATGCCGTAGACGCCGGCCAGGAAGGTTAGGGGGATGAAGATGGTGCCGATGATGGTCAGCACCTTCATAACCTGGTTCATGCGATAGGAAACTGCCGACATATAGCTGTCGGATAAGTCGCCGGCCCGCTCACGGTAGATCTCGTTGATCTCGATGATCTGCACCACATGGTCGTGCAGGTCGCGCAGGTAGACGCGCGTGTCGTCGCTGATGCACTCGTGCGGCTCGCGTTGCAAGAGGGCTACCATCTCGCGCATCGGCCACATCACCCAGCGCAGCAGCAGCAGGTCCTGCTTGATCTCATCGATCCTCGCTCTGACCGCGCGCTGGGGGCCATCCAGCAATTTGGCTTCGATCTGAGCCATCTCGCTGCCGTAGTGTTCCAGGATCGGGAAAGTGCCGTCCACGATCGCGTCCAGCAGCGAGTAGACCAAAAAGCTTGCGTCGTGATTGCGCAGGCGCGAGCCCTTGGTGCGCAGGCGCTGCCGGGCGTGATCCCACACGTCGCTGGGCGTCTCCCGAAACGTCAGCACAGTGTTATGGCCCAGGAACAGCGAAATCTGGCGGCTGGCCAGGCGCCCCGCCGCTAACTCCAGGGTGCGGGCGACGATGAACAGGCGGGCGCGCAAGGCGGTGTCCTCGCCGCCGTAGGGCTCCACCTTGGGCCGGTCGCTCAAATCCAGCAGATCCTCGATGGCCAGGGGGTGCAGCTCGTACTTGGTGGCCAGCGCGTGGACGACGTCCATGTCCGACAGGCCATCGACGTTGATCCAGCGCACTGTCACCCACTCTGGCCGGTGGCAGTCCAGGAAACTGGCCAGGTCATCGATCTGCTGCTCGACCACCTGGCCGGGACAGTAATCGACGCAGGTAACCAGCACCTGCCCTGGAGTGCTGGGCAGCGCGGCAATCTCGTCGTATTCGACCCCCGGCGCGGCTGCCGGGTCATTCTGCAAGCCAACGAATTGTGGCGTCATGGGGCATGGCTCCTGGAAATCCCGGCGGGGTGCGAGCCCGTGAATCGAGACC
This sequence comes from Anaerolineae bacterium, assembly GCA_049294015.1. Lineage (GTDB taxonomy): Bacteria > Chloroflexota > Anaerolineae > JAAEKA01 > JAAEKA01 > JAAEKA01. The sequence continues at coordinate 2,777 of JBAQCH010000281.1, forward strand.
ATCTCGGCCTACGGCGCGAGCAAGACCGCCTTGATCCGCTTCACAGAGACGCTGGCCATCGAGACCCAGCCCTACGGCGTCGCCGTCCTGGCCGTCGGTCCCGGCACCGTGCGCACCCCGCTGAGCGATCACGTCGCCACCTCGCCCCAGGTGCGGGCGCGCGCGCCGATGGTGCAGCAGTGGTTCCAGCAGCTTTTCGAGGAAGGGCTGGATACCCCCATAGAGCAGGCGGTCGAGTTGGTGGTCGCATTGGCGTCGGGTCGCGCTGACGCGCTGTCAGGGTGTTATTTGGACGTTGACGACGACCTGGAAGAGTTGATTGAGCAGGCGCAAGCAATCCGGCGCGAGCCGCGCCTGATGCTGCGTCTGCGCACGGTGTGAACGAGCGGGCTTGTCCAACTGGCTGCTCTGGCCGGTCTCTGACCGAGCCAGCGACGTCTTATTTGGTCGCGGCGCACGCTCAGCATGGGGAATTCGTGATCCACCCCATGTGCGTGCGCCCCTCGGCAATCCAACGATCAATGGCTGGGCCATCGGCAAACTCCGGGTGATCAGCATCCTGCCATGCGCCCGCGCTGGCTTCCAGGGCGGCCTCCAACTGGACACGCCTTAACTCGCGCTCGACGGCCTCGGCAATGAAGCGCGCGCGCTGGCGCGACGGCACAACCTCTCGCAGAGTCTTGGCAACGTCGGCCGGCAGCAACACAGCCATGCGAACAGGGGGTGATTCAACATTCACGGCACACTCCATAAGCACATACTTCTCTGCCTTCATTCTACGCGTGCACAGCGCTGTGTCACGACGGGGATAATGTGACGTTGTTTTCTCGTCCGTCTACCGGTTGCGCAAAGCGCGCCTCGTACACCACGTGGTAGCGATCGTACAGCGTCACGATCAGCGTCAGCAGCAGCACGAAGAACAGGGTAATTTGCAGATTCAGCGCGCCGCCGCCCTGGCGCAGCAGGAAATCGGCCAGGTAGACCAGGGCCAGGTTGACCGCGGCCATGACCACGAACTCGCGCGCGATGGACTCCCAGCCGCGGCCGCGCAGGGCCAGCCAGTGGCTGAGGAAGGCATTGACGACGATGACCAGGGCGATGGCGGCGTAGAGCTGCACGGTGGTAGCCCGCACGCCGGGCAGGATGTTGGCGAAGATCAGGCTGACCAGCGAGACCAGCACGATCTTCTCCAGCAGGGCCAGGCGCAGCACACGCGCTTGGGCCGCCACGGCAAGCTGCTCGTGGCGCTCGTCGATGTGCTCCGGCAGCGGATCGGCCGCCAGCTTCAGCTTCCAGCCCCTCCGGGACGGTTCCCAGTCGGCCGGCGGCAGCTTGGTGAGCAGCCAGCGCGCCAGGAAGTAGAGCACGACCAGCGCCACGGCAGCCAGCAGCAGCACCCAGGGCCGGTTGGCTATGGCCTCGGGCCAGCTTGCGGTCAGGGGCATGCCGAAGATGCGCTGCTTGATGAAATCGGTGGCGTCCAGTTGCGCCACGTGGATCCAGTACTCCTGCGGCAGCTTGATGACGATCCAGATCACGGCCGCGGCGCCGATCACCACGCCCTTGCTCATGCGCAGCGGATTCCAGCGCGCCCGCACAGCCTCGTAGAAGATGAAGAAATACTCGAAGGTGTTGGGGAAGATCAGCAGCAGGGCGCGAATCTGGCTCAGCTCGAAGGCCACCACACCAGCCAGCCGGTAGTAGTTGAGGAAGCGGCTGACCTGGAAGGCCGGCAGGTTGCTCCAGTTGCGCAGGGTGGAGATGTAGGCGATGGTCAGGTAGTAGATATCAAGCGCCTTGTCGTAGCTCTGGTAGCCGTCCAGCGGCAGGTCGGTGAACACCTGGAAGATGGTCTGGTCCACGCCGTCCAGCACCAGAGCCGCCAGTACGGCCGGCAGCGGATAGCGCGGAATCAGCAGGGGGACCAGCAGCCGGCTCAGCACCACGGCCCAGAAGATGAGCATGTCGGTGTTATCGATCATGAAGACGAGTACCTGCAGCGCTCATTTCGATCTGATCTGCGACGCGGGCCGTGGCAGATCGAACATGGCCGGCGCAACGCGGCAGTAGCTGTTGCCGGCCAGCCGGCCGATGGGCTGCAAGGCCGCGATGTCGATCTTATCGCCGCCGATCAGCAACTCGTCGGCCACGTGGATGTGCAGCACGCGGCCGATGACGATGCTGCCCGCGCCGGGCTCCTGGCCCAGGTCGACGATCTGCGCTACCTGGCACTCGTAGTGCATGGGACTTTCGGCGACGCGCGGCGGCCGCACAGTCAGCGAGGGCGCAGGGGTCAGCCCGGCCGCCGCGAATTCGTCCACGTCGGCCGGGAACTCGGTGGAGGTGATGTTCATCTGGGCGGCCAGCGCCTCGCCGAAGATGTTGACCACGAACTCGCCGGTCGCGCGCACGTTCTGCAGCGTGTCCTTGGCCTGCGCGTCAGTATCGCGCACCATGGGGCAGAACAGCACGTGGGGCGGGTTGGCGCCGGCCGCGTTGAAGAAGGAAAAGGGCGCCAGGTTGGGCAGCCCGGCCGCGTCCACGGTCGAGATCCAGCCGATGGGCCGCGGCACGATGGAGCCGATCATCAGCTTGTAAACCGACTGCCAAGGCAGGGAGGAGGGGGTGATTTCCATGACGCCATTGTAACGACAACGCAGCTTTGCTCCAAGTCCGGCCAGCACGATTCGCCGTTTGTCAATCGACGCTACCCGCCCGCGCTGGCGCACGGCACTGCTTACATTGCCCAATTGAGCCTTGTCGGCTATAATCATCGCCAATGGCTGCCCGCCGTCGGGCGCAGCCACAGGCTTGATCGCTTTCAGAAAACCGGGAGCTCCATGACCCCCCAGCCCAAACGATGGATCGTCCATCCTGCCGCCCCTGCCAGCCATTTCGCCCGTCTCTCCCACGTGGCGCCGTTGATCGTTCAGTTGCTGTGGAATCGCGGCATCGACGACGCGACGCGAGTCGAGGCCTTCCTCAGGGGCGAGACGACGCTGGACAATCCTTTTCGCATCAAGGGCATGAACGAAGCGGTAGAGCGCATCCGCCGCGCCATCCGCCAGGGGGAGCGCATCGCAGTCTACGGCGACTTCGACGCCGACGGCGTCACGGCGACCGCACTGTTGGTGCAGGCGCTCAGCGCACTGGGCGCGTTCGTACACCCTTACATCCCCCATCGCGTCGACGAGGGCTACGGGCTGAACAACAACGCGTTGGCTGAGCTGGCGCGCGACGGCCATCAACTGGTCATCACCGTGGACTGCGGCATCCGCTCGGTGGATGAGGTGGCATTTGCCAATCGGCTGGGGCTGGATGTGATCGTGACTGACCACCACTCCATTGGCGCCGAGTTGCCGCCGGCGTTGGCCGCCATTAATCCCAAGCGGCAGGATTGCCCCTACCCCTTCAAGGGGTTGGCCGGCGTCGGTTTGGCCTTCAAGCTGGCCCAAGCCCTGCTGCGCACGCACCGCCAGACTCCGATTCGCCCTGGCCTGGCTGTTGACCTGGCTGAGGAGGATCTGCTGGATCTGGTGGCGCTGGGCACGGTGGCCGATCTGGCCCCGCTGCTGGACGAGAACCGCACGCTGGTGCAGCGCGGCCTGGCGCAGCTCAACCGCACGCAGCGGCCCGGCCTGCAGGCGATGATGGGCGTCGCCGGCGCTGCGCCCGGCCAGATCACCGCCGCCACCATCGGCTTCGCCCTGGGTCCGCGGCTCAACGCGGCCGGCCGGTTGGACAGCGCCATGCTCAGCTATGAGTTGCTGTTGACGGACGATGTTTTCAAAGCCAGCCAGCTCGCCGGCCAGCTCAACAGCCTCAACGCGCGTCGCCAGCAGGTGACAGCCGAGGCCTTTGGGCAGGCTCAGGCGCAGATCGAGGCCAGCGGCGGGGACGGCTACCTGCACATGGCGGCCAGCGAACATTTCCTGGCCGGCATCGTGGGACTGGTGGCGGGCCGGCTGGTGGAGCAGTATTACCGTCCTGCCGTCGTCATGGAGCTGGGCCAGCAGCAGAGCCGCGGCAGCGCGCGCAGCATCGATCAGTTCGACATAACCGCGGCGTTGGATCGCTGCGCGGCCGAGGGCCTGCTGGTGCGCCACGGCGGCCATGCTGCGGCCGCGGGCCTGACGGTGGAAAACCGCAAGTTGCCCGCCCTCACTGCCAGGCTGAGCGCGATCGCTGCAGAGGAACTGGCTGAGAAGGACCTGCGCCCGCCGCTGCTGATCGACCAGGAGATCGCCCTGGGCGATGTGGACTACGCCGTGCTGGGGTTGTTGCAAGAGATGGAGCCCACCGGCTATGCCAACCCGCTGCCGCGGCTGTTGAGCCGCAATCTGCTGGTGCGCGACGCGCGCAAGGTCGGCGCGGACGGCGCGCACCTCAAGCTGACGGTCAGCGACCCGGCGGCTGGCTCGCGCAGCGGGCAAAGCTGGGACGCGATCGCCTTTCGCCAGGGCCACTGGCACGGTCGCCTGCCCCGGTCTGTTGACCTGGTCTACTCGCTGGAAGAAAACGTCTGGAACGGCAACCGCCGCCTACAGTTGGTCGTGGAAGACCTGCGGCCAGCTACGTAGATCACGTTATCAGCGTGACGGACGATGAGGCCACGGTATCAACGTGACGGACGATGAGGTCACGTTATCAACGTGACGGACGATGAGGCCACGGTATCAACGTGACGGCACTGGCGCCTGCCGAAGTCACGTTGGTAACGTGACCTACAGCCATGAGAACAACAGGAGCCGCCATGCTCATTCGCATCGCCAAAGTTGGAAGCCGCAACCGGGTGGTGCTGCCGCCCGAGGTGATGGACGCGCTGGGCGTGGAGCCTGGCGACGCCCTGTTTTTCGTCGTGGGCCAGAACAGCGTGCGCATTAGCCGCAGCCCCGAGAGCTTCGGCGAGTACCTGCAACTGCACGCCGGCTCGCTGCCCGCGCTGGACGATCCCGACGATGTGGATCCCAACCAGATGCGTTTCGACTGGTACCAGGAGAACCTGATTTTCGATGAATACCCCGACCGCTGACAAACCATCGTTCTGGAAGCGCCTGTCCCTCCCCTTGCGCATCGGCTTGATCGCTGCAGCCGTGGCGATCCTGCTGGCCCTGATCGGCGTCGCACGCGGCAACGTGCCGCTCAACCCGCTGAGCATCCTGCTGGCCCTGCTGATCTCCGGGGGCACCTGGGGGCTGGTCGCCTGGGCCGTGGCCACGGCGGCGGTGGATGTGGAGAGCGATGTGGCTGAGGCGGAGCAGCGCGAGCCCGAAACGACCTGACACCTGACACTTGACACGTTTCAAGTTTCACGTGTCAAGTGTCACGGATCTGCACTTTCATGATCATACACACTTCCCTCTCCTCCGCCCGCGCCTTCCTGTTGGACGGCGACGGCGTGCTGTACCGCGGCCTGGAGGCGCTGCCGGGCGCGCAGCGCTTCATCGACGCGCTCAACAGCAGCGGGACGCCCTATCTGCTGCTGACCAACAACGCAGCCATGACGCCGCAGCAACTGGCCGCCAAGATGGTTCCCATGCGGATCGCCATCGACGTCGAACACATCTTCACCTCGGCCCAAGCCACGACGCTCTGGCTGCAAGCCCGCTATCCGGCCGGCACGCGCGTGCTGGTGGTGGGCGAGGATGGGCTGCGCCTGGCGCTGACTGAGGGCGGCTTCACGCTGGTGGACGACTATCGCGCGGCTGAGCTGGTGGTGGCGGGGCTGGACCGCAGTGCCACCTACGCCAAGCTGGCCGAGGCGACGCTAGCCATCGGACGCGGCTGTCCCTTCATCGCCACCAACCCTGACCTGTCGATTCCCACTGAGCGCGGCATCGAGCCGGGCGCTGGCGCGCTGATCGCCTTTTTGCAGGCCGCCAGCGGCGTCAACCCGCCGATGATCGGCAAACCGGCCGCCCCCTTCTTCCATCAGGCCATGGCCCGGCTGGGGGTGCAGCCCGACGAAACGGTGATGGTCGGCGACCGCTACGAGACCGACATCCTGGGCGGGCACAACGCCGGCATCCGCACCGCCGCTGTGCTGACTGGCATCAGCAGCGCGGCCGAGTTCGCCGCCGCCGATCCGCCGCCGACATGGGTGTTCGAGGACTTGGTGGCGTTACTGGCGGCCTGGCAGGTAAAGATGTGAGACTCTCGAACCGGGACACAGAGGGCGCAGAGGAGACACAGAGGGCACGGAGAAGACCCAGAGCACGTAATAGGTACAAAGGGCGCGGAGGAGACACAGAGGAGACACAGAGGGCGCAGAGGAGACACAGAGGGCGCGGAGAAGACCCAGAGCACGTAATAGGTACAAAGGGCGCGGAGGAGACACAGAGGAGACACAGAGGGCACGGAGAAGACCCAGAGCACGTAGTAGGCACAAAGGCCGCGGAGGAGACACCGAGGGCATCGAGGGGATGCAGAGGGTAGAGAGAAAGGTTGGAGATAGCGATAGCGAGCGATGGAGTCTGGCAGACAAAACGCCACCTCGACGCTCTGTGTTCTCTGTGTCTCCTCTGTGTTCTCTGTGTCCTGCTCTCTTCCAGTCAAGCCCTGGCTGCTTTGGCGGCGCTAGATACGGCCCGACGGCGCGACTTGGCTTGCCACCCACTGGATCAACTCGACCTGCTCGGGGCGTTCGGCGTAGGAGCCGGCCACCTTGACGCGGTGCGCGGCTTCGTTGGCCGTCAGTCCCAATGCCACCAGCACGCAGCTCGCCACGGTGCCCGTCCGCCCGATGCCGGCCGCACAGTGCAGCAGGATATTGACGCCGCGGCGCAGGTCAGCGGCTATGCTGTTGACCAACTCCAGAAAGCTGGCCCGGTCGCTGGGCACGCCGTAATCGACGATGGGGTAGACGCGCTGCTGCCAGGGCACGTCCTTGCGCCGCACGGCGCGGGCGTAGTCTGGCGCCTTGCCTTCGATTTCCTCCAGCGCGGTCAGGCAGACCACCTGGCTGATCCCCCGCATACGCACGGCGTCCACAGTGGCTTGATACGGCTCATAGCGGCCCGGCATGCTGTGCAGATAGAGCCGGCCCGGCACATCAGGGGGCAAATCGACCAATCGGAACATGGCTGAGGGAATCCTCTCTGGGGCGTGAGCTGGATGAGGTTCAGAAATAACTTTTCTTCCAAGAAAAGTCATTTCTGCGCCGGCGCGCGCCTGGACGCGCATGGCGTTGGTCTTGGCTGTCATAGTTGTCGATGGGTAGACCTATCGGCTCGCTGATTGCACAGATCGGGAGCGCACAGATCAAATTTGTGCAAGCTGTGAAATCCGTGGCTTCCGTGGCAATTCTCAGCTCAGGGCTTTGATGGCTGCTTCGATCTGTTCCTTGAGGCGCGCGATCTCAGCCTGGAGCTTCTTCTCCTCGCCGGCCAATGCTTCCAGCTGCTGCTCGCTGGCGCGCAGCTTGTCTACATAGCCCGCGCGCAGCTCGCCCTCTTTGCCCGCAGCGCCCAGTGCGCCCATGTTGCCGCGCGCCTGCTCCTGGCTCTTGTAGATCTTCTGCCGCTCCTGCTCGATCTCGGCCAGCCGCCGCTCATGGGCCGCGCTACGGTCCCACAGGTCCAGCAACTCGCGCAGCCGGTTGTGGCTCTTGCTGTCCAGCAGGCCGCGCGCCAGGTAGTCTTGCAGCGCCTGCGCCGACTGGCGGCGAATCTCCTCACGCCGGCTGAGCAGGCGGCGTTCACGCACGGTGAGCGTCGCCTCGCCGCGCGCAGGCGCGTCGACGGCAAAGCGCAGGTTCTCGGCCGTTTTCTCTTGCGTCGCCGCTGTATCGAACAGATCGTAGAACTCCGTGCGTGGCTGCTCAACCAGCACCGTCAGGCTCTTGGCGCTGCTGTTGCTCAACCGGTACACCCGCGTGCGCACGTCCCATTCTTCGAACAGCAGGTAGTAGCCGCTGATGCGCAGCGCGCTCAGCTCTCGGGTGACCTGGCTTTCCTCCTGCACTTTGACGGCCAACTCCACCGCGTACGGCGCCACAATTTCGCCGTCGACCAGCGTGAACGGCAGCACGGCTTCGCCGGCGTACTGGCCGCGGTCGATCACCGTCGCCGGGCCGCGCTCCAGGGTCAGGCCGGTGTCGTTGCGCATGCGCAGCGTCGCCACCGGATGCGCAGAGAGCTTGCTGCCGTTGTAGAGCAGATCCTTGCGGCAGTCCAGCCGGGCCGAGACAATCGGGACCATGGCCGACTGGCCGCGGCCGACCGTCACCGGGGTGGCGATGGCATACTCGAACAGTTCGCCCAGGTCGGCGCCGCTGGCCACGGCCGTCGTGGTCTGATCCAGCGCCTGGGCGTTGATGCCGCGCTTGGCCATGGCGGCCGGCTGCGGCATGGCTGCGCCGTCGAACGACTCGGCCATAGCCAGCGACGCCATCATCGGCGCGGCCGGCGGCGGCATCGCCGCGCCAAAGCTGACCGGGCCGGCCGCCACGCGGCTCTCGTCCCTGATCTCCGGCCGCTCTGGCGTGACCGGCGTCAAGAGGTCGTAGACGAAGGAAATTGGCATGCCAGCCACCAGCGCCAGCGAAATCTCCTTCAGGTCCTCCTCCAGCCGGTTGTCGAAGATGCCCCAGCCCAGCAGCAGCGCATTCCTTTCTCCCCCTCCCTCCTTCTCTCGCTCCCCCTCTCCCTCGACCACCAGCCGGTAGCTCACCCGCCAGCTCGGCGCCGGCGCCACGTAGCTTAGCGACAGGTCGTGCTCGCCCGGCGTCAGCCGCACGGTTACCTGGCGGTGCGCCTCCTGCGTCAGCGAGCTGGCCAGGAAGAAACGCAGATCGCCGGCCGCGGCGTCGTCGAGGATTTCGACGCCTTGCACACGGCCCAGCGGCGCGGCCTGCACCACCGCTGACTCGTCCAGCAAGAGCGAGACCAGGGCCGTGGCCAGCGGCTCCTCTTCGGGCGCTTCGTCCAGCCCCAGCAGCGCGCCGCTCAGCGCCTCACTTTGGTCCAGCAGCAGGCGCACCCGCCGGCCGCGCAGACTCACCAGCAGGTCTTGCAGGCTGCGCTGATCGCTCAGATGGATCGAGCAGCCGGCTAACAGCTCCTCGCGGCTCTGCGGGCTGGGATACTCGACGCCCAGCACCTGGCCGCCGCCCCAGTCGATGGCAGTCAGACTCTTCAGCACGTCGTTCATCTCCTCGACGCGAAAAGCAAGGCTGACCTGCTCGCCGCTCAGCCGGGCCCGCCGCTCGAAAAAGCCAACGCCGTGCTTGTACAGCGTCATGTGGGTGATGGGAATGGTGGTCATGGTGCTTGCTCTCCAGGGATAGTGATAGACCGTAACCCTGTAACTCGTAACTCGTAACCCGGAACCGGAAGTCGTCCAAAGGAGATCCTTTTCCGGGTTACGTGTTACTCGTTACGGGTTACGGCTCATCGCTCTCAAACATCGCTTCCAGCGTCTCGGTTTCGATCTCGTTCAGGATCAGGCCCAGCTCATCCCGGTCGAAGACGTAGCGCTCGTGGCAGAAGTGACAGTCGACTACGGCTTCGCCTTCGACGATCAGGGCCAGCAGGTCGTCCTCGCCCAGCACCTTCAGCGCCTGACGGGAACGCGCGCGGCTGCACGAACAGCCAAAAGCCAGCGGCTGCTGCTCGAGTACTGTGTAGTCAAGCCCGTTCAACGCTTGGGCTGTCAGTTGTTCGGGTGTATGGCCGGCGGCCAGATAGGAAGCCAGCGGCGCCAGGCTGGCCAGGTTGCCGGCTACCCGCTGCAAGACGCCGGCATCGGCGCCGGGCAGCGGCTGGAAGAGCAGCCCACCGGCGGCAAGGATGACGCCGTCGCCGTTGAGCGCCGCGCCGAGCAGCACCAGGCTGGCAGTCTGCTCCGACTTCTCGAAGTAGTGACTCAGGCTGGCGGCTACGTCGCCGTCCTGCACCGACACTGCGCCCTGATACAGGCCGCGCAGGCCCAGATCCTTGACCACGGTCAGCAAGCCCTGGCGGCCCAGCGCAGCGGCCACGGCGTTTGCGTCGATGGGCAGCAGCCAGGGGGTGTCGGGCGCGGCCACATAGCCGCGCACCTGGCCGTTGGCGTCGGCCTCGGCCACCAGCTTGCGCAGCGGGCCGTCGGCCTCGATCTTGAGGGCCACCCGCTGCTTGACCTTCAACAGGCCGCCCAGCAGCGCCGTCGCGGTCAGGATATCGCTCAGCGCGGCCGCGGCTACAGGCGTGGCGCTGTGGCGGCGGGCAGCCTCCAGCGCCAGCTCGGTGGTAACGCAGACCAGCCCGCGCAGGCCGGCCTCTTTACAGATTACACGCAGCATGGAGTCGTTCATGGGAGTATTCCACCTTTCGATCGGCGCCCCTGGTTGGATGCGCCATGGGACCGACGGGTCAATCATACCTGCAAACTGCAATCCGATCAACTATTGCAGGGTGAGGAAGCAGGGCAGGTTGTTTGACGGCTGTATGTTGCCGGCTATAATGGTGACTATTCCGGTGGTCATCGGAAACCGGGCGTTACGCGCCGAGTTTAGCTGTCAAAAGCCCGCATTGAGGTGCTGCCCTGGAAGCGTATCTATGAAGTACCGCCAACTTGTCGTCATCCACACCCAACTCAACAAAGACGAAATCCTGGCCAGGTTGCGTTTAACTGGATAGCAGGGCCGAACAGGCCGTAGTCCTGGCGCCGGTTGGCGTCGCCCAGTGAGGATGTCTCCATCATCGCAGCCAGCCGCAGGCGCGGCCCTGCTGCGATGATCGGAGTCAGATGATCGACTTCGTAACTTCAGAAGAGGAGCAACCCCATGAGTAATTTCCGCAGAGTCTTTGGCGCCATGATGATCCTGGCGTTGATCAGCGTGATGGTCTGGCTGCCTACCGGCCCCTTACAGCCGGCCGGCCAGGCCGATCAACGCAGCGCAGCCGGCGGCGCCGCTTTTGGCGCACCCGCGCAACAGGAGCCGGCTGGCGACCTGCTGGTGAGCGACCCGGTCGAACCGTTCCTGACGGCGGCCTTGAGCGATCTGCCTCCGTCCGAGGCGGATTACACGCTGGACCGGGAGATCAACCCGCGCCTGCACTTCGGCGCGCAGTTGGACGAGACCTATAACCCTGAGTTGGGGCCGGATCCGTTGCTGGCGGTGCAAGAAGCCGCTGCGCCGGCCGCGCCCGATGCCTTCGGCACGCCGCTGCTGAATTTCAACGGCCAAGGCTTTACCAGCGTCAACCCGCCCGACACGGTTGGCGACGTCGGTCCCAACCACTACATCCAGATGATCAACAACAGCAGCAGCAGCCGGGTCACCGCCTACAACAAGAACACCGGCGCGGTCATCTTCGGGCCAGCGACGCTGAGCAGTCTGGCGCCCAGCGGCAACCCGTGCAGCAGCGGCGCGGGCGACCCGATCGTGCTGCACGATCAGTTAGCCAACCGCTGGCTGCTGAGCGAATTCGCCAGCAGCGGCAACAACCTGTGCGTCTACATCTCGCAGACGGCCGATCCAGGCGGCATGTACTACTTCTACCGCTTCCAGACCCCCAACTTCCCCGATTACCCCAAGTACGCCGTCTGGCCGGACGCCTACTACGTGTCCTCCAACGAGAGCGGCGGGCCGGCGGTGTATGCCCTCGACCGCACGCGCATGTTGGCCGGCCTGTCAGCCACCTTCCAGCGCCGCACCGCGCCCTCGCTGTCGGGCTTTGGCTTCCAGGCGCTGACGCCGGCTGACCTGGATGGCGCGACTGCGCCGCCGTCCGGCACACCTGGCCTCTTCATGCGCCATCGCGATACCGAGGTGCATGGCCCCAGCGGCATGCCCAGCAACGACCTGCTGGAGGTCTGGGCGTTCACCGTCAACTGGACCACGCCGGCCAGCTCCAGCTTCAGCAAGATCGCCGACATTCAGGTGGCCGAATTCGACTCGGCGCTGTGCGGCCTGACCTCCTTCAACTGTATTGCACAGCCCGGCACCAGTACGCGGCTGGATCCGCTGCGCGAGGTGATCATGTGGCGGCTGAGCTACCGCAACTTCGGCAGCCGCCAGGTGCTGGTGGGCAACTTCTCCACCGACGTGGGCAGCGATCGGGCCGGCGTGCGCTGGTTCGAGCTGCGCCGCACCAGCGGCAACTGGGGCCTGTTCCAGGAGGGCACCTACGCGCCGGGCAATGTCAGCCGCTGGATGGGCGGCATCGCCATGGACAAGTCCGGCAACATGGCGCTGGGCTACAACGTGGGCAGCAGCAGCACCTATCCGGGCCTGCGCTACGTCGGGCGCCTGGCCGGCGACGGCGCCGGCGCCATGCCGCAGGGTGAGTTCACCATCGTCAACGGCTCAGCCGCCAACGGCAGCAACCGCTATGGCGACTACTCGTCCATGAACATCGACCCGGCTGACGACTGCACCTTCTGGTTCACCGGCCAGTGGAACGACGCCAGCCAGTGGAAGACGCGCATCGCCAAGCTCAAGTTCGACCAATGCACCACGGTCAGCCTGCTGCCGCGGGCCTACCTGCCGCTGCTGCTGCGCTTCACGCCGTTGGTCAATGGCACCGTAGCAGGGCGGGTGATCAGCGCAGTCAACGCGCAGCCAATCTCCGGCGCGCAGGTGTGCATCCTGTCCAGCAGCCAGTGCGTGACCACCAACGCTCAGGGCAACTACAGCATCCCCAACGTGCAGGCTGGCAACCAGACCGTGCGCGCTGCAGCCACAGGCTATACGACGTTGCAGCAGTCGACCAGCGTGCCGTCTGGCGGCACAGCTACCGTCAACTTCGCCCTCTCGCCGACCCTGGCCCAGGGCGAGCTGCGCATCGTATTGACCTGGGGCGCAACGCCGCGCGACCTGGACTCGCACCTGTGGCTGCCGCCAGCTAACCCCTACCACCTCTACTATGGCAGCCCCGGCAACTGCAACGCCTTCCCCTTCGCTTGCCTGGACGTGGACGACGTCACCAGTTTCGGTCCGGAGACTATCACAATCAAACAGCGCGTCAACGGTACCTACGTCTACGGCGTCTACAACTGGAGCGACGAGGCGGCCATCACCAGCTCGGGTGGGCGGGTGCAGGTGTACGGGCCGAGCGGATTGGTGGCGACCTACAACGTGCCCACCAGCGGCAGCGGCCGGTGGTGGTACGTGTTCGACTTCAACGGCGGCACCGGCGCTCTGACCCCGCGCAACATCATCCAGTCGAACCCGCCTGGATCCTACAGCGCCGTCATCGAAGAGACGAGCAAGTAGCGGCGCACAGAGAGATGCCAACTCTTCCGAAGAGTTGGCATCTCTCTTCTATACCGCCAGCGCCAACCCCACCGGGCAGTGGTCGCTGCCCATCACCCCTGGGAGGATAAAAGCGTCTACCAGGCGCGGCAGCAGCTCAGCGGCCGCAAAGAAGTAGTCGATGCGCCAGCCTACGTTGCGCGCCCGGGCGAACGTGACTTGATGCCACCAGGTGTACTGCTCGCGCAGGTCGGGGTAGAAGCAGCGAAAGGTATCGACGTAGCCCATAGCCACCACCTGATCGATCCAAGCCCGCTCCTCAGGCAAAAAGCCGGTGACGGTTTGGTTCTCTTTGGGACGCGCCAGGTCGATCTCCCGATGGGCCGTGTTGACATCGCCGCAGAAGAGCACTGGCTTGCCGGCCGCGCGCAGCGCCTCGCATTTGGCCAAAAAGGCGTCGTAGAAGGCCAGCTTGTAGGGCACCCGGCCGTGATCGCGGCCGCCGTTGGGGAAGTAGCTGTTCAGCAGCGTGAAGGTCGGATACTCGGCGATGATGGTGCGTCCTTCGACGTCGAATTCCTCGACGCCCAGGCCCAGCTCGACGCTCAGTGGCGCCTCGCGCGTCAGGATGGCCGTGCCGCTGTAGCCCTTGCGGGCGCGCGACGGGTTCCAGATGGCGCGGTAGCCAGCCGGCTGGCGCAGCTCGTCGGGCAGTTGGTGCTCCTCGGCGCGCGTCTCTTGCAGGCAAACGATGTCGGCATTGGCCGCGGCCAGCCAGTCCATGAAGCCGTTCTTGTGTACCGCGCGCGCGCCGTTGACGTTCCAGGAGAGGAGGGTAAGGGTCCGGGTCATGCAGAGCTCCTGCTGCGTTGTGGATTGTGGCGGGTCCTGCGCCTTGCGGCGTCGAGCTCGCCAACCAAGTGCGCTATTGTGGCACAGATAGCCGGATGGCGCAATATCCGCAAGCGCTCTATTTTTCTCATCTCCATAGCGAAAATTTGACAGCCTTGTCGATTTCGGCTAGCATCGGGCCAGCCCAGAAACCGGTTTTGTAACTGTTCAGGCGGCGGGCCAACCGTTGGTTGAGTAGCCGTCTGCGGCATACCGAAACCAACGG
>JBAQCH010000282.1:0-7427 GCA_049294015.1 Anaerolineae bacterium
CCGCCACGTCAATCTGCTCGACGGCGCAAGGCAGGCCCCAGGCTGCGGCGGTCTCAGCCACGAACGCGGCATCCGCGTCGGCTTCGGCCCCGCGCAGGCCGTGGTGCACGTGGGCCACGTGCAGCCGCGCGTCCAACTCTGGCGCAAGCCCGTGCAGCGCGTGCAGCAGACAGAGCGAATCGGGCCCGCCCGACACGCCGACGACGACGGTCTCGCCAGGGCCGATGAGCTGATAGCGCTGAATCGTGCTTCTCACGTCCGACAGCAGGTCCATGCCCGGATTGTAACACGATTCGCCAGAATCGTATCTTTCAACCGGGCCGAATTGGGCTATAATAGGGTTAGGCTGCAACACCCCGTGAGCAAGGAGGCGCTCCCATGATCGATAACATCCACTGGCTTGGCCACGACAGCTTCCGTATCGACGGCGCTGTGACGATCTACATCGACCCGTGGAAACTGGCCGCGGACAGTCCCACGGCGGATCTGATTCTGATCACCCACAACCACTCGGACCACTTCTCTCCCGACGACATCGCGCTGATTCGAGGCGCTGACACGGAACTGGTGGCCCCGGCTGTGGTTGCCAGCAAGCTGACTGGCGCCGTACACCGGGTCAAGTCAGGCGATCATCTGACGGTCAAAGGGGTGGCGATCCAGGTCTTGCCGGCCTACAATATCAACAAGAAGTACCACCCGCAGCACGCCGGCCACGTGGGCTATGTGCTGACGGTCGGCGGGCTGCGCATCTACCACGCTGGCGACACCGATGCGATTCCAGAAATGCAGGACTTGCGCCCAGACATTGCCCTGATCCCGGTGAGCGGCACCTACGTGATGGACGCCGAGGAGGCCGTGGAGGCGGTCAAGCTGCTGCAGCCCGGCCTGGCCATCCCCATGCACTACGGCGCCATCGTCGGCTCGGAGGCGGATGCGCTGCGCTTTCAGCAGCTTAGCCCTGCGCCGGTGCGGATCATGACGCGCGGCGATTGAGGTTGCTAACCTTCGGTCCGGGGCTTTTCAACCAGCTAAATACAGTACTCCACGATCTTGGCTCACGCAAAGACGCAAAGACCGCAAAGAAGGGCAGTTTCCCTTGGCGTCTTTGCGTGAGAAGCGTGAACTACTGACAGCGGCATCGTGGGTCGTATCTTGAAGCGGGCGGCTACGTCATCCTAGCTAGAGAATTATCGCGCAAACTTCTGGGGTTTTGTGTTCCGCCTTTTCAGTGCAGGTAACAAGGAGGTCTGCCATGTCACCCAAGCTCCCCTCTTCCCATGCGCGTAGCCGTCGATCCTCTGGCCGCTTTCTCACCCACAGCCTCTACCGATTCGCGCTCTGCCTGCTGATCATCAGCCTGGCTTGCGGCGGCGTCTGGCCAGGCGCCCCGCGTAGTGCGCAGGCTCAGGAGGCCGATCCACCCGCCGGGCAAGGCGCGCCGCCCGAAGAGGCGCTGCCCGAAGTGACGCCCGATGCGGCCGTGCCAGTGCCCGGCATGCAAACGCCCAACGGCCTGGCGGTCGACCCGGTCACCCACGGGGTCTACATCACGAGCCGCAACAATGACCGCCTGTTGATGCTGGACGGCTTTACCAACCGCGTGCTGGGTCAGGCCGCCGTGGGCGATTCGCCCTGGGGCGTGGCCGTCGACTCCGCCAACAAGCGGGTCTACGTGGCCGACTTCGCCAGCGGCGACCTGCGCATCCTGGCAGCCGACACGCTGGCTCCCATCGCGATGGTGCCGCTGGTTTCCAACAATGTCACTGCGCAACCGACAAACGTGGCTACGTCGAACAACCTCGGCCTGGCGCTGGTGGCAGATCACCGCGCCAACAAGCTCTACGTGGTCAACGGCGTGACGGGCGCTGTGGTCACTGCACAGCCCACCAACGCATCGGGCGCGTGGGGTGTGGCTTACAACCCTGTGCTGAACCGGGCCTACGTCAGCCATCGCGACGACGGCAAAGTGACCACCATGGACGGCACTGCGGGCTGGGTGCAACTGCCTGGCCAGACCTTGCAGCCCTGCGGCGCGGGCGGACAGGCCTATGGCTTGGGCTTCAACGCCTTCCAGCAGATTCTCTACATCGCCTGCGCTGCCCCTCTCGGCAATGTCAACGTGGTCAAGGTCTACGCGACCGAGACCAGCGGCTTTCGTTTTCTGGCCAGCGTGCCCGTCGGCAGCGGCGGCGATGACGGCGGCGGCGGCATCGCGATCAACACGCAGACAGGCAACGTCTTCTTCACCAACTCCACGTCCAACACCGTCAGCGTGATCAACAGCACCACCCACCAGGTGATCGCGACCCTGAGCGCCGGAACCCGGCCCTTTGGCGCAGCCGTCGATCCAGTGACGGGCAAGGTCTTTATCGGCAACAAGGGCAGCAATGACCTGACCATACTGAACGACACCTACCCGGCCAATCCCGCTTTGCCGGCCATCACGCTCTCCAAGAAGATGACCTGCCAGGGCCAGCAGATCACTGTGACCGGGCGCAACTTCCCAGCCAGCGGCAGCCTGGGCCATGCCACCGTCTACTTCAACGGCGTGTACAAGGTCACGGCTGGCACCCAGACCAATGGCACGTTCACGGCTACGATTGCTGTGCCGCCCAATCCCGGCGGCATGCAGACCGTGACGGGCAGCGAGCTGCTGTGGCCGTGGCTGCAGGTCGGCGCGCTGACGCGCACGCCGCTGCCCAATTTGCCCATCATCTTCCTGCCGGGGCTAGCTGGCAGCGAGCTGCGCACCGGCAGCGCGTTCAATCTGCTCACCCCGCCCAATCCCGCGCTCTGCCTCAGTTTGACCCCCTCATCGCCCTGTTGGCTTCCCGAGGATCACATCTATCTTAACAACGAGGTCGTGTGGCTGGGGCTGCGCGGTATTGCCACTGCTTTCCTCGGCCAATGGCGTTACCTGGACGCGCTGGCTCTGGAGTCCGATGGCCGCACGCCCCGAGCCGACATGATCGGCATCCGGCCGAGCATCGTGGTTGGCGAGCCGTTGTGGAACATCGCTGGCCTTCAGCCGGTCTACCAACCTCTGGACGCTTTCCTGGAGGGCATGGGCTATGTGGACGGACAGACGCTGTTCTACTTCCCTTACGACTGGCGCAAAGACTACATCTCCATGGACCAGGCGCTGGATGATCTGGTCAACCTGGCCTTGCAGCGGTCGGGCAAGGACAAAGTGATCCTGATGGCCCACAGCACCGGCGGCGTGGTGGCGCGCAACTATCTGCTGCGGCGCGGCACAGCCAAGGTGGATCAGCTCATTTCCATGGGAACGCCCTACATCGGCAGCCCGGTGGCGGCGCGGGCTATGGAGGTGGGCGACGACATGGGGATCGGCGGGCACTTCTTTGGCGACCTGGGGATTGGCCTGCATCCCAAGCAGGGCAAGGCGCTGGCCCAGAACTTCGCCGGGCTGTACGATCTGTTGCCGTCGTCGCTGTGGTTCACGCCCAGCCCAGCCGATCAAGGTGCAGCGCCGCCGCCTTACCTGGTCCGCAGCTACCTGCAAGGGACGACGGTAATCCAGGAGCCGCTGGACTTCACCCAGAGCACGGCCTGGCTGAACAGCCGGCGCAATGCCACGCTGCTGAACAACGCGCTCGTCTTCCAGAACCAGGGCATTGGCGACATGTCGCGGCTGACCGACCAGTACTTCGGCCAGCGCATCGCCAGCACCGGGCGGGAGACGCCTGCCAGGATTGAGTACTCGCCGCGCCAAGTCTGCTCGATTGTCTTTGGGCTTAACGTGTGCGTCCCGCTGCCGGAGTTCGCCTTCGCCAAGAACGAGCCCTTTGGCGACAACACCATCGCGCTGCGCAGCGCTATCGGAGGAAACATTCCGGCCGGCGACGACCGCTACTACGTGCTGCAAGGCATCGAGCACATGAAGCTGCCGGCCGATCCCAACGTGCATCTGCTGCTCCTCGAGATGTTGGATGGTCTCAGGTGCGGCGGCGGCGGCATACCGGACAACCTGGAGAGCATCCAGACGTTCAGCGGTACGGAGATCACGCTGATGGGCACGGCCGATCTGCACATCTTCGACGCGGCCGGCAATCACACCGGCCCGCTGCTCGATCAGCCAGCCGGCATCGAGGACAATCTGCCCGGCGTGGATTACTCGTTGGGCCAGGACAGTGTGGTGGTTTCCGTGATGTCCGGCGGCCCGTACACCGTGCGTGTGGGGGGACAACAGCTTGACGGCGCGGCCATGCTGCGGGTGAGCCAGGTGGTGCAGGATGTGCCCACCAGCACCACCATCTTTGCGGGCATGCCGATCTCCGGCACGACGACGGCCTCGTTCACGCTGGCCGGGCCGGGCCAGCCGCCGTCGGCGCTGACCTTCCAGTACACACCCAGCACCCCACCGCAGACCGACCCTAGCGTGGTACTCACCGGCGCCGCCGCGCAGGACATCAACCCGCCCGTCACCACGTTGACCCGGGAGATACAGTCCAACCTGGTGACGGTCACGGCCAACGACGGCCCCGCCGGCTCCGGCGTAGCCCGGATTCTTGTCAGCACGCAATCGCCGCCGCTGACCTACGACGTGTACAGCGGACCGTTTCCCGTCCCGGCTAGCGTGCATTGCGTCTCGGCTTTGGCTGTCGATCAAGCCGGCAACGCCGGCCTGACGCAGACCGTCTGTCGCACCTGGTTGCCGCTCGTGCGTCGCTAAGCGCTTGCTGCGTTGACGGATGAAAGCAGAGAACGCAGAGGTGATTGTTCAGCCTCTGCGTTCTTTGCTGATGAAACTTGCGGACACAAGAAACCGTGTTGATGAACCGCGGCTTACTGGCGACGGATGCCGGCCATGCTTGACAGGCGGTGCGCTCATTGCGCCTTGTCCGGCTCCAGCGGCGGCTCAGAGTCGCCGCTGGAGCCGATGCGCAAGAGATCGATTTTTCGCCGCCTGCCTTTGCGTTTTCGCTTCAGTGGGCTATAATGCATTGCGTCAAACCCTGTCTCATCAGTTCTGTTGCGATCGGAAACTCCTTTGCCCATGCCCGAAACGTCTGTTGCTCCCCGCCGTATTTTGACTTTGTTCGCCCATCCCGACGACGAGCTCTCGGTTGGCGGCACGCTGGCGCGCGCTGTGGCCGAGGGCGCAGCCGTGACGCTGGTCTGCGCCACGCGCGGCGAGGCGGCCACCATCTATTCGCCGCCGGAGTACGGCGCCACGGCCGAGAATCTGGCCGAAGTGCGCACGCGCGAGCTGGAATGCTGCTGCGCCGCGCTGGGCATCGGCGATCTGCGCTGGCTGGACTGGCCCGATGGCCGTGTCGCCGACCTGGACCGGCATGAAGCTGTTGCCCAGATCGTTGCGCTGCTGCGAGAGCTGCGGCCGCAGGTCATGATCACCCATCCGGCCAACGGCGGCTACCCGCACCCTGACCACATCGCCGTGCATGACATCGTTCTGACAGCTTGGCACGCTGCTGCTGATCCTCGTTTTCAGCCCGATCTGGGGCCGGCCTGGGCGGCAGCGAAGCTTTATGCACGGGCTATCCCGCACAGCTTCTTCGAGAGCAACCCGTCCTTTGCTGAGTTCCGCATCGACCTCAACGGCCAGCAGTTGCCCTTTTTCGGCACTCCCGACGACGAGATCAGCACAGTGCTGGATGTGGCTGCCTGGGTGGATAAGCGCATGGCCGGCTGGGACTGCCACCAGAGCCAGCACAATCCGCGTAACATGTGGAGCGGCGTCTCTGAAGAGGCGCGGCGGGCGTCGGCCAGTCGCGAATACCTGCAGTTGACCGCCCATCGCCTGCCCGTTGCCCCACAGCACGAGAACGATCTGTGGACGGGCTTGGAACCAATCGCTGCCGACGATGGCGGCGTCGGTGATGAAGGCGCAGCGGCCGCTGCTGAGATCGGCGACGACAGCGAGCAGGACGCAGTGGATCCAGCCAGCGCCGCTGCGGGCGATCGCTTGCTGATCGCCCTGCGCAGCCGCCGCACCTATCTTCTGATCTACCAGGATTACCTCAAGCGCTCCCCCAAGCCTGACTTTGCCGAGTTGTTGACCGCGTTGATCGAGCACACCCACGAGGCCATCGCCTTGCTCAGCAGCGCGCTGCGGCGCATCGACCGTAACCCCATGCGCGCCGGCGTCAACGAGAAGCTTTTGGGCCAGGGGGGCAGCCGCAGGGTGGCGGCCGGCAAGCTCAACTTCATCATCCTGGGCGCTGCCAATAACCTGAGTTGGTACGCTGAGCAACTGGCGCGCAATGACCCGCCGGCGATTCAGGCTGTTTGGCAGACGCTCTTCGAAATCGAAACGGAGGATCAGCAAATGGCCAAGAACTTGCTGGCCGCCATTGAACAGGCAACCAGCGAGGGGCCTGGCTTCCGTCAAGTGTAGTTTTCCTGCAAGGAGGCATGGAAACCAATGGAAATCAAGACAATCGGTATTTTGGGCTGCGGCCAGATGGGCTCCGGCATCGCCGAGGTCGCGGCCAAGGCAGGCTTTGAAGTGATGGTTTGCGAGGTGAGCGATGCGGCGCTGACCGTAGGCCTGGGCAAGATCAATAAATCGCTGGGCAAGGCCGTCGAGCGCGGCAAGCTGGCGGCCGATGTGATGGAGGCTACGCTGGCTCGCATCACCGGCACGCTCAACGTGGCCGACCTGGCGGACTGCGACATCGTCGTGGAGGCAGTCTTCGAGGATTTGCCCACCAAGCAGCGTGTCTTCGGCGAGCTGGATCAGGTAGTCAAGCCGGAGGCTATTCTGGCCACCAACACCTCGTCGATCTCGATTGCGGCCATCGCGGCGGCCACCAAGCGCGGCGATAAGGTGATCGGCATGCACTTCTTCAACCCGGTGCCGGTCATGCAGTTGGTCGAATATGTGCCCAGCATCCTGACCTCTCAGGAGACCATTGCGGCGGTCAACGCCTTGGGCGAAAAGCTGGGCAAGACCGGCGTGCTGGCCAAGGACTCGCCCGGCTTCATCGTCAACCGCCTGTTGGTAGCCTACCTGATCGACGCCATCCGCGTCTACGAGCAGGGGCTGGCCAGCCGCGAGGACATCGACAACGCCATGAAGCTGGGCGCGGCGCACCCCATGGGGCCGCTGACCCTGTCCGACTTCATCGGGCTGGATATCATCAAGGACGTGGCCGACGTCTTCTTCGAGGAATACGGCGAGTCCCGCTTCAAGGCGCCGCCGCTGTTGAGCCGCATGGTCACGGCCGGCCAGCTGGGCCGCAAGTCGGGCAAGGGCTTCTACGATTACAAATAGCGGTCGGCTATGGCAGTCTACAGCACGACATGTGAAACGTGAAGCGTGACCGGACATGTGCGTCAACCACGGCTTCACGTTTTACGTTTCTAGTACATGCGGGCGTAAGTCTCCCAGCGGTTTGGAGTCGAGGCTTCAGCCGGGTTTCAGCGCCTGACCGGCTGAAGCC
>JBAQCH010000283.1:0-6225 GCA_049294015.1 Anaerolineae bacterium
CGGCCAGCGCCAGCGGCGCGGCGCCCAATTGGAAGCTCAGCGCGCCCTGCTGCACGTCGTCCGGCCCCGGCTGGCTGATGCCGAAGCCCCAGCCAGGCTCCAGCAGTTGGTGCGGGTAGACGAAGTGCAGCTCCGGGTTGTAGTAGCCGCCGTACCATTGGTCCTGGTTGACCAGCCCGCCCTCGCTCAGAGCGGGAATCCAAAAGAAGGCGCTGAGCAATAGGCCCAGCAGCAGACCCAGCGCCGGGGCAAAGACCACCCGGATGACGTTGGCGAGGAAGGGGAAGAACGACTCTTTGGACAGCCTGCGCAGCGGCTGCTCCTCATCGATGCGGTTGAGCAGCAGCACCAGGCAGTAGAGCGCCAGCAGCGGCGTGAAGATCAGCGCCACCAGGTTGCTGGTGATCATCAGACCGGCGTAGGCGAGGGCGGTGGCCAGAAGGGGCAGAAGGGGTGAACGGTGATCGGTGATCGGTGATCGGTCAGCAGAGCGAGTTGACTGGAAGGCGGCGCGGACGGACCAGAGGATGAGGGGTAGCCACATCAGGGCCACGTACTCGGCCAGGCTGGCGCGCACGTAGATCCCGACCAGGCGGTAGGGCAGGAAGACGTAGGCCACGGCTGCCACCAGACCCGCGTTGCGGCCCAGCCAGGAGCGCACGTAGCCGTACATGGCCAGGCCAGAGACCACGATGGCTGCGCCGAAGAGGATCTCCACGGCCTCCGTGTAGCCGAAGCCCAGAAAACCGACCAGCATGGCGCCCAGAAACGAGGTGAACGGCCCGTAGATCAGAAAGAACGGGTAGCCGTAGCCCCAGGAGAAGTCGGGCGACCAACGGGCCAGCCAGTCCCCGCCCTCCATGCCGCGCAGATACTGGAAGATGAAGTAGACATCGTGGCGCGCGTCGTGTGCGCCCCAAAAGTAGCCCGGTTTCAGCAGCGGCGCCGCCGCAATGGCGCACAAGAGGATAACCAGCAGAACATGCCCGCGATCCTTGGTGTGCGGTGTCATGCTGAGGCTCGGCGAAGCATCTCGCTTGTCTTGCGTCATGGCCCCACCTCCAGCGTCACCTTGTCGTCCCCGTTGACCGGCAGCCGCTCCCCCGTCTGCCAGTTGTACAGCCCCACGTCGATGCGCTGCACCGGCGCGGCGGCAGGATCCAGCGCCAGACGGTAGCTGCTGCTGACAACCTCGCCCACGGACCATGTGGTCATCGGATACGGCTCACCGTTGCGCAGCGGCTGTCCATCCCATTGCGCCACCCGGTTGCCAGCCGCGTCGAGGGCGTGGATGAAGAGGTTGTAATCGAAGTTGATGGGCTGGAGGGCTTGCCAGGTGACGGTGACGGTGAGTGAGTCACCCTCACCCCGGCCCTCTCCCAGGGGGAGAGGGAGCGTAGCCGGCTCGGGCCGGTCTCCGACCGTGGCCGCCAGCAGCGTCACCTGGTTCGCGCCGAAGATGGCCGGCGCAGTCGGGTCGGGCGTTACTTGCGTGAAGTGCGGCGCCAGGTAGGCATAGCTGCTCAGCACCACCAGCGTCACCGCCGCAGCCCACAGCGGCAGCACGGCCAGCCGCCGCTCCATCACGACCACCGCGCTGGCCAGCAGCGCCAACAGCGGCCCTACCAGCGTAAAAAGCTGCCAGGGGTAGGTCAGCGTCGCCGCCAACAGATCGATGCGCCACAGCGGGCGGGCCAGGGTGGTGGTCAGCAGGATGAGGATTAGCGCGGCGAGGGCGGTGAAAGTGAGCGGGTGATCGGTAATCGGTGATCGGTAATCGGTAGATTGGCGTTGATGGCTCATGCCAAGAACCACGGTTAATGCGGCTAGCCCCAGGGCGGCGAAGCCCAGTTGCAGGGGCAGGCCGTCCTGCCAGCCGGGTGTGCTGACGCCGAAGCCCCAGGCAGGCGAGAGCAGTTGGTACGGGTAGACCGCGTGTGCGGCCACGTCCAGCGACTGGCCGGCCAGGCCCTGCGCGCGGTGTATCAACCAGAACAGCCCGCCGCCCAGCAGCGCGCCGGCGAACACGGCCACCGCGGCGATCCCACGACCGCGCCGCGCCGTGCCCGGCCACAACGCCCAGGCCAGCAGCAGCGCCGTCGCCCACAACGCCAGCCCCGCCTGCGTCCAGAACAGCGCAGCAGTCAACAGCCCCGCAACCAACGCCCCTGCCACCTGCAACCTGCCACCTGCAACCTGCAACCTGCAACCCGCCACCGCCCACAACGCCCACGCAACTACTGCCATGAACAGCGCCTCGGCCAGCGCGCCGCGCACGTAGACTGTGGCCAGCAGGGGCGGCCAGAGCATGGCGACCACGGCGGCCAGCAGGCCGGCGCGCGCGCTGAGCAGACCTTTCGGGTTTGCAGCGGGGTCGTCGATATGGGGGGTGTCTCCCTCAAAACCCGCAAGGTCGCGGCGCGCCCAGGCGAACAGGGCCAGGCCGGCGGCGATGATGCTGAGGGCGAAGACGGCCTTGATCGCGCCGACGTCGCCGGCCAGGGGGCGCAGCAGCAGCGCCAGCCAGTAGGCCAGCGGCCCCTCGCCCCGCAGCAGGTCGGGCGTCACGCCGACGGTGGGCAGCCAGGTCAGCTTGCTAGGCGA
Source organism: Anaerolineae bacterium (assembly GCA_049294015.1). Taxonomy (GTDB): domain Bacteria; phylum Chloroflexota; class Anaerolineae; order JAAEKA01; family JAAEKA01; genus JAAEKA01. Next base: position 2,605 of record JBAQCH010000283.1, read on the forward strand.
CGCGGCCAGATCGGCCAGGTTGAAGACGGGCAGGAAGCCGGAGTGAACCTGGAGATAGCCGGGATAGAGCAGCGGCGCCGAGGCAAAGAGCGAGAGCAGCAACAGCGCCAACAGGTAGACGCCGCGGCTGGATGCAACGGTCTCAGAATCAACCGACCGGCGCTGACGCCGGCCAGTTGAGGAAGTCACAGTCGACATGGCTGTGATTATAGCACAAGGGGGAATTGGAGCCAAAGCAGGCAGCCTGGGTTCCAAAGGATTCAGAGCAGTAAACCTGCGGGTCAGTTCACAGTGAAGTCCATGTGAACGCGCATCTTGTAGAACGTCTCCCATTGGCGGCACACGGCGACAATCTGTCAGCCGTTATGCTTCTCGCCCATGGCCGTTGCCGAAGATGGACAGGGCAAAGCCAATCGATTCGGCGACTGTCGCAGCCGCTTGCTGCGCCTGCTCGGCTGTGTGCGTGGCCATCGCCTGCATGCGAAAGCGCGCCTGGCCCAAGGGCACGGCCGGGTACTCCACCAGGTTGGCCAGCACGCCGCGCTCGGCGATCATCTTGGCGGCCGCGGCAGCCACTCGCTCCTCGCCGATCACCACTGGGATGATGGGCGACGGCACACCCAGGCAGGCGATGCCGTGGTCACTCAGGCCAGTGCGCAGCGTTTTGGATACGTCAAGAAGCTGGGCGCGCAGGGCGTCGCCTTCCGACGAGCGCACGATGCGCAGCGCCGCGCTGACCACTGCGCACTGCACGGGAGACAGCGCGTTGGAGAAGATGTGCGGGCCGCCGTAGAACTTCAAGTACTGTTTGACGGCCGGGCTGTGGGAGGCCACGAAGCCGCCGTTGGAAGCGAAGGTCTTGGAGAAGCTGCCCATGACCAGATCCACCTGGCCCAGCATGTCTTGCAGGCCCAGCGCGCCCGTGCCGCCCGGCCCCATAGAGCCAAAGTCGTGCGCGATGTCCAGCAGCAGCACGGCGTCGAACTCACGGCATGCGGCCTGGATGGCCGCGATGTCAGGCATGTCCGCGTCCATAGAAAACAGACCCTCGCTGATCACCAGAATCAGGTTGCGGTCGTCCTCCTGGCGAATGCGCTGTAGGTGCTCGCGTATCGCGTCGACGCTGAGGTGCTCCGTGCGGTGGACGTTCTTGGTAGCCGCGGCCGCGCCCTGTTGCAGGCAGGCGTGCGACAGCCGGTCCATCACCACGTGATCGTAGGGCCGCACCAGCGCCGCGATGGCGCCAAACCCCGCGCCCCAGCCGGTGGGAAAGAGCGCCACCTCAGGCATGTGCAGCGCCGCGCCGATCTCCCGCTCCAGTTGCAGGGAGAGCGCCGTGTTGCCCAGCAGCGTCGGAGACCCTGCGCTGTGCGGGCCGAAGCAGCGCAACGCCTCGATCGCGGCCTCGGCCACGGCCGGATGGCCGGCCAGCCCCAGGTAGTCCTGAGAGGCGAAGTTGACGCCGGCGAAACGCCGGCCGCTGTCCGAGAGAATGTCCGTCGCCGGCCCTGGCTCGCGGTTGAGTGAGCGCGAGTAGAACCAGATGCCCTGGCGGCGCCGGTTCTCTTGCCATTGGTAGAAGCCGCCGGCTCGCTCGTCCAGACGTTTGCCGCGTGTCCGTTGAAAACTGGCGATACTGCTGGAGAACACTGAGAAGCCATGATCTGCGGCGTCGGTCGTCGCAACTGTTCCATCGGTCTGTCCGTGCATGATAATGTCTGCCTTTCTTGTGTGTTGTGGAGAAACAAGTGTGTTCAAACTCGGTTGGCCATGCTGGAAGCTCGCCGCCTCGAGAAGGCGAACTCCTTTGTTCCATCCCTACCAATGCCGACCGGCTGGGCGATCTGTCAGGCCGTTGTGGGATTGAACGACGGGTGGTTTTGGTTGACTTGCGCATGGACTTGTGTTATAGTCGCCACGTCTTCTTTCCAACCAGCAAATCAGCGCTCAGGTCTTTCATCAGGACTATGGGACAACGCACCAATCAAGCTTGGGTCGATGAATTGAGGGGCGCCCGCGGCGGCGACGCCCAACGCCAGGCGCACGAGGACCTGGCCCGCTACCTCTATGTGGTGGCCTTCAATTATCTGCGCCTGCGCCAGGCCGACCTCTACCGGCTGGCCGACCTGGCAGCCGAGGAGATGGCCGCCCTGGCTCAGGACTTCGTGCAGGAGACGCTGGAGAAGCTGGCGCGCGACGATTTTGCGCTGCTGGGCCGCTATAGCGCCGTGGGCAACTTCACCTCCTGGGCGGCGCAAATCGTGCGTAACCAGGCTGCCATGGAGCTGCGCAAGTCCTATTGGACACGCCGCGCCCCACTGCCCCAAGCCAGCGCCAACGACGACGGCAGCGCCGCGCCTGCGCTGACTTTCGAGCTGGCCGACCTGTCGCCTGAGATCGATCCGGCCCGCCGCGCGCAGCAGCAGCAGGTGCATGACTTGATGCAGCGTTGCCTGGCGCGGCTCTCCGAGCGCTACCGGCTGGCCGTGCTCAACTGCCTGGGCGATGACGTACCTGCCGACGTGGTGGCGCGCGCCCTGGAAACGACCCCCAACGCCGTCTACCTGATCATCCAGCGCGCCAAGCGTCAGATGCGCGCCTGCCTGGAGCAGTGCGGCCTGGACCGCAGCGCGCTGGCCGTATTTGCGTGACAGAAATTACGCTCTCGCTGCATCGTTGTGGGCGAGGCGACAGCATGAGATGTTCTATGGCTTCCCCAATTGCATCGATCCTGCACGCGTTGTACGACGAAGATGCCTGGCCCACGCCCGACTGCGCGGCGTGCGACAGCCAGTTGGCCGCTTTCGTGGACAGAGAGTTGGCTAGCGGCGACGCTCCCGCCCGCTTCCCGGCGGTGGTCGCGCATCTCGCCCAGTGCAACCGCTGCCAGCAGGCCTATCAGGAGTTGCGGGCCCTGCTGCGCCTGGAGCGCACCGGTGAGCTGGTCGCGCCCCCTGCGCCGGCCAGCTTTGACTTCAGCTACCTACCGCTTCGGCCGGCCGCGATGGCTGTTACGTCGGCGGAGCCCAAGCCCTGGCGGCTGGACGCGCTGGGCCGGCTGGTGATCGAGTTCTCGGCTGAACTGCTGCGCAGCCTGCAAGGGCTAGCATTGCAGCCCACCATGCTGAAAAGCGACGGACCCCGCGGCCTGCGCTATGAGTTGGGCGGCGCCGTTGACGACTTGATCGTGCGTATCGAGGCCGAGCCGCAGCGCCGCAACCCCCAGCAGGTGACGATCGAGGTAGAGGTCGACATCCCCAGCCGCGGCGGCTGGCCGCATCTGGCCGGCAGCACAGTCACTCTGCGGCGCGACGATGGACTGCTGGACCAGCAGGAGACCGACGCGTTCGGCAAAGCCGTGTTTGAGAATGTGTCTGCGGATGATCTACCCCAACTCAGCTTCACCGTCGAAGCGTCGCCTGCGGTTGATGAAGGTTAAGAATTTATCCCGGTAATCTCGCCGCAGCGCAGCCTGCTTTTGAAACCGCAGGCTGACATGCTGCGCAAGGCATGCTGAAGCAAGCTGATGTGCTTGACTGAGCTTGCTTTAGCATGCTTCGGGTGTGTCAGACGCCAATTCATGAAGGTTAAGAATCTATCCCGGTAATCTCGCCGCAGCGC
>JBAQCH010000284.1:0-13946 GCA_049294015.1 Anaerolineae bacterium
CGCCTACGGCGACGGCAACGCCCACGCCTACTGTGACCCGGACGCCCACGGCGACGGCAACGCCCACGCCTACTGTGACCCGGACGCCCACGGCGACGGCAACACCCACGCCTACGGCGACCCAGACGCCCACGGCGACGGCAACGCCCACGCCTACGGCGACCCAGACGCCCACGGCGACGGCAACAGCGACGGCGACGGCAACGCCCACAGCGACGGCGACGGCGACACACACACCCACATCAACGGCAACACCTACGTCCACGCCGACGGCGACACCCACCCTCATCCCAACTGATAGGCCAACAGCAACGCCCGCTGACCCTACAGCGACGCCCGTGGTTCCCACTGACACGAGTACCCCAACCGTCACGCCATCGCCCACACGTCCATCTACAGCGACGCCTGTGCCTACTGCCACGCCTTCAGCCACGTTGGGAGCAACGGCGACTGCCCAAAACACTGTCACCCCACGCCCCACCTCGACCGACCCTCCTGACGCCACTGCAACTGCGACAGCCAGCCCGAGCTCAACACCTACCTGGACGCCCACCGCCAGTGCAACCCCCAGCCCAACGCGCAGCCAGCCACCCACACTCGCTGTCCCTCAGGCGCGCATCGTCGTGGCCCTGGATCAGCCGCGCAAACCCATCGTAGCCGGGGAACTTTGGCAACTGATCCTGGTCGTGCGCAACGACGGCGACCTCACCTCACAGCCAATCACTTTGATCGATGACTTGTCGCCAGAATGGCACGTTAGCCGTGTCTTCGCCACGAGGGGCCTCGTGAGCAGTGTGCCTGGCCAGGTGCAGGTGGCCCTGGGACGTCTCCAACCGGGCGACCAGGTGATCATCACCGCTGAGATCCAGGCCCCCTTTGTCTCCCTGCCTTCGCCGTCCGAACACTGCATCTCGCTACTTGACGGCGAGCAGCGCCAGCAACAGATGTGTGCGCTGCTGCCGCAGGTGATGGTGTCTCCTGGACACCCCTCAGGGGTGACGCAGTCAGTCACGCAGACAGTCAGCCCATCCGGCCCTATCGTGACTCTGGCCATGTTGGAAAACGTCATTGGGCAACAACAGGTGAGTCAGTTAGGCTCTACATTGGTAGTGCGCAACGAGGGCGACGCTGCAGCCCGCGAGACCTACCTGCGCATCGATCTAGGTGACACATTGCGCCTGTCGGATCTGGCAACCACCATGGGTCTCGTCAGCAATGCTGACCACTCTGTAATAGTCAATATGGGCCAATTGGATCCAGATGTGCTGGTGATAGTTACTGTGCGCGGCCGGCCGTTGGTCAGCGGCGATGCCACCTTCTGTGCCACTTTGAGCGCCGATGGCGAGGCGCGACGGCGTTTGTGCGGCAGCTTATCTCCAATTGGAGGATAGCTGGCTGCTGGAAAAGCTGCATTGGTTGAGTTTCTTTGAGCGCGAAGGATTAAGGTTTTGTGAGAGACTAAGTAAGTGGAAAGGAAATCACGGGTTTCTGCGAAGTATCTTGTGTCGGACAGCACGCAAGGGCTGCGAAGTTGACGGGGTCATGGACGTATGCTATGATCGTTCTGCAGTCCGCTGGTCCTGGGTCTTCCCGTGAACCAGCCCAGGCATTCCCGGTCTGCCAGGCTATCTCGACAGGGAAGATAGCACTGCCTGCGGCGGCTCACGTACAGGTGGTCCACGAGTGAGCAAACCATTGTCTCTGACCGGCCATGACTCGATGGAACCTTCCAAGGGCTGTTTTCGAGGTCGCCCGCTGCCTATTCATGCTTGATCACTTTAGGCTGGGGTTCGGGCGTCAATGGACTATCATGGGGTCATGTTCCCTGGTAGTTCTTCAAGCAAGGAGGTGATGTGCATCAACCCAGTTGTTACTCTTAGTTATCTGTATCTTGTAGGTTTTGAGCCTGCGCCTGTGCAGGTTTATGAATGTCCTTCCTCAACCCATGAACTAGTTATGGAGGAGCGATCGCAATGCAATCGCAACGCAAACTGCTGAGTATGCTGATCATCGTGGTGCTAATGCTTATGGCTTTTAGCGCCGTGGCTTACGCCGCACCCAATTTCCAACAAGAGGCTCCGCTGGCTGACGTCGACCAGGACGGGCTGGACGCCACCAGGGATCCCAACGACAACGACGTCGATACCGACGACGACGGCCTGTGCGATGGCCCTGGCAACGCACCGGGCTGCTTGCTCTACAACCCCGCTGGTGGCGGTGAGGATGTGAACGCCGACGGTGTTCAGCAGCCGCAAGAGACCAACAACACCAGGGTGGATACCGATGGTGATGGTCTGTGTGATGGCCCAAGTGCGTCATCGGGCCTCGCACCAGGTTGTCTGGCCACCTTTGGCGCCGGGCGCGGTGGCGAGGATAAGAACCGCAACGGCGCACTCGATGCTGCTCCCGAGACCGACCCGCGCCGGATCGACACCGACGGCGATAGGCTGCCGGACGGCTGGATCGACGGCTGGTGCTTCAACCGCCTGACCGGAGCCAACGCTGGCATCAACTGCCCTGTCGATGGCGTCCGCCAACGCTACGAGGGCGAGGATCTGAACCTCAACGGCATCTATGATCTGGGCAACAACGAGACCAATCCCCGCATCGTGGATACCGATGGCGATGGCATGCCCGACTGGTATGAGGCTGCCAATCTATGTCTGTCCCCGGAAGTCAACGATGCCAGTGGCGACAACGACTTCGACAGCTTCCCGGACCTCGCTAACACTCCCCGTCTGACCAACATCGAGGAGTACCAGCAGCAGATGGATGCCTGCAACCCCGACACCGACGGCGACGGCATGACCGACGACTGGGAGTTTGCCTTTTCAGCCGCCAACAACCAGAACTTCTGTCCTGACCTGAACGCCAATGGCACGGGCGATGGCGTGATGCTGCCGACGGTCGACGACAAGGCTGCTGACCCCGACAAGGATGGCGCCAGCAATCTGATGGAGTACAAGGGCATCGACAAGACTTCGCCCTTTGTGCCCTTCACCGCCAACCTGACCACCAATCCCAGCCAGGACTGGACCAGCCCGTGCAACGCCAACAGCGACACGGACGACCTGAACCTGAACAGCGTCATCAACCCGCAGTTCGAGGTCGCACGTGGACTGACTGCCGACAACTTCATCGACGGCTACGAATACTGGTCACGCGCGTATCCTTCGAGCATGGTGTTGTGCACCGGCACCCAGATGCATCCTAAGCTTGGCGTCGACGGCGACTTTGCTGACTACGATGCGGAGGCCTTGAACAACATCCTCGAGTACAAGGGCGAGGATGACGTGGCGCCGCTGGCTAACCTGACAGAGCTGTTCCCAGGCGACCTGGCTAACACCGCTCTGCCGCAATGGAATAGCGGCGACCCATGGTATCGCTTCCAGACCACGGGACCGGCCAGCGATGCCACCAACGCCTGCGTCAAGGACACGGACCGCGGCGGCGTGAACGACAAGCTGGAGTACGACACCTGGGACTTCAACGGCTGGGAGTTGAAGGGCAACTGGAAGACCGATGATGGCCAGGCCGATCACGACTACGATGGTCTGCCCTCGCTCGTCGAGGACGTGAATGTCGATGGCGTGTTCGCCGCCCCGGACGTCACCAACTGGCAGAATCCCGACACGGACTATGACGCTCTGTGCGACGGCAACCTGGGCCATGTCCTGCAGAACCCGGGCAACCTCTACCCGAGCCCGCTGCCGGCTCAGATCACCCTGAATGCTCCTAACTACCAGAATCCCGTTGTGTTGCTGATCACCACTGCCTTGGGCGGCCCCAAGATGTTCGATCTTGATGCCCCCAACCCCCCCGGCACCCTGGTCGATGACTACATCTGCGGTGGCGGCGAAGACCTGGATCGCAACGGCAAGATCGCCGGCGACACCGACAACGACCGCAAGTGGGACGTCGACGAAGACCTCGACAACGACGGCGTCCTGGATGGCAACGAGAACGACGGGCCTGGCGGCCAAGCTCCGCCCGATGACGGCGACGGCAATCTGTCCGTCGTTGTCGAGGGTTGGACTGAGACTGATCCGGCCCGGCCCGACACCGATGCCGATGGCCTGTGCGACGGCTCGGCCAACAACCAGTTTGCCCCGGCCGGCCAGCCCGCTGGCTGCGTCCGCGGTGAGGATATCAGCGCAGCCGGGCTTGACAACGCTGTGGCCAGCGAGCGTGGCGTAAGCGAGACCGATCCGCTGGACCTGGACACTGACGACGACGCCTTGAATGACTACATCGAAGTCGTGGTCATGGGCGCCCGCAACGACTGCCAGGCCATCGTACCTGCGTCGTGGCCCGCCTCCATCGGCGGCCTTGGGGCTGGCGTCTATGCCGGCCTGCACGTCGACGTGGACGGTGACATGCTCTACGACGGCTTCTATGATCGGAATGCCGTGGGCCTTGATGTGGGTGCTGGCGTGGTTGGCGCCCAGATTCAGATCGGCTTCATTCCGTGGAGTGGCTTCGACGGCCCCAACAACAAACTGAACGACGACGCTGACGTCCTGGTGATCAACGACCCGGATGATGACGACCAGCCCGGCGAGGATGTGGAGCGCTTGTTCCAGGGCGGTGTACAGGCCCTGGGCGATGGTACGTGGAACCACACCTCCGGCAACGTGAGTCCCATCTTCCAGGAAACCAACGCCTGCGCTTTCGACAGCGAGAAGGACGGCATATGGGACGGCACCGAGTACGCTAGCTACGAGGCGCCCGAATACAACAACCCAATCCCGCCCAACACCAATCCTTGGAACTCCACCAAGGACCTGATGGATGACACCGACATCGACATGACGCCGATCACGATGGCCGCTGCCAAGGATTGGCTGCGCCCGGCTCTCGACGTCGACTCCGACGGCGATATGCTGTGCGATGGCGACATCGCGAAGCTGGGCAACATCGGCTGCCGCGGCCCCGACAACGCGCTGACGCCGCTGAACCCCGCGAACCAGAGCGACAAGAACTACTGGGTCGACGCCGACTCAGTCAGCGCTGCCAAGGGTGCGCCGAACGGCATCATCTGGCTGATCGGTGAAGACGTCGTCGAACCTCAGAGCACCCAGGGCGGCATCCAGAATGCGACCGAGACCTGGCCGATGAGCTGGGACAGCGACGGCGACCGCGTGGATGACGGCACCGAAGTGGTCTGGTACGAGCGCTTCGACTGCGGCAATCGCGTCTATCGCAGCGACCTGAACACCTGGGCCTGTGACGGCGGCGACCGCAACGCGTTGGACAACGACTCCGACTCCGACGGCCTGCCCGACGGCTGGATCGACTTCAACAACGACGGCGTGCGCCAGGCCAACGAAGGTGAGGACTTCGACCTCACCAACGCGCTGCTCGGCAACGCCTTCAACGGCCTTATCCTGGGCGACGACGGCGATCGCATCTGGGACGTCGACATGGCCGACGGCGGTATGCCTGGTGGTCTTATCGCTGATCCTGAGACGTGGGAAGAGTCCGATCCGTTGAACTACGACACGGACGGCGACCACATCTGGGACGGCGACGAGGCCAATGCCAGAACCCACGCAACCGGCGCCTGCTTCAGCCTGTGGAACGCCGACAGCGACTTCGACGGCCTGGCCGACGGCTGGTTCGACTACAACGGCACTGGCCCGGCGGTGTGGAAGGGCGAGGGCGTCACGCGCGTGCCTGGCACGTTCGCGATCGACCCAACCCTCAACCCCGTCCGACTGGATGCCATCATCGCCGGCGACAGCGGCTTGATGGAGAACGGCGCTCAGGTAGCAGCCTATCGCCAGGATGGTATCGTGGACTACTACGAGACCTGGCTGGAGACCAATCCCTGCAACCCTGACACCGACGCAGACGGCAACCGCGACTACGTCGAGGTTTGGGGCTGGGAGGCAGGCTACCTGATCAGCGATACCGGCTGGCAGGAAGGTACGCCTTACGGCCAACTCGACGACGGCCCGCGGCCGATGCCCGATGTCGATGCAGACGGCAAGTTCGCCGCAGTCGACCCGAACGCCGACGGCAACAACCTGTATCCGAACCCTGGCACGGGGCTCCCCGTGGGCAACTACACCTACGCTGGCGACAGCGTTTGTGACAGCGGCCTCGACTTCAACGCCGTGTGGGGATCGTACTACGGGAAGTACCGGGCCTTCCAGCGCATCGCTCCCGGCGCTGCGGTGATTGTTGACGAGAACAACCCGAACCAGACCTACCGCGAGGTCTGCACGCTTCAGTCCAGCACGCTGATTAGCGGTCCTACCAATCCCGTGGTCAACGCCCAGCAGTTCGGCGAAGACATCGGCTGGTACATCTGCGACCAGAGTGGGTGCCAGGTGATCGGCGGCGATGGCGTGATCGGCTACGGCGGCTTCTACGCTGGCAACCCGATCTGGAACGCCTTCGAGGCTGAGGACGTCTGGGCGCCTGTGTGGCCCTATCAGAATGTGCTGAACCCGAACACCAGCCCGCTGGCCTGGAATGTCTACTTCTGGCAGTCGCCCGGCGCTCCTACGCCGACCGGCTTCGATCGCAACAACTGGGACTATCCCGACTCCTTCGTGCCGATCGGCTCGACGCAGGAATTCGTTGCAGTCGGCGACTGGGACCGCGACCGCATCATCGACGACAACGAGGACGGCGCTTACATGGTGCCCGGCTGCGATGACTTCCCCCAGTGTGGATCCGGTGGTGCGATCACGTTGGTCAAGCTTGTCGAAGACTGGGGTGAGACCGACCCGCTCAACGCCGATACTGACCTGGACGGCATCGTGGACCAAGTCGAAGTGTACGCGCGCTACGCCGGCGAAAGCCAGGCCCGGCCGGGCTTATGCACCGCCAGCACGCGCTGGGGTCCTCTGACGGACGACCAGGACTTCGACGGCGCTCTGGACGGTGAAGAGGACGTCGACCACGACGGCAACTACTTCTCCGGCCTGCCGCTGCTGATCGATTACCCGAAGATCTGCCCGACGGGCAATCCGACCTCTCCGGCCTGCGTGCTTGGTCCTTACGCTGGCACGGGTACGTCACCATACCCTGGTCCGAACAGCACGGGCGTCGAGACCAATGTGTGCGATGACAATACGGACGCGGATAGCCTGAAGGACGGCTACGAGCTGCATGTCTCGCTGACCGATCCGGCGGACACCGACAGCGACGACGACGGCTCGCCGGACGAGCCGCCGACGGCGCCGGTCTGCACGGCCTACGACTTCAACAGCGACGGCGTGATCGACATCCAGGACATCGCCGCAGTGGCCAGCCGCTGGATGGATCCGACCCGCTACGATGTTCGCTATGACGTAGCGCCAGCCGGTGCACCCGATGGCGTGATCGACATCGCCGACATCGCCGCAGTGGCGGTTCGCTTCGGCCAGACCTGTCCCTAACGGCAGATCGGCCTGCTGACGATCAACACCCGCATCTGGGGGGATGAGATGTTCTTCGAGGGACGCTCATTCCCCCAGTAACCGATGTACCTGCCCCAGAGGTGGGGCAGGTACATCGGTGTCTAACGAACAAGCTGACTTCATCGATCTCGCCCAGCAGGCAACGCACCGTGTTTGAGCCTTCACAGCTGGAGCCAAACTCCGTGGCCAAGCGCGGTGAGATCCCCCGAAGATGACTTTCTGGAGGTGTTTTGTTTCGATCTGGCACTATCATGAGCCGAGTGTGGTTGATCCTGGCGCTGCTGACGCTGCTTTTTTCTGGCAGCTGGTCGGTGAGTGAGGCCCAAGCCGTCAACCTGCAGCTAGAACCGCGATCGGTCGCGGCTGACGTTGGCGCAGACTTCACGGTCGCTGTCAGAATTGCGAACGTCGAGGATCTGGGGTTCTACCAGTTCGATATCACTTTCGATCCGGCTGTCGTACAGGTCAGGGAGGTCGCTGTGGGTGACTTCCTGGCCAGCACGGGCCGGTCAGCGAGTGGAGTCGGGCCGCTCATCGATAACCAGGCAGGCACCATGACCTACGGCGGCTTCAGCTTCGGCGCCCAACCAGGGCCGAACGGAGAAGGATTGCTTGCAGAAGTGACTTTCGCCGGAGCAGCCGATGGTGTGTCTACCTTGCGACTCGGCAACATTCGGGTAATGAACACAGACAACGTTGGCCAGCCGGCGGCGCCCGTTGGCGAAGCGGTGGTGACTATCGGCAGTCCAGCCTCGATACCAGGTACGGCCACGCCGACGCCCGCAGCGGGGAGCACTCCGCCGGCAGGTAGCACGGCTATGCCGACGCCGCCCGAGTCTCCCACTGTTCAACCTGCGGTTACCTCTGGGGCGACCACCACTGTGCTGGCGACAGCTCAGCCGATCTTAACCGTAACGCCAGGCGTCAGCCCTACGGCTGGCGCAGCGCCGACGCTTTCGGCCACGAATCTGGTTGAGCCCACCATCACCGTTGTGACCACTGTCGAACCGGGGTCTGTAAGTAGTCCTTCGGCGACGTCCATGCCTGTCGCCTCTGGTGAGGTGATCGAGCCTTCACAGACCGTAGCGGCGGCAGCTGCGGCTGGCGAGACGCCTGCTGTTGGCGCGGTGGAGACGGCGCCAACAACAACTAGCGCAGCCCGTACTGCTACATCTTCACCAACGTCTCCTGCACCGCTCCCTTCGCTAGCGACTACCAGCGAGACGCGTCAGTCTCAGGACTCACAGTCTCAGGTCCCGCGATGGCTGTTGGGGGTAGGTGTTGGCGCTCTTACGTTGGCCGGGCTTCTAGCGATTGTGCTAGTCGTCTACTTAGTGATCCTGCGCAAGAACACCTGACCCATGGCGCTTCGGAGCTTCATCCTTGCCCCGTCGTAGGTGGAGACTGCCTACAACCACGCAAGGAGTGTGAAATCTGTTCTCAAGGAGAAAGTCTGTCAATGAAACTTATCAAGCAGTCTGGCAAGCTACGCAGGTCGAGTGGGTTGCTGGCATTGCTCCTGGTAGCGCTTCTGATGGCTGTTCCCTGGGCCGCGGCCCAGGGCGGTGTCCTATCAGGAGCGCCGGCGGCGCCGGCGGTTGATCCCACTATCCGCCTGAGCACCACGCCAACCAGCGGCAATGTAGGCGACTTGTTCACCACCCGTATCTATGCCGATAACATCACCAACACCAGTGGGCTTGGCAATTGGCAAGCCTCCATCACCTACGCCCCGGCCGTCCTGGCTGTGGATAGCGTGGCCTTCGGCGCCGACCTGGGTTCCACGGGCCGTTCCACTGGCAACGTGGGTCCTACTTACACGACTGGGAAAGTCACGCTGGGCCAGTTCAGCTTCGGCACGCAAAATGGCCCGACCGGCAGCAACCTGCTGTTGGCGACCATCGTCTGGCGTGGCGTCGCGGGTGGCGTTTCAGATCTTGACTTGAACCAGTCCCAACTGTTGGACATCAACGCCAATCTGCTTCTGCCTCTGATTCAGGTAGACAGCCAGGTTACGGTGGTTGGCGGTCCGACAGCAACCAATACGCCCACGCCGACCTCTACACCAACCTCCACGTCCACGCCGCCGACGCCGCCGACGCCAACGTGGACGCCGACAGCTACGCCGACGACGCCGCCGGCAGGCCCGCTGACGTTCAGAGTCCTTCCGGCGAGCCAGTCAGTGGCTCAGGGCTCGGTCTTCACGGTGGCCATCGACATCAACGGCGCTGACGACCTGAGCGGCTTCCAGTTCAAGCTCAACTACAACTCAACGCTGTTGAGTGTAGAGAGCGTGACCCTGGGCAGCTTCCTGACCAGCACGGGTCGCACCCTCGGTGGCGTGTTGGGACCCACCTTTGGTACGGGCACGATGACCTTTGGCGCCTTTACCAACGGCGCGACCCCACCTGGCCCGAATGGCGCTGGTAACCTGGCGATTATCGAGTTTCAGGCGATCGGCGCCGGGAGCTCAGCTCTGACGCTGTCCAACGGGACGGCAACCGACACGACCGGTGCGACTAGCACCCCTGCCTACGGCAATGGCAGCGTAACGATCACGCCCGTGGCGCCTAAGATCATCGCCGGCACTGTGACGGCGGGGCTTGGCGGCGCCTTCAACGTGCCCATCACCATCCAGAATGCCGTTGATCTGAGTGCGTTCCAGTTCACCATGGGCTTCAATCCGGCTATCGTCCAGGTTACGGGCGTCACGTTGGGCAGCTTCCTGACCAGCACCGGGCGTACCTTGGGCGGAACCGTGGGGCCCACGATCGGCGCGAACTCAGTGACCTTTGGCGCTTTCACCAACGGCGCGACGCCGCCCGGCCCCAACGGCAATGGCACCCTGGCTATCGTCCACATGCAACCTGTTGCCGTGGGGACGTCGCCACTAACGCTGTCCGGCCTGCAAAGCCTCAACACCTTGGGCTTTTCGCAAGCTGTCACTGGTCAGAACGGCTCGGCCACGGTGCGTCAGCCTGCCTTCAGGATCGTGCCCCCCAGCACCACGGCCCCGATCAACACCAACTTCAATGTCGAGGTGTGGGTTGACTACGCGGCCGACCTGAGCGCGTTCCAGTTCACGCTGACCTGGAATCAGTCGATCGTCCAACTGCTGGATGTGGATCTGGGTCCCTACCTGACCAGCACCGGGCGCACGCTGGGCGGTGAGGTTGGCCCCAACATTGGGGCTGGGACGGTGACCTACGGTGCTTTTACCAATGGCGCCACACCGGCCGGTCCCAGTGGCAGTGGCAAGCTGGCCGTTCTTCAGTTCAAGGCCCTTGCCTATGGCACCTCCGCTCTGGATCTGACCAGTGGCACTGTCAGCAATACGGCTGGCGCTAGCTTCGCCGTCAATGTGGACAATGATGGCACAGTCCTTGTGCCTACCCCGACGCCCACGCCGACCTTGCCTCCCAGTGGACCGTCTCAGGTCGGCGGTTGGGTGTTCAACGACCTCAACGCTAACAATACCTATGAGCCATGGCTGGGCGACACCGGCATCGGGGGCGTCACAGTGAACCTCGATGGGCGTACCACAGACAGCGGCTGCTGTGGTTGGTATTCGTTCCGTGTCAACGCAGGGAACTACACAGTGACTCTGGTTGTGCCTGAGGGTTATACCAGCGTTGGTCCTGTCTCGAGACCAGTCACTGTGCCCCCGGCGGCAAACGTCGAGGTAGACTTCGGCTTGGTGGAAGAACCACCAACACCCACGCCGACGGCAACACCGACGAACACGCCGACAGCCACGCCGACGAACACGCCGACGGCCACGCCGACGAACACGCCGACGAACACGCCGACGAACACGCCGACGGCCACGCCAACCGCAACACCGACGAACACGCCAACCGCGACGCCGATGATAGAAATCTACCTGCCGTTGATTCTGAGAACGGGATGATTGCTGCTCAGAACAGGTAGGGCGGATCGCGGTCGAACCTGCGAGTTCGCTGGTAGTGTGTAACCAAAACAAAGTCCCCTCAGCGCTGAGGGGACTTATACTTTGTCTGGAAAGGTTGAGATGTATCGCCTACCTATCGGCATCTTTGTGCGTATATCGGCCGTGCTGTGCGCGTTAGCGGCGCTGGCAGTCTTGTTGCTGTCCGAGGCGGCGGCCAGTGAGCCTGCGGCTTTCCATCGACCCGCTACAGTGCGCAGCGACCCCACGGTCCGTCTCGAGACAACACCCACTCAAGGGCAAGTCGGCGACCTGTTCACTACCCGCATCTATGCCGATAACATCGCCAACGCTAATGGGCTGGGCAACTGGCAAGCCACTGTCGACTACGTCCCGGCTATCCTGACTCTGAACGGTGTGACGTTCGGCGCAGATCTGGGTTCCACGGGCCGCTTCGTTGGTAACGTGGGCCCCACTTTCTCAATCGGGAATGTGACCCTGGGCCAGTTCAGCTTCGGAACGCAACCTGGTCCAACCGGTAGCAGCATTCATCTGGCCACCATCGTCTGGCGCGGTGTGGGTGATGGCGTCTCCGAACTTAACCTGAATTCATCTAGTCTGTTGGATATCGATGCCACGCCCTTGACGCCCTTGACAGAAATAGACAGTTGGGTTGTCGTGGGAGACCCGCCAGCACCAAATCACCTGTGGCTGCCGATGGCCTTTCGTAGCAGCGCAAGCAGACGATAGCATCAAAATGTGATGGGTTATGACAGAATAGAGAAACCTCCTGCCCGCTGTTGGGGCAGGAGGTTTCTTGCAGGGGGACGCCGTCGTTCGATCTCGAAGACAGCCCAACGGCATGATCACGATACATGGGGTTTTCGGCAACCCCAAGGGCCTGGGTCCGTGTCGTAGGGGCGGGGTCACCCCGCCCCTACGAACGAACGTCTAGTCCTTGCGGCGCAGCGCGTAGGCCGCGCCCAGGGCCAGGCTGGCCACGGCTGGCAGGGCCGCCAGCGGCAGGCCAGACACGGGCAGCGGCGCTTGGGCTGCGCTCAAGTTCGCCAGCGTCACCGCGGTCGGCGGGGCGACGATCACAGTAGCAGTGGCAGTCGCGCTCACCACCGGACCGCCATCGTTGTAGGCCGCCCAGGTGGCCACGTTGGTGGTGGTGGTGTTGATCACGGCCGGGATCGACAGGCCGGCCGCCACGGTGTTGACGCTGCTGCCGGGGGTTAGAACGAAGCCGAAGTTCGAGAGGATCACGCCCAAGTGGTCGTCCACCAGGGTGTGGAAGTTGAGCGTCACGTCGCCGGTGTTGGTGACGGTGTAGCAGTAGTAGACGGTGGTTCCAGCCGCCACTGTGATGCTGGTGGCGGCGGCGCAGACGCCGGGCGTGGTGCCCACGGTCTTGACGATCTCGATGCTGGCAACGTTCACCGTGGCCGTAGCCGTGGCCGTCGCCGACAGGCCGCCCGTGGGCGACTGCGCTGCGGTCCAGGTGGCCACGTTGGTGGTGGTCGTGTTGATCACAGCCGGGATCGACAGGCCGGCCGCGACCGTGTTGACGCTGCTGCCCGGGGTCAGGGCATAGGCGAAGTTCGTGAAGATCGTGCCTAGCTGATCGTCGACCAGCGTGTGCGAGTTGAGGGTCACATCGCCGGTGTTGGTCACGGTGTAGCAGTAGTACACCGTCGTCCCAGCCGCCACGTCGATGCTGCTGGTGGTGGCGCAGACGCCGTCCACCAGGCCCACCGTCTTGGTGATGACGATGGCCGCGTCCTGCGGCTCGGTCACCGTCAGCTCGACGGGCACGATCACCAGGTCGGTGCCGTTGCCGGGGCCGGGGTCAGGATCGTTGCTGGTGACGCACAGGTTGGCGTTGTAGGTCCCAGCCGCCAGGCCGGTCGAGTCGAAGGTCACCTGCACCGGCGTTGTGGCTGCGGGCGCCGTCGTCCCGTTGGCCGGGCTCACGCTCAACCACGGCACGTCGCTCGGCGCATCGCACACCTGCGGCAGGCCGGCGCTGACGTACTCCACCGTGTCGATGCCGATATAGTCGGAGTTGGCGCCGCTGGGGCCGCCGCCCGTCACGAAGTAGCGGAAGGCGAAGCGCCCGCTCGCGCCGCCGGGGATGCCGGACAGCGTGGCCGTATACTGCGTCCAATCGCCAGGATAGCCGCCCTGCACCAGCGTCGGGTTGACCGACAGCAACAGGGTGGTGAAGTCGCCCACGTCGGTGGCCAGCGTGCCCACGTTGGTGCTGGCGCCGGCCGTGCTCAGCCGCAGCTCCAACCGGTCAGGGAAGGTGCTGCCGCTCGGTGAGCGGGTCCAGAAGGAGAAGGTGTCGCCGTTGGCCAGGTTCAGCTCCGGCGTCAGCATCCAGTTGCTGATGGTGCCCACGCCGCTGGTGTTGTTGAAGTTGGCGCCGATGTAGGCCGTCGGTGCGCCGGCCTGGGCCGGGAACACCGTGTCGTTGCCCTGGAACCAGTCCGTCAGGCCGAGCGGCGCCGAGTTGTTCTGGAAGAACCAGCCGGGCAGCACCGTGATGTCGTCGAAGCCCTCGCTGAAGTCAGCCAGCGAGGTGAATTCGATCGGCGCCGGGCCGCCGCTGGGTGCGCCGC
>JBAQCH010000285.1:0-9326 GCA_049294015.1 Anaerolineae bacterium
GCGCCACGGTCGATCACGCCGCGTTCCAGCCCTGGCAGGGCGAGGCCAGCTTTAGCCTGCTGCCGCTGGCGCCGGCCCAACTGGCCGCCACCCTGCAGCCGACCGTGCTCCAGGGCCAGGTGCTCAACGCCGTTGACAATCAACCGGTGGCCGGCGCCACCGTCAGCGCGGGCGATCAAATGGCAACCACCGACGACGCCGGCCGTTTCGAGCTGCAGCGCCTGCCGCGCACGGGCGCACAGGTGGCGCTGGCGGCCGATGGCTTCATCGCCTATGAGCTGCCGCTGGCCGACTGGAACGGCGCCGATGCCCAGCCGGTCAGCCTGCCGCTCTACCCCAACGGGCTGCACGGCCTGGTCACCGACGCGGAGAGCGGCCAGCCGCTGGCTGGGGTCGCCTTGACCCTCAACGGCCAGAGCAGCCAGAGCCTGGACAACGGCTTCTTCTACTTCCCCAGCGACGTAGGCGCGGGCGAGATCAGCGTGGCCCTGCCTGGCTTCCTGCCTGCCACGGCGGCGGTTGCGTCGGACGCAGCCGTGAATGGCCAGGAGGCGGTCGATATTGCGCTACAACCAACGGCGCTGGCCGGCGTGGTCAGCGACTACCAGACCGGCCAGCCGCTGGCGGGCGTGACGGTCACAGCCGCCGGCCAGACAGCCACCACCGACGACGCCGGCCGCTATCGCCTGCTGCGGCTGCACGGCGGCGACCTGAGTCTGACGGCCGAGCTGGACGGCTTCGAGCCGGCCAGCCAGCCCATCGACGAGGCGGCCAACCTGCTGGGCAAGGAGCCGCTGGACGTGGCGCTGCTGGCGCCGCACCTGGCCGGCCGGCTGGTCAACAACGTGACCAACAACCCGATCGTGGGCGCGACGGTCACGGCCGGCGCGCTGACAGCCACCAGCGACGACGACGGCCGCTTTATCCTGTGGACCACCGACACGCCGCTGGCTATCACTGTCGAGGCGCCCGGCTACGAGCCTGCGCAGGCTGAGTTCACAGAGGACGTGGAGCTGGCCGTGGCGCTGGAGCCTAAGGGGCTGGTGGTGACGGTGACTGACGCCAACGGACAGCCGGTGGCGGGCGCGCA
The DNA here is from genome assembly GCA_049294015.1 of Anaerolineae bacterium. Lineage (GTDB taxonomy): Bacteria > Chloroflexota > Anaerolineae > JAAEKA01 > JAAEKA01 > JAAEKA01. The sequence goes on from JBAQCH010000285.1 coordinate 1,091, forward strand.
GGTCGTCAGCCAGCGCAGCGAGGCCGTCAGCGACGCGCAGGGCGTCGCCCTGCTGCCGCTGATCGAGGCTGGCGACGTGTTCACCGTGACGGCCCCGAATTTTGCCGCCATGGCGCAGGTCTTCGACGGCGCAACCCAGGCCGCGCTGGCTTTGGCGCCGGACACGGTCATCGGCCAGGCCGTGGACGCGGAGACGGGCGAGAATGTGCTGGGCGTGACGGTCTACGTCTATGACCGGGACCAATGTCAGGGCACCGCCTGTCGCGGCACCGATCCGCTGCTCTACGTGGACGCGGCCGACGACGGCAGCTTCGAGGTCAGCGGCCTGCCGGCCAATCCAGAGATCATGCTCAAGGCGCCGGGCTACAGCCTGTACTTCCCTGAGACGCTGGCCGGCGGCGAGTGCGGCGCGCCGCTCTGCCTCCAAGCGCAGATGCAGCCGTTCGAGGCGCGCGGCTTCTATGTACCCTTCCATTTTCTGTATGACCGAGAGCTCGTCAAAGCGCGACTGGACCTGATCGAGCAATCGCCCGATCTCAATGCCGTGGTGGTAGACATGAAGAGCGACTTTGGCAAGCTCGCCTGGGAGCCGGCCAACGCAATCGCGCGGGAGCTGGGAGTGCATGAGCCGGACGCCATGAGCGCACAGGAGTTCCTGGCCGAGGCGCAGAAGCGCGGCATCTATACCATCGCTCGCTTCGTGACATTCAAGGACACGCCTTTGGCTGAGGGCAGACCGGAATGGGCAGTGCGGACGAAGGCTGCTCCCGACGTGCTGTACCGCGATGGCGAAAACCTGGCCTGGGTCGATCCGTATCGGGAAGAGGTGCAGCAGTACGAGATCGATCTGGCCAAGGAACTGGCAACGTTGGGCTTCGACGAGCTTCAGTTCGACTACTTCCGCTTCGATGGCGGCGAGAAGTTGGCGTTCATCGGTGGAGAGCCTTCCAGGTTCATCTTCCAGGTAGAGAGCACGGTCGACAACCGGCGCGAGACCATCTCCAACTTCGCTGGCAAGCTGATGGAAGCGCTCCGGCCCTCTGGCGTTTTCACAGCCATTGATGTGTTCGGCAACATCATCCTGGTGGGAAGAGAGCCGATTATTGGCCAGGACCTGAAGGAACTCGCCGTACATCTGGACTATCTCAACCCCATGATCTATCCACAAGTGTGGGGTCCGGAGACCTTCGCAGAGTGCGGCGATCCGGCGCTGTGTCCGTATAAGGTTATCTTCGACAGCGTCGCCAAGGTGCGTGAGATTGTGCCCCTGCCGACCCAGATACGTCCGTGGCTGCAAGGGTACCCCAAGAACTACCGTCAAACCGGGCCGGCCGCAGGGTACGACTATGGCGTGCCCGAGTACCTGATTCAACGCCAGGCGGCCGAGGATGCAGGCGCCGACGGCTGGCTCTTCTGGTCGGGCGGTGGTCGCTTCTCCGACGAGACCTTCGGCCCCATGCCGTCACTGGCTGAGCTAGAGGCGCAGATCCGGGCGCGCCAGGGCGGTCGGTCGGGGCCGTACTAGAACCGCGGATTGGCGGAGGCGCGGATCGGAGGTTGTCGTCCCTGATCCGCGCCTCTGTCGATGCAGCAACTCCGATCCGCGCCACCTGCCCATCCGCGGTTCTCCGATCCGCGTTTCCTGTTAATCCGTGGTTCTATGACTCCAGGCCCCTCCACCCAATCCGTCCACGCCGGCGAGGCGCGCGCCAAGGCGCACGACAGCATCACCCCGCCCATCGTCCAGAGCTCGACCTACACCTTCGCCGACACGGCCGCGCTGGTCGAGTACATGGAGGAGCGCATGTTCTGGGACGCGCCGCAGCGGGAGGAGTATGGCCGCTACGGCAATCCCACCGTGCGGGCGGTGGAGGCCCGGCTGGCGGCGCTGGAGGGGGGCGACGACGCCGTGCTGGTGGCCAGCGGCATGGCGGCCATCACCGGCCTGCTGTGGGTCTTCCTCAGCGCGGGCAGCCACCTGATCCTCACCGGCGACAGCTACCGCCGCACGAGGGACTTCGTCCACGGCTTCCTGGCCCGCTTCGGCGTCGAGACCACCATCACCCCGCCCGGCGATCTCGATGCCGTCGAGGCGGCCATCTGCCCCGAGACCCGGCTGATCCTCTCCGAATCGCCCACCAACCCCTTCATGCGCTGCCTGGATTTGGGCCGGCTGGGCGAGATCGGCCGGCGCCATCGCGTGCGCACGGCCATCGACAGCACCTTCGCCACGCCGCTCAACCTGCGGCCGCTGGAGCACGGCATCGACCTGGTGATCCACAGCGCGACCAAGTATCTGGCCGGCCACAACGACGTGCTGGCCGGCGCGATCATCGGCCGCGGCGGATTGACCGCGCCGCTACGCCAGATGCAGGGCGTGCTGGGCAGCGTGCTCGACCCGCAGGCCGCCTACCTGGTGGGCCGCGGGTTGAAGACGCTGGCCTTGCGGGTCGAGCGCCAGAACGCTAATGGACTGGCGGTGGCAAGTTTTCTAGAGGGCCATCCAAAGGTGCGGCGCGTCTGGTATCCCGGCCTGCCCAGCCACCCTGAGCACGCCATCGCGTCCGCTCAGATGGCCGGCTTCGGCGGCGTCGTCACCTTCGAGATCGACGGCGACAGCGCCACGGCCAGCCGCTTCGTCGACGCGCTGCGCCTGCCCTATATCGGTCCCAGCCTGGGCGGCGTGGAGAGCCTGGTGGAGCAGGTGGCGCTGGTCAGCTATTTCGACGCCGACCCGGACAAGCTGGCGGCGCTGGGTATCTCGCCGTCGCTGATCCGCCTGTCGTGCGGCATCGAGGACACGGCGGACTTACTAGCGGATCTAGAGCAGGCGCTGGGGACGGTATGAGCGAGTATCGAGTGTCACGTTCCAAGTGTCGAGTGTCAAGTTGCCCGTTCTGCGGTGCAACTTCTGACACTCCGACACTTGACACCTGACACTCCGGCACCTGACACCTGATACTCCGGCACCTGACACCCCGCCCATCTCATCTTACCATAGCCCCATGACCACCCCTGACCTCTCCCGCTACGCCCGCCAGATCATCTTCCCCGACCTGGGCGAGGCCGGCCAGCGCCGTCTGCTGGGCTCCACCGTCGTCCTGATCGGCTGCGGCGCGACCGGCACGGTGATCGCCAACCACCTGGCGCGCAGCGGCGTCGGCCATCTGCGCATCGTCGACCGCGACTTCATCGAGCTGAACAACCTGCAGCGCCAACTGCTCTTCGACGAGCAGGACATTGCCGACGGCCTGCCCAAGGCCGAGGCCGCGCGGCGCAAGCTGAGCCGCATCAACTCCGAGATCACGGTCGAAGGCATCGTGGCCGACGTCACCCCCGACAACATCCTCGACCTGCTGGCCGGCGCGGACCTGGCCATGGACGGCGCGGACAACTTCGAGACCCGCTTCCTGCTCAACGACGCCTGTGTCAAGCTCGGCCTGCCCTGGATCTACAGCGGCGTCATCGCCAGCTACGGCATGACCATGACCATCCGGCCGGGAGAGACGGCCTGCCTGCGCTGCCTGCTGGGCCAGATGCCCGCGCCCGGCACGGCCCCCACCTGCGACACGGCCGGCGTGCTGGCGCCGTCGGTGGGGGTGGTGGCCTCCATCGCTGCGGGCGAGGCGCTCAAGCTGCTGGCCGGCTTTGGCGAGCTGAACGCGGGTGCGCTGCTCAACTTCGACCTGCTGGACAACAGCCTGGAACGCTTCGATGTGCTGCGCCGGCCCGACTGCCCCACCTGCGGCCAGCGCGATTTCGAGTTCCTGCACGCCGAAAGCGGCACCCGCACCGCCACCCTGTGTGGCCGCAACGCGGTGCAAATCAGCGTGGCCGGCCGGCCGGCGGTCGACCTGGCTAGCCTGGCCGAGCGGCTGCGGGCGGCCGGCGAAGGGGAGGTGATCGTCAACCCCTACCTGCTGCGGGCGACGCTGGGCGGCATGGATGTCACCGTTTTTCCCGACGGCCGCGCGATCGTCAAGGGCACGGAGGACGAGAGCGTGGCGCGGACGATCTATGCGAGGTATGTGGGGATGTAAGCGCGGATCACGCCGTTACTCGAGCCGGATTTTTGCCACGGATCGCACGGATTACACGGATCGAGGCGTGGGAGAAATCGGACCCATGGGACATAAGCCGGAATTAGAACAAGCCGACAGGAAACACCTGGATCGGCCCAAGGTGGTCGTTGAACAAGATGAGGACTGGTACGTGGCCACATCTATTGACCTGGATATCGCCAGCCAGGGCAGAACCATGGAAGAGGCGCTGAGCAATCTGGCAGAGGCACTCGATCTCTTTTTCGAGTCAGCCGATGATGCAGAGGTGGAGCAACGGCTGCGTGGTACGTCTTGATACCTATACGCCCAGCCATGGGCAATGGCTGCTTGCCTTTTGGAACGCCGCCTTCGTCGGCCAGCGCAACTTCCGCGCGCTGAGCGAGCAGGAATGGCAGCAGCGCGTCGTCGCTGCGCCGGCCTTCGACCCCCAGGGGCTGATCCTTGCCGTGGCGGATGACGGCCAGGTCGTGGGCGGCGTCCACGCCCTGCGGCCCGCGCCCAACCGAGGGGTTTACCAGCTCTACGACCCGCGCCACCACATCGCCTGGCTGACGGTCGCGCCGGCCTGGCGCGGGCAGGGGATTGGCCGGCGTCTGTTGCAGGCGGCGGAGAACTACCTCTACTACTGCCCCGTCCATTTCGCGACCGAGACAACCCCGCTCTGTGGCTCGGTGGAAGGGCCGCGGCCGCCGCTGTTCGGCTCCAGCCAGCGCATGGGGGTGTCGCTGCGCACGGACCGGCTGCTGATCGACTGGCTGGCCCGCCGCGGCTACGCCGTGGTCGAGCCGGGCGACGTCAGCCTGGCCCGCGAGCTGGACGAATCGCTCCTGCCGCCGGCCGAGCCGGACTGGGCCGCGCTGGGGCTGCGCCCGCGGGCCATCAGCCACCAGCAGCCGTGGACTGGCCCTGGCTACGACGAGCTGCGCCTGTGGGATGCGGATAGCGGCTGGCCCTACAGCGGCGCAGTGCTGGTGGACGCAGCCGGCGCAGCCATGGCGCGTGTCGTGTGGCGACCCGACGCTGTTAGCAACGACTTGAGTCGTTCAGCGTCCCCCGGAGCGACTGAAGTCGCCACTACCAGCGAGGTCTCGACCGGTGCCGCCATCGTGCGTCTGGACGTGCAGCCGGCCTGGCAGGGCCGCAGTTTGGGCGCGTACCTGCTGGATCGCGCCCTGGCCGAGATGGCCGCGGCGGGCCATGTGCGCGTCGAGGTACAGACCCACGTCGCCAAACATGCCCGCGCCTACGCCCTGTACAGCCGGCGCGGCTTCGCACTGGAGGACGCCTGGGCCAGCCTGGTGAAAACCTGAGCGGTGCGTGGCGCAAGGGCGCTGTAGCCCGGTGGGCTACTGTCGTATGTGGGGCTGCAGCCTGGCCGTATTGCTGAACGCCTCCGATCAGGGTTTGAACAAACGCCAGTACTTTGTTGAACGCAAGCTGAACTGGCGCGGTTCGCGCCCAGCGATGGATCGGCGGTTGGCGCGAATGGGTGTACAATGAAAGCAGCCCGCACCTTGGTGGGCGACGATGGACGTGCTTGGCTTTCAGGGAAAGGGGCCTAGATCATGCGCACCACACACATCGTTGTGATTCTCATCCTGCTGGCGGCCGGTCTGTTGCCGTCCCCTGCCCAGGCCGGCGGCCTGGTCACCGTCTGCGACGAGGCCCACCTGCGGGCCGCGCTGGTCGGCGCCGGCATGGTGACGTTCGCATGCAGCGGGACGATCACGCTGACCAACACCATCACCATCGACGGGAATACCACCATCGATGGCAGCGGGCAGGATGTCACCTTCAGCGGCAACAATGCGCTGCGGGTCCTTTCGGTTGGGGTAGGGGGCACGCTCAATCTAGATCAGTTGACGATCGCCAACGGGAAAGCTGACTTCGGCGGCGGTATCCGCAGCGATGGTACATTGACTGTGAGCAACAGCATTTTCGAGGACAACAACGCTGACCTTTACGGCGGGGGCATCTACGTCAACGGCGGCAGAGCGACCGTGAGCAACAGCGCCTTCTCCGGTAATCATAGCGCCCTGTCAAGCGGAGGCTTACACAGCCTCAACGGCACGCTGATCGTGAACAACAGCGCCTTTTCCGGCAATAGCGCGCACGATCAAGGCGGCGGAATATTCGCCAATGGCGGTACGCTGACCGTGAGCGATAGCACTTTCTCCGACAATAGCGCTAACTGGGGCGGCGGCATCTTCAACATGGGCGGAGTTCGGATGACCGTGAGTAACAGTACCTTCACCGGCAACAGGGCTGGCGGCGGCGCCGGAATCTGCAGCTTCCTGGGCGGCACGTTGACCGTGAGCAACAGCACCTTCTTCGGCAACATCGCAGAGCCGGGCGCCGCCATATACGCCGGCGGCGGCACGCTGACCGTGAGCAACAGCACCTTCTCCGGCAATGGCTCCCCCAGCCTTGGCAGCAGCACCGTCTACAACGCATACGGCGCGGACCTGCTGAAGAACACGATCATCGTCAAGGGCGGAGGGGGGCGTAGCTGCGTCGGCGTCTTCACCGACGGCGGCGGGAACCTGAGCTTCCCCGACGACTCATGTTTCGGCATCATCGCCGATCCGCTGCTCGGTCCCTTGCAGAACAACGGCGGCCCGACCTGGACAATGGCGCCTGGACCAGGCAGCCCCGCGATCGACGCCGGGAACGACGCGGTCTGCTTCAAGGCCCCGGTCAACAGCCTCGACCAGCGCGGGGTCATGCGCCCGGTTGGATCGCATTGCGACAGCGGCGCGGTTGAGGTGAACTATCTGCCGATCCGCACCTGGCTTCCAACAGTACTCGCTGGGCCATGACGCCTCGTCCCGATTCAGTGCAACAAGGCGCCTGGCAGCTACCGGGCGCCTTGTGTTTCTCGTGCTGTCTTGCCGGGTTGTCGCCGTGGTTGCAACGCCGCATAGGGGCGCAGCCGTCCCAGAACCGGTTTCGACAGGCTCAACCTGAAGGTTCCGGCGCTCAATGGTCGTCGGTCTTTGCGCCTTTGCGTGAGCCAAACTCGCGACGCACTGCAATGCAGGGCAAACCAGACGGCTGGAACCGCTTTCGTCCCTCCGGTTATTCGCCGCGGCCGCATCGTGGTATAATCCTTGCCATGTTCGACACACTCCCGGCCCTGCACGCCGCGCTTCACGCCTGCCGCCGCTGCGCTGAGGCGGGCCACTTCATCGTCTCGCCGCCCATCTGTGCCGGCTCACCTTCGGCCCGGCTGATGATCGTCGGCCAGGCGCCGGGACGGGTGGAACAGGAACAGACGCATCGCCCGTTCAGCGGGCCGGCCGGCAAGCGACTGTTCCGCTGGCTGGCCGAGGCCGGTTGGGACGAGGAGCAGTTCCGCGCGGCCAACTACATGACCGCCATCACCAAGTGCTACCCTGGCCCGCACCCAGCCGGCCGCGGCGATCGCGTGCCCAGCCCGGCTGAGCAGGCCCTCTGCCAGCCGTGGCTGGAGCAGGAGCTGGCGCTGGTGCAGCCGCAGGTCGTGGTTCCCATCGGCGGGCTGGCCATCCGGCGCTTCCTGCTCCAAGCCGCGCCGCTGCACGATGTGATCGGCCGCTCCTGGACCCGGCCGGACGACGACGACCACCTGACCGCATGGGCGCGCCAACACCTGCCGCCGCACAGCCAGGTCATCCCGCTCCCCCACCCCTCCGGCGCGTCGCAGTGGTTCAACAGTCCTGCCAACCAGGCGCTGCTGAGGCAAGCGTTGGGGCAGTTGCAGGGAATCATGCGGAGGTAGATTGGTACATTGGTAGATTGGTCAGCGACTCGCCGCCTCACAACGCTTCGCTGGCCGGCCTGCCCCCTCGGCAGCCAGTTACCGACCAACCGACCAATCTACCAATCTACCAATCTACCAACCGACCAATCTACCAATCTACCAATCTACCAACCCACCAAGAGGACACCATGCAATTCCAAGTCAAACAAGGGTTTGTGCAAGACGAGGCGACCGAGCTTCTGGTCGTCAATCTGTTCGAGGGCGCGACTGAGCCCGGCGGCGCGCTGAAGGCAGTCGATGAGGCGCTCAACGGCCTGATCAGCCAGATCATCGCGGCCGGCGACGTCAAGGGCAAGCTGGGCGAGACCCAGGTGCTCTACACCGGCGGCGCGCTGCCGGCGCAGCGGGTGCTGATCGCCGGCCTGGGTAAGCA
>JBAQCH010000286.1:0-11828 GCA_049294015.1 Anaerolineae bacterium
ACGTGACCCCGCCGGGCGACGCGGCAGCCCTGGCCGAACGGGTGCAGCGCCTGCTGCTCGACCCGGCTGGCGCGGTTCGTATGGGCGCAGCCGGCCGGCGCCTGGCCGAGGCCAACTACCGCCGCGAGTTGGTAGGACGCCAGTACCTGGCCATGGTGCGTCACATCGTCGAAATGGAAACTAGCTCACACTCGGTTTGACAACAGCTTGGGCGTGTGATAGTATGCTGCTCGGTTCGACTCTGCACGTTTGCTGGAAAGGCTGACCGGCGGCGCGTTGGCATTTCTCCCTCTTTCCTATCCATCGGCGACCGCCCGGTCTGTTGGTTTCCGTGAAGTCACTCCCACCTTAGTGCGTTGTAAGATTGACTTTGGTTGGTGTCATCCTGAGGCTTGGCGAAGGACACTTGCACCGCACTGCAAGTGCAGGTGTCTCCACTTTGCACGACCGGGATCCTTCGCCGAGCCTCAGGATGACACTGACAAGAATCACCTTACACAGCACTGGCGAAACTGCGCAGTGTGCCAGGTCTTCTTTGATCGCAGTTCTTGAGCTCATTCAGATTGTCAGACCATCTCCTATCGGACGCGGCCAGAGGCGCCGATTCCGTGACGTTATCATACTACACCCGTCTCCTCATCAGACGGGCAAGCTAGCAGGAGGCCTGCATGGGAACACTGCTGGAGGTGAAAGATCTGCGCACGCAGTTCTTCACGCAGGACGGCGTGGTCAACGCCGTCAACGGCATCTCCTACACCCTCGACGAAGGCGAGACCCTGGGGATCGTCGGGGAAAGCGGTTGCGGCAAGAGTGTGGGAGTGATGTCCCTGATTCGCCTGATCCCCATGCCCCCTGGCCGCGTGGTGGGCGGTGAGGTCTGGTTCGAGGGGCGCGATCTGCTCAAGCTGGACGACGATGAGATCCGCCAGGTGCGCGGCAACCGCATCGCCATGATCTTTCAGGACCCCATGACCTCCCTCAACCCGGTGCTGACCATCGGCCGTCAGATCAGCGAGGCGTTGGAGCTGCACATGGGCATGGACAAGCAGCAGGCCCGCACGCGCAGCGCTGAGCTGCTGGCGCTGGTGGGCATCCCCGGGGCCGAGGGGCGGCTGGATGACTACCCGCACCAGTTCTCCGGCGGCATGCGCCAGCGTGTGATGATTGCCATGGGGCTCTCCTGCAACCCGCAACTGCTGATCGCCGACGAGCCCACCACCGCGCTGGACGTGACCATCCAGGCCCAGATCGTCGAGCTGGTCAAGAAGCTGCGCGACGAGATCGGCATGGCCATCATTTGGATCACCCACGATTTGGGCGTGGTGGCTGGCCTGGCCGACCGTATGATCGTCATGTACGCAGGCTTCATCGTGGAGGAGTCTGCCGTCAAAGAGCTCTACGTCAACCCCCGCCACCCCTACACACTGGGCCTGCTGGGCTCGTTGCCGCGCCTGGACGAGGAGCGGCCTTCCCGGCTGCGCTCCATCGAGGGCCTGCCGCCGGACCTGATTGACCTGCCGCCGGGCTGTCCCTTTTACGCCCGCTGCTCCCACCGCATCGAACGCTGTCTGCAGGAAAACCCGCCGCTAGAGACCGTCGGCCCGCACCACAGGGTAGCGTGCTGGGTCGATGTCAATGAGGTGGCGGCATGAACGAGCCAACGACCATGAGCAACCGGCAAGACATTCTGCTACGGGTAGAGGGCCTCAAGATGTGGTTCCCCATCACCTCCGGCCTCTTTCAGCGCACGGTAGGGCACATCAAGGCCGTAGACGGCGTCGACTTCCACGTGTTTCACGGCGAGACGCTGGGGCTGGTGGGCGAGTCGGGCTGCGGCAAGTCCACCACCGGCCGGGCCATCCTGCAGCTCAATCGGCCCACCGAGGGCCACATCTACTTCGGCGATGTCGACCTGACCACCATGAAGGGCGACGACCTGCGCAAGCAGCGCCGCCGCATGCAGATGATCTTTCAAGACCCCTATGCCTCGCTCAACCCGCGCATGACCGTCGGCGCGATCGTGGGTGAGCCGCTGGAGGTACACGGCATCGGCAGCAAGCAGGAGAACCGTGAGCGGGTGCAGGAGTTGCTGCGCATCGTCGGCCTCAACCCCTACTTCGTCAACCGCTATCCCCACGAGTTCTCCGGCGGCCAGCGCCAGCGCATCGGCGTGGCCCGCGCCCTGGCGGTCAACCCTGAGTTCATCGTGCTGGACGAGCCCATCTCCGCGCTGGACGTGTCGATCCAGGCCCAGGTGATCAACCTGCTGGAGGACTTGCAGTCCGAGTTTGGTTTGACTTACCTGTTCATCGCCCACGACCTGTCGGTGGTGCGCCACATCTCCGACCGCATCGCCGTGATGTATCTGGGCAAGATCGTCGAGTTGACCGACCGCAACGAGCTGTACGCCCACCCGTTGCACCCTTACACGGTCGCGCTGTTGTCGGCCGTGCCGATTCCTGACCCGGTGATCGAGGAAAAGCGCCGGCGCATCATCCTGGAAGGCGACGTGCCCAGCCCGGCCAACCCGCCCAAGGGCTGCAACTTCAGCACCCGTTGCCCGCGTGTGATGGACATCTGCCGAGAAAAGGACCCCGAGTTCAAGGATCACGGCAACGGCCATTTCGTGGCCTGCTATCTGTACGATTGACGCCTCCTGCTGCGGTCGGTGGCGTAAGCTGTCGGGCAGCCGCCTGCGGTTGAAACCGCAGGCTGATATGCTGCGCAAAAGCATGCTGAAGCAAGCTGATGTGCGTGACTGAGCTTGCTTTAGCATGCTTCGGGTGTGTCAGACGCCGATTTCAATCGGCGGCGACGCCCCAGCGCAATTACCGGAACATTTTCTTTGCCTCCATATAGTCGTCTCTGCGGCCACAGAGCGACTAAAGTCGCTTCTACGAACCATTGAGGCGCTTGCGCCTACGTGTACTCGTCTGTTCATGAACTTTTCCAACCCAGCCGCGAGGCTGTGCCTGTTGATTGCGGCGGTGCTGCTGGCCAGCGCCTGCTCCCGCTCGCGCGAGGCCGAGAAGGTCGTGCGGGAGACGGTCGTGGCGCCCCAGACCGTGGTCGTGCGTGAGACGGTGCTGGTCGAGCGCATCGTCGTGGTCACGCCAACCCCTGACCTGAGCCGCGAGCCGGTGACGTTGCAGCTCAACCTGGGCGGCGAGCCGCTGTCCATCGACCCGGCCCTGGCCAGCGACGCTGCCGGGCTGGATGTGGTAGAGAGCCTGTTTCTGGGGCTGACCGCCTTCGATCCACAGGGCAACGTAGAGCCCAGGCTGGCCACGGCATGGACCGTCTCCGATGACGGCCTGCGTTGGACCTTTACATTGCGCGACGACGTCTTCTGGGTCAGCTACCGGCCCAGCAGCGGCGTGACGCCCATCGGGCCCCTGACGGCCGACGACGTGGCCTATGCCGTGCGGCGAGCCTGCGATCCCCGCACCGGCGCCAGCCAGGCAGTCCTGAACTACGTCATCGCCGGCTGCCAGGCGCTGCACACAGCCGATCCGGCCAGCAGCGCGCAGCAGCTTGACGCGCTGGCGCAGGCGGTGGGCGTCGAGGCGTTGGACGCGACTACGGTCGAGTTCACTCTCAGCGAGCCGGCCGGCTACTTTCCCGCCGTCGCCGGCCTGCCCCTCAACCGGCCGCTGCACCAGGCGACCGTGGAGCAGCATGGCCCAGCCTGGACCGAGCCGGGCAACGTCGTCAGCAACGGGCCCTTCATGCTGGCCGGCTGGTTCCACGGCGACAGCATGGCGCTGGAACGCAACCCGCTGTGGCCCGGCTGGCAGCAGGCCGCCGGCAACGTGGAGCGCATCGAGCTGGCTATGCTGGCCGACGACCAGGCCGCGCTGGCCCGCTACCAGACCGGCGAGCTGGACAGCGTTGTCGTGCCGCCGGCCGGGCTGGCGCAGGTCCAGGCCGATGCGACGTTGAGCCAGGAGCTGACGATCTCGGCGACGGCGTGCAGCGAATATCTGGGCTTCGACAACAGCCAGCCGCCATTGGACGATGCGCTGGTGCGCCGGGCCCTCTCGGCCGCCATCGACCGCGCAGCCCTGGTGCAGAGCGTGACCCGCGGCGGCGAGCTGCCAGCCAACACCCATGCGCCGGCCATGGTCTTCGGCAGCGCGACTGGCGACCCGACCATTGCGCCCTGGACGCTGCCGGAGGCGCAGGGCGGCTGGGGCTATGCCAAAGCGCTGGCGCAAGCTCAGGCCTGGCTGGCCGAGGCGGGCTACCCCGACGGAGTGGGCCTGCCGCCGTTGACCTTCGTGCACAACGCCGCTGATGGCCCTGCGCAGATGGCCCAGGCCGTCGCCGCCATGTGGCGCGACGGATTGGGTGTCGAGGTGGCGGTCGAGAGCTTGCCGTGGCCGGAGTATTGGCGCCTGGTTGGCGGCGGGCTCGGTGGCTCCGCACAGACCGGCCCGAGCGATGGCACGAGCGCTGAGCGGCTGCCGCATGTCTGGCGGATGGGCTTCTGCGGCGACCTGCCGGACCAGCAGGGCTGGCTGCACCAACAGTTCAACACGGACCAGGGCGCCGACCGGCTGCGTTGGGCCGATGACGCCAACGCCCCGCTGGCAGCCGATGGCCGCAGCTTCAACCAGTTGACCGAGGCGGCGCAGCGCAGCGCCGACCCGGCCGAGCGCCAGGCGCTGTATCGCGAGGCCGAACGCATCCTGAGCGACGGCGCCGCTGCCTATGCGCCGCTCTACTACTACGGCGTAGAGACATTGACCAAACCTTACCTGCAACGGTCCTTTTTCAACCTGACCGGCAACCGTTTCGAAACCTGGGTGCTGGACTGGCCAGCCAAACGAGCGGTTACAGGTCCGTAGCACGGGGTTAACCGTGCTCTTGCAAGGAGGTGATGCACAGGCTTGGAAAGGTCGCCAGCGACCCGAGCCTGGCTGGCTCCATCGATGAGGCAGCTTCTGCACTGTGCAGAGCAACCAACCAGTGGTTTCTGGGATGCGCGTTTGCGTCGAGGCTGGCTGTGGCGGTAACGCCGCCAGCCGCAGCGCAGCGCCGCCCACCTTTGCCGCTAAGGCACATTCAGTTTGAAGGAGAAGAAAGCCATGTCTACCAAGAGATGGGCCGCCCTGTTGGCGGTCCTGGTCATCGCCAGCATGCTGCTGGCTGCCTGCCCCGCCCCGGCCGCTGAGACGGTGAAGGAGGTCGTCAAGGAGACCGTCGTGGTCGAGGTCGAAAAGGTCGTCCAGGAAGTCCAGACGGTCATCGTCGAGAAAGAGGTCGTCAAGGAAGTCGTCGCTACCCCTGCGCCTTCGGAAGAGGCCAAGGTGCTGCGCGTCAACCTGGGCACCTACCCCGACATTGTCGACCCCCAGAAGAGCTCCTTCGTCAACGAGATCGCTCACCTGGCCTTGATGTACGAGGGTCTGACCCGCCTGGACAACGATCTGAACACCGTGGCCGGCGCGGCCGAGAGCTGGGCGTACAACGACGACGCCACGCAGTTGGTCTTCACCCTGCGCCCTGATCTGAAGTACAGCGACGGCACACCGCTCAACGCACAGCGCTTCGTCTACTCGATCCTGCGCAACATCAACCCGGAGACGGCCGGCGAGTACGCCGCCATCACCGACGAGATCGCCGGCGCGCCCGAGTGGCGCGGCTGCGACCTGGCCGACGCTGCGGCCTGCGAGGCGGCAGCCGCCGTGGTGGCCGAGAGCGTCAAGGCCAGCCATGCCGACGGCGCAGCCTGCAACGCCGATGCGCCCTACGAGGATGCCGAGTGCAACACCCTGACGCTGACCTTCTCCAAGCCGGCGCCCTACTTCCACGTCGTCTCGGGCCTGTGGGTCACGTACCCGGCCAAGGAAGAGAACATCACCGAGGGCGGCGATATCTGGTGGAACAGCTCCAAGTTCCAGATCGGCAACGGCCCCTACGTCTTGCAGAACCTGGAGCCCTTCGTGCGCGGCTACTTCACGCCCAACCCCAACTACTGGCGCGGCACGGGCATGGTCGACATCGAGTACTCCTACATCACCGACACCGCCGTTTCCTTCGAGGCCTACAAGAACGACGAGTTCGATGTGATCCCGCTGGGCGCCGAGGACTACCAGGTGGTCATGGCCGATCCGGCTTTGAGCCAGGAAGCCATGATCTACCCCGGCTCCTGCACCTTCGCCGTCATGTTCCACCAGCTCAAGGAGCCCTTCACCGACCAGAAGGTGCGCGAGGCCTTCGCCATGACTCTGGACCGCGAGGCCTGGGTGCGCGACGTGCTGCGCGGCCTGGGCGAGCCGACCCTGACCTGGATCCCGCCGGGCTACCCTGGATATGACGGCGAGGAAAACCGCTGGGGCTTCGACCCTGAGGCCGCCAAGGCCGCTCTGGCTGCGTCCAGCTACGGCAGCGTCGAGGCGCTGCCGCCCATCAAGCTGACCTTCAGCGACACCCCGCGCAACCGCACCCGCAACGAGTGGCTGGCGGCCAAGTGGAAGGAATACCTGGGCGTGGACCTGACGCTGGACCCGGTGGAGCCGACCACCTACACCGCGCTGACCAAGGACATCGAGACGGCGCCGCAGGTCTACATCCTGGGCTGGTGCGCCGACTATCCTGATCCCCAGAACTGGCTGAGCGTCTACTGGCGCACCGGCGGCTTCGGCGAGCGCATCGGCTACTCCAACGCCGACTTCGACGCCCTGGTGAACGAGGCTGATACCACGGTTGATCCCGCGAAGCGTGCTGAGCTGTACGCCCAGGCGCAGCGGCTGCTGACCGACGGCGCGCCCGTGGCCTTTGCCTGGAACAACGTCAACACCTACATGGTCAAGCCTTGGGTCAAGGGCGTCGTCACGACTCCCCAGGACCACGGCTTCCCTGGCTCTAACGATCCGATCATGATCGATATCCAGAAGTAGATGCAGCGCTAGAAATGCCGGCCAGAGGGCTTGCCCTCTGGCCGCAACTGCCCCTGCCGCATCAGGTTGATCCGGCAGGGGCAGCCTTCAGGCCCAGCGACAAGCGCGGGCCGACGAGTCCTGTGGATGTGCAGGAGGTTGGCGGATGACGACATTCATCGTGCGACGGCTCTTCTGGATGGTCCCCACGCTGTTCTTCGTGGCGTTGATCACCTTTGTGCTCATGCACGCCGCGCCCGGCGGCCCGTGGGACCGCGATCTGAGCACCCGACAGGTTGATCCACGCACGCAGGAGCTGCTCAACCGGGAGTTCGGCCTGGACAAGCCGCTCTTCATCAACCTGGAGGGAGGCAATCCGCTGGACAGCCAGTTTCTGAACTACATCGGCGGCGCGCTGCAAGGCAACCTGGGTCCCTCCTATCGCCAGCGTGGCATGAACGTCGAGGACATTCTCTTCCGGCCGCCGGAAGACAAGCCCGTCTGGCAGAGCAAGTTTGGCTACTCCATGCGCCTGGGGCTGCTGGCTTTGAGCCTGGCTGTGCTGTTTGGCGTTCCCCTGGGTGCGATCGGCGCCTTGAAGCGCAACACGTGGATCGACTACATCTCGCTCGGGGTCTCTACCATTGGCATCTCGGTGCCTAATTTCGTCCTGGCCATCCTGCTCATCGTCCTGGTGGCCGGCCGGCTGAAGCTGATCAAGATCGTCCAGCAGGATTGGACCAGCCCCGGCGCCTGGGCTGTGCCGGCCATCATCCTCGGCTTTGGCACCTTTGCCTTTATCACGCGGCTGACCCGTTCGCAGATGCTGGAGGTGATGCAGCAGGACTACGTGCGCACGGCGCGCGCCAAAGGCCTGGGCGAGCGTGTGGTGGTGGCGCGCCATATGCTGCGCAACGCCTTGATCCCGGTGGTGACCATCATCGGGCCGGCGCTGGCCGCTCTGGTCACCGGCTCCTTCATTATCGAGCAGATGTTCGGCTTTCCGGGCAGCGGCCGTGAGTTCGTCCAGTCCATCTCGCGCCGCGACTACTCGATGATCATGGGCACGACGCTGCTCTACGCCGTGCTGGTAGCCATCGCCAATCTGACCGTGGACATCATGTACGCGTTCCTGGATCCCCGCATCAAGCTGGGCAAGTGAGGCTGCCATGGCTGTACAAACTGCCCCAACCCCTACCGCTCTCGATCCCACGTCCGCCTTGGTGCTCTCCCGCCCGCCTCGCTCGCTGTGGCGCGACGCCTGGGCGCGCTTTACCAAGAACAAATTGGCGGTCATCGCCTCCTTTGTGCTGCTCCTTTTCGCCCTGGTCGCCTTCTTTGCGCCCTTGCTGGCGCCGCATGACCCGCTGAAGATCTACGACGGCAAGGGCTATTTGCCGCCAGCCTGGGAGGAGACCGGCCCCATCGGCCTGCCGGGCGAGTCGCAGTTCGTCTTCGGCACCGACAGCCTGGGCCGCGACGTGCTGAGCCGGGTGATCTATGGCGCGCGCGTCTCGCTGGTGGTGGGCATCATCCCCGCCATCATCATCCTGTTGGTAGGCGTGGTCGTGGGCCTGATCGCCGGCTACATGGGCGGCAAGGTGGACAACCTGACCATGCGTTTCGGCGATGTGCTTTATGCCTTCCCCGACCTGCTCTTCTTTATTATTGTCATGACGGCGCTGCGCGACACGCCGGCTGGCCAGTTGATGAACGGCCTGGTGCTGCTGTTCGTCGCGCTGGCCATCGTCAGTTGGATCGGCCTCGCGCGCATCGTGCGCGGCCAGGTGCTGTCGCTCAAGGAGAAAGAGTTCGTCGAGGCCGGCCGCATGGTGGGCGCCGGGCACGCGCGCATCATGGCCAAGCACATCCTGCCTAACTGCCTGGGCCCCATCATCGTCTACACCGCCCTGCGCATCCCAGGCTTCATTATCACCGAGGCCGTGTTGGGCTACCTGGGCCTGGGCCTGCGGCCCTCCACCGACTCGGGTGACATCTTCATCACCAGTTGGGGCGCCATGATGCTGGATGGCCAGTCAGCCATCAACGCCCAGCCTTGGCTGTTGCTTACGCCGGCCCTCGCTGTGGCTATCGTGGTACTGGCCTTCAACTTCGTCGGCGACGGCCTGCGGGATGCGCTGGACCCGCGGTTGAGGGATCGGTAGCATCCATAGCGGTGGTTAGAAACCACCGGCTGAAATTGAGAAGCCGCCTCAGCGGCTGGGAACCGGACCCAGCAGTTGAGGCGGCTGTGTTTTATGGCAGTTCATTGCTCTAAGCATCTGGCGGCCACCAACCGCTCTGAACCCACAGCGATCGGGCGCCCACGATCTCCTGGTTGTTCAGGCGCAATGCCTCCACGGTAGCTCGTCCGCATGGCGTTAGACCGATGACTTCTGTCCCATCCTCACTCCAGGCGAAGTGCTCTCGCCAGCGATGCACGCGCGGGTTGAATAACGGCATGCGGGCTCCGCTGGCGGGATCCGGGCCATGGGTGCGAGTTCCTTTGTAGCGGTTGCACGAGGTGCATGCAAGCCACAAGTTGCTCTCCTCTGTCAATCCTCCTGCCCCTTCGGGAATGATGTGTTCGATCTCAAGGGATGCGCCGCTGATTGCTTGCGGCGTCAGGCAATAGCCACAGCGTTGTCCAGCTGCTTTCTCCACCGCAGCACGCAGTTGTCTGGGGATGTACGCCTTGGGCATGGCTCAGTTGATGGCTGTGGTGGGACCAAACGCCGCTACTTTGTTGCCGCGCCATTTCAGCAGCGCCAGCGCGTAGGACTTGCGCAGCATTGAGCGATTGGCTTGCGCATGCAGCACGTCCAGCCTGGCCTCCTCAGTCGCGCTCAACTCCCCTTGTTGGTTTTTGTCGAGTAGGTTGCTCAGCTCCTGCTGCTGATCGGCAGGCAGTTCTTCTCGGGCAACACGCCAGAGCTGCTGATCGCTCCACGTTTCCATGGCCTCCAGTTCAGACCGGTTCCCGGTGGGCACCTTGTCCAAGGAGGGCAGGCCACTTTCGACAATCTTGAGCAATGCTTGTGGCATGGGCTGATTGAGCCCTCTGGCAGCACGTTCGATTTTTCTAAACAGAACCTCTGGGAGTTCGACAGTGACAGAGTGCGCAGTCATAGCTTTCGATCCTCGTTTGCAGGTAACGGTCGTCTCTGGGATGGTTAGATGCTTACTTTTGATGTTCAGACCTATTGTATCCTAAGTTGAACAGTTGCCAACTTTTCCGAAAAGTCGGCAACTTTCTCTTACACAAACGTCCGCGCGCCGGCAAACGCGTCCTGCAAGTGCGGCACAGCCTGCACGTCGTCGCGGTAGACGCCGTTGCGGGCGCGGGAGGAATGCAGCATGCGCCAGCCGCCCAGGCTCATCCCCACGTGGGTGATGGCGCGGGGATCGTCGCCGCTGAAGAAGAACAGGTCGCCAGGCTGATAGGGAGGCTCTGCTGGCCGGCCGGCGGCGAACTGCATGTCCGCGTCGCGCGGCAGGGTCACGCCAGCCAGGCGGTGCAGGAGCTGCACGAAGCCCGAGCAGTCGATGCCCAGCGCGCTACAGCCGCCCCACAGGTAGGGCACGCCGATAAACCGGGCGCCATCGGCCAGCATCTGCGCCCGGCGCTCTTCGGCGCGCTGGGGCAGAGCATGCAGCGGGCGCAGCGCATCCGCCGGCGCCCAGCCCTCCACGCCCGAGCTTAACGCCAGTCGCGCCCAGCCCGCCTCAACGGCGGCCGCGTAGACTGCCGTGCCGCCCAGGACGCGGCCGATCAGGGGAGCCTCCTCTTGCGGCGCTTCGTGCAACAACGCCACAGGCGCGCTGACGAAGTGCGTGGGCGCGGGCGGCGGACTGCCGGTCAGGTAGGGCGCGTAGGCCCAACCCAGGTAGCCGTCGGCCTGGCGTATCATGACCCAGCGCCCCTCCTCCTGCAACCCCTCTAGCGGTTGGCCGTCCAGCAGTTGGCTGACCTGCTCGGCCAGCCAGGACGGCTGGGCGTACAGCCCGGTCAGGTTGACGGCCACGGTCATGGCCCGGCCGGGGCGCGGCACCTGCACGGTGGAGACGTCGAAGGACAGGGAGGGGAAGGAGCCAAGGAGGGCGGCCTGGGCGGCAGCCAGAGTCTTGCCATCCAGCACGACGCCGGCCAAAGTACAGCAGTCGTCGGCCAGGCCGGCAACTTCCAGGCGGCAAAGCTGGGTGCGGGTGTCGGCCTGGGTCTGGAGGAAATCAGTTAGGGTTTTCCTCATCTCTTGGATCATGGGGCGCCTCCGTATACAAGGACTGACAGTGCTGAGTCGGCCGCACGACGTTCTTTCGCTCGCGTTCCTATCTTGGGCGTGAGACAAGCACTGTCAGTCCTGCACGCGCAGTCTACAAGGACTGACAGTGCTGAGTTGGCCGCACGACGTTCTTTCGCGCGCGTTCCTATCTTGGGCGTGAGACCAGCACTGTCAGTCCTGCACGCGCACAACGCCAATCCCCACCCCCTCCGGCAGATGCACGCCGGCCTGTTGGTCGAACCAGATGCCCTGGAATGGGTCGTTGGCGACGAGCAGGGGCGCGTCCAGGTCCAGCCAGTCAGCCAGGCCGGCCAGGTGGGCCATGGCCGTGGCGCCCAGCGAGGTCTCGACCATGCACCCCAGCATGACCCGCAAGCCCAGCTCACGCGCGCGGCGCAGCATGGCCAGGCAGGGGGCCAGCCCGCCGGTTTTCATCAGCTTCAGGTTGACGCCGGCTACGCCGGCCGCGGCCAGCCGCTCCACGTCGGCCAGGGTCTGCACCGATTCGTCGGCCACCACGGGGATGCGGGTGTGCGCCTGCACCCGGCCCATGCCCTCAATATCCTCTTTGGCCACGGGCTGCTCGATCAGCTCCAGGTCGTAGGGCGCCAGCGCGGCCACGCGGCGTATCGCCTCCTCGGCCGGCCAGGCCGCGTTGGCG
>JBAQCH010000287.1:0-8311 GCA_049294015.1 Anaerolineae bacterium
AGACGTAGCACAGGCCGCGCCCGGCTCCACGCTGGACGTGCCGCCCGGCGCGCTGGTGACGCCGCTGGCGCGCGAGCTGGCTATGGAACGACGGGTTCACTTCGGCGCAGCTCTGCCGCTGCCGGAGGTCAAGGGCGCGGTTGGGCAAACCGTGGCCATCGGCGCCGACCACGGCGGCTACGCGCTCAAAGAGCAGCTCAAGCCCTATCTGGCCAAGCTGGGCTGGCAGGTGGCGGACATGGGCTGTCACAGCAGCGCCAGCGTCGACTATCCCGACTACGCCTTCGCCGTCGCGCGCATGGTGGCCGATGGCCGCGCGGCCTGGGGCATCATGATCGACGGCGCAGGCATCGGCTCCTGCATGACGGCCAACAAGGTGCCGGGCGTGCGTGCGGCCATGTGCTACGACCAGGCCACGGCCGTCAACAGCCGCGAGCACAACCACGCCAACGTGCTGACCTTGGGCGCCGGCTTGATCGGCCCCGCCCTGGCCCAGCAGATCGTCAAAGCCTGGCTGGAGACGCCCTTCGGCCCCGACCGCCACGCCAAGCGCGTGGAGAAGATCATGCAGATCGAGCAGAGGTTTGTGAAGAGGTAAATTGGTAGATTGGTAGATTGGTCATGAGCGCGGCCAATCTACCAATCTACCAGTTTAGCAATCTACCACCCACCATTCCCAACCATGAACTACACCTTGGACCAACTGGTAGACATCATCACCCGCGAGGTGCTGAAGGCGTATCCGGCCGGCGGGCCAACTTGCGACGGCTGCGGACAGGCGTGCGACGGTAACTGCGCGGCCAACTGCCCCGAGCGCTGCCGTGAGGTGGTGCAGGCCGGCGCCGATCGGTT
Source organism: Anaerolineae bacterium (assembly GCA_049294015.1). Lineage (GTDB taxonomy): Bacteria > Chloroflexota > Anaerolineae > JAAEKA01 > JAAEKA01 > JAAEKA01. Next base: position 853 of record JBAQCH010000287.1, read on the forward strand.
AAGCGGCCGCCTGGGCGCGGGCCCTGTGCCGGCCGACTTGGCGCGCATGATCGACCACACCCTGCTCAAGCCCGATGCCAGCCGCGACGAGATCACAAAGCTGTGCGGCGAAGCGCGTGCGAACAGCTTCGCCACGGTCTGCGTCAACCCGGCCTGGGTGCCGTTGTGCGCCGACCTGTTGCGCGGCAGCCCGGTCAAAGTCTGCACCGTGGTGGGCTTTCCCCTGGGCGCGACGCTGCCCGAGGTCAAGGCCTTCGAGACCGAGCGGGCCATCGCCGGCGGCGCCAGCGAGATCGACATGGTGCAGAACATCGGCGCGCTCAAGTCGCACGACTACCAGCTGGTAGCCGAGGACGTGGCCGCGGTGGTGCGGGCCGCCCACGCCCGCCAGGCCAGCGTCAAGGTGATCATCGAGGCTGCGCTGCTGACCGACGAGGAGAAGGTCGAAAGCTGCGCCATCGCCCAGGCCGCGGGCGCGGACTATGTCAAGACTTCCACCGGCTTCGCCTCCGGCGGCGCGACCGCAGCCGACGTGGCTCTGATGCGCCAGGTGGTGGGGCCGGGCATTGGCGTCAAGGCAGCCGGCGGCATTCGTTCGGCCCAAGACGCCCAGGCCATGATTGCGGCCGGCGCTACCCGGCTGGGCGCCAGCGCGGGCATCAAAATCCTCAAAGAGGCTGCGGGAGGCGCATCGTGACGTCCTATCCCCCCAGCACAGCTTCCAACTACGACCGCGCCAGTGACCTGGCCGTCCTGCTGGGACACGCCATGCAGTGCGAGATGTGCCGCGAGCGCCTGCTGGCGGCGCCCGAGCGGGCCACCGTGGGCCGCAAGCTCAGCGCCGACCAGCGCGCGCGGCTGCTGAAGCTGTCCAGCGAGGATTTCGAGAACTCGCAAACGCTGGCCGCGGCTGTGGGTCTGAGCGCGCAAGAGCTGCGCGAGGGCATCGATCACCCGCGCGCCCGGCTGCGGCATCTGTGAATCGCAGGACTGACAGTCCTTGAGTCGACCGGCAAACTGGCCCGTCGCGCGGCCAAGGACTGACAGTCCTGGAGTCGACCCTCAAACCAACCCGTCGCGCGGCCAAGGACTGTCAGTCCTACTGAGAAAGGACCCCCTCTATGAGCGTCGATCTGCGTTCCTACGTTTTTCTGGATAGCCTGCAGCCGCAGCACGCGGCCTTCTTGGGCACGGTGGCGCGCGGTTTCCTGCCTCTGCCCTACGATGCCTCGCTGTGGATCGAAATCTCGCCCGGCATCGAGGTCAACCGCATCACCGACATCGCGCTCAAGTCGACCCGCGTGCGGCCGGGCATGCAGATCGTCGAGCGCCGCTACGGGCTGCTGGAGGTCCACTCCGACTCGCAAGGCGAGACGCGCGCGGCCGGCGCAGCGATCCTGGAGGCGTTGGGGCTGAAAGAGGCCGACCGCATGCGGCCGCGCGTGCTCTCCAGCCAGATCATCCGCAACATCGACGCCCACCAGGTGCAGCTCATCAACCGCATGCGCCACGGCCACATGTTGCTGGCCGGCCAGACGCTGTACGTGCTGGAGGTGGAGCCGGCCGGCTACGCCGCGCTGGCGGCCAACGAGGCTGAGAAGCGGGCCAACATCAACATTCTCGAGGTGATGGCCTTCGGCGCCTTCGGCCGCGTCTACCTGGGCGGCGAAGAGCGCGACATCATGGCCGGCTACGGCGCAGCCGTGGCCGCGCTGGAAGGCGTCAGCGGGCGCGATCCAGGCGGCGCCAACGACTAAGAAACGGCACTTTTCGGAGCTACACAGAGAACACAGAGGAGACACAGAGAGCACAGAGCCAGGCCATAGAAACAAGAGCGCAAATACCTAACGGGTTCCTGCAACCGCTGTTGTTGATTGCGGCCGATGTCCGGCGATCCGCACACAATTCTGCGTACTCCTCTGTGCTCTCTGTGCCTCCTCTGCGCCCTCTGTGTAGCTCTGAAAAGTGCTCACTGTAACCACATCACGCATTACGTTCACACATCCCGAAAGGAGCATATACGCTCATGGCAGAAGCACTAGGCATGATCGAAACCAAAGGATTTGCCGCTATGGTCGAGGCATCAGACGCGATGGTCAAGGCGGCCAAGGTCGAGTTGGTTGGCTACGAGAAAATCGGCGGCGGGTACGTCACCGCTATCGTGCGCGGCGATGTCGCGGCCGTCAAGGCGGCCGTCGAGGCCGGTGTGCGCGGGGCCGAGAAAGTGGGCGAGGTCGTCTCCGTCCACGTCATCCCGCGGCCGCACGGGCACGTCGATCGCGTCCTGCCCCTGGGACGCCAAACAGCCGTGGAAGGTTAGTCGCGATGCAAAACATGTGGCGTGAATTGCGCGCAGGGCCACGCGCCCCCGAAGAAATCTATGTCATTGTCGAGATCCCCAAGGGCTCGCGCAACAAGTACGAGTACCAAAAGGCCAACGGCGTGATCTTCCTGGACCGCGTGCTCTATTCCTCGATGGTCTATCCGGGCGACTACGGCCTGATTCCCCAGACCTACTACGAGGACGGCGACCCGCTGGACATCATCGTGATGGTCAACGAGCCGACTTTCCCCGGCTGTATCATCCAGGCCCGCCCCATCGGCATGTTCCGCATGTTGGACCGTGACCAGGAGGACGCCAAAATCCTGGCCGTGCCCGCCACCGATCCCAGCTTCAGCGGCTACCACGACCTGGGCGACGTGCCGAAGAGCTACCTGAACGAGGTCGCTCACTTCTTTGAGGTCTACAAGGACCTGGAAGGCCAGCGCACCAAGCCCATCGGCTGGGAAGACGCGGCCGCGGCCAAGGCCGAGATCGAGCGTTCGATGCAGCTTTACAAGGAACGCTTTGGGCTGAAGGAGCTCTAGCCGTGCAGATCGTCCCCGGTCTTCACCTGGTCGACGGCATGAAAAATGGCATCGTCAACGCCTACGTCTGGGAGAGGCCGGACGGCGGGCTGACGTTGATCGACGCCGGTATGCCGGCCGACGCGCCCAAGATCCTGGCTTTCCTGCAGACCCTGGGCCAGGGCCGGTTGGACCGTATCATCGTCACGCACGGCGACATCGACCACGTCGGTGGGCTGGCGGCCCTCCAGGCCGCCACCGGCGCGCGGGTCATCTGCCACGCTGTCGAGAAGGCTGTCGTCGAGGGCCGCCAGATGCGCGCCATGGGCGATTCGCTGGTCGCGCGTGCCTATGGGCCGTTCTTCGACTTGGTGACCCGCACTTTCCTGCGCTACCGGCCGGTGCAACAGGTGGACGAGCTGGTGCTGGACAAGCAACTGCTGGCCGAGGGCTTGCAGGTGGTACATGTGCCCGGCCATACCCCCGGCCAGATTGCCCTGTTCGAGCCGCAGCGCGGCATCCTCGTCGCCGCCGATGCGCTCAGCAACCGTCAGGACAAGCTGGGCCTGCCCTCCGCCATCGCCACCCCGCGCATGGATGTGGCCAGGGATTCGATCCGCAAGCTGGCCGCGCTCAAGGGCGTGCAGGTCGTTTGCTTCGGCCACGGCGTGCCCATCACGCGCAACGCGGCCGAACGCTTGTCCGCTTTCGCGGCCAGTTTTGACAAAGCCACGTAACACGTAATGCGTAACACGTAACCGGAGGTCAGATTGCGCACGGCTCTTCCGGGTTACGGGTTACGGGTTAAAGGGTTACGCATCACGTTTCACGAGGCCCCTCATGTTAATCGGCAAAGTCGTCGGCGCCGTCGTCTCCACGGCGAAAGATGAAAAGATGCAGAGCCTGCGCCTGATGGTCGTGCGTCCCTTGACCATCGACGGCCAGGAAGGCAGCGGCTACGTGGTGGCCGTGGACGCGGTCGGCTCCGGCGTGGGCGAGGTGGTGCTCTACGCCAGCGGCTCCTCCGCGCGCCAAACCGTCCTGACCGACAAACGCCCGGTGGACGCGGTGATCATGGCCATCGTGGACACCTGGGAGGTGGATGGGCAGGAGCGCTATCGGAAGGATGACTAGGTGACTGGGTGACAAGGTGACAAGGTGACTGGGTGAATGTCTTAGCGGCTTGCCATGGTGGCCTGGTCGTCAGCAAAACTGGCCCACCCGACGCGGGTTGAGTAGCGGGTTGAGGTGCGCCGGCTCGCATGAGGTCAGCGGATTCTAGCGTATCGAAACCCTCCGGAGGTCTCGATACGCCGCAGACGGCTACTCGACCCACGACTTTCAGGACATCTCGCGTGGCTTTTCGCCGAACACTCTGGGTATCGTTTGGATTGGCCTTGCTGGCTATGCTGGTGTTGCTGGCGGCCACGGCGGTCATGACGCCGGTGAGCAACGACGCCGGGGCCTACCTGACGGTCGCCGATGGGGTGCTGGCCGGCAAGCTGCCCTACCGCGACATTTTCGACCACAAGACGCCTGCCATCTACTACACCTTTGCCGCCGTTCTGGCCGCCACACAGCGCTCGCTGCTGGCCGTGCAGTTCGTCCAGGCGCTGGCGGTCGCGCTGATGGCCGGGCTGGCCGGCTGGCTGGGATCACGGCTATGGGGCCGGCTGACCGGCGCGTTGGCGCTGCTGCTGGCCCTCTACGGCGGCGCAGCCTACCAGGGCGGCCACCTGACCACCGAGGCCTGGGTAGCGCTGTGTACGGCGGCTGCGCTGACTGTGCTGTTGCACCGGCCGGGCCAGGCGCCGTCAACCCTTGACTGGCTGCTGGCCGGCGGTTTGATCGGCCTGTCGGCGCTGTACAAGCAGACCGGCCTGCTGACCCTGCCGGCCCTGGCGTTGTGGGCCATTTCGATCCAGGGTGGCTGGCGGCAGGTGGCCCGCCGCTGGCTGGCATTGGCTGCGGGATGCGCCCTACCCCTGGCCGTCACGGCCGCTTTCTTTGCGGTACAGGGCGCGCTGCCTGACCTGTGGCGCGACGCCGTCTGGGTCAACGTCAGCAACTACCCGCGGGCCGCGTACTCCGCGCTGCTGCGGGTCAACCTGACCAATCTGCGCTCGTTTCCACTGCTCTGGCTGAGCTTGCTGGCGGCGTTGTTCCTGGTCTCGCCCCGCCTGCGGCGCAGCGCCAGCGGCCATCCGGCCACCCTGCTCTGGTTGGCGCTGCTGAGCGGCCTACTGCCGCTGCTCCATCGCTACTACGGCCATTACGTGCTGCAAGCGCTGCCGCCGGCTTCCATCCTGGCCGCGGCTGGTCTGGCAGCGCTGTGGCAGCGGCTGGCCGTCCGCCCCTGGCCAGTACGGACGCTGGCTGTGGCCGGCCTGCTGGCCGTGGCCTTGATTGACCTGCCCGTCTGGCCGCGCTATCTGGCCTACACACAGCGCCTGGTGGAGCGCCAGCAAGCTGCGGCCACAGCCGTGCAGACGCTCAGCCAGCCGGGCCAGCCGATCGTGGCCATCTCAGTCGCGTCGCAATACTATTTTCTCAGCGACCGGCCGCCGGCGACCCGCTGGATTTATCTGTACCCGGTCGATTACACGGCCAGCCGCGAGGCGGAGCTGGCCGGATTGATCGAACAGCGCGCCGTGCCCGTGGTCGTGGTGGACGACCACGAGCCGCAGCCCTGGCACGCTCGCCTGCGCCGCGCCGTCGAGGAGCACTGCACACTGTACAGCGAACACGGCGCCGACCTGCACGTCTACGATTGCCGCTGAACCCCGCAAGGGGCTGACATTGAGCATTGACCATTGAGCACCAACTCTTCTCTCAGCGACGCCAAAATCCAATCCATCGTCCAGCGCGTGCAGCGCGATCTGGGCGGCAGCCAGCCGGCCGCGGCGACGCCGACCAGCGGCGCAGCCCCGCACCTCGCGCACATTGGCCAAGCCGGCCGGGCTGCCCCTGGCCCCAGCGCCGCCGGCCAGGATGGCATCTTTCTTACGATGGACGAGGCCGTGGCAGCCGCGCGTGCGGCTTTCCGCGCTCTGGGCCAGATGACGCTGGCCAGGCGGGTCGATATCATCGCTGCCATCCGCGCCTCCATGCGAGACAACGCGGACCTGCTGGCGCGCATGGCCTGCGAGGAGACGGGGCTGGGCCGGCCTGAGGACAAACTGGAAAAGAATCTGTTGGTGGTGGAGAAGACCCCCGGCCCCGAGATCTTGCAGCCGCTGGCCTGGAGCGGCGACGGCGGGCTGAGCCTGGTGGAACGCGCGCCCTACGGCGTGGTTGGCGCCATCACGCCGGTCACCAACCCCACCTCGACCATCATCAACAACGCCATCAGCATCCTTTCGGCCGGCAACGCCGCAGTCTTCAACGTCCACCCCAGCGCCAAACACGTCTGCTCCTACCAGATCCAACTGATCAACCGGGCCATTGTCGGCGCGGGCGGGCCGGCCAACCTGCTGACCGCCATCGTGGAGCCGACCATCGAAAGCGCGCAGGCACTGATGCGCCATCCCGGCGTGCGGGTGTTGCTGGTCACAGGCGGGCCGGCTGTGGTGAAAGAAGCCATGCGCAGCGGCAAGCGGGCCATCTGCGCCGGGCCGGGCAACCCGCCGGTGGTGGTCGACGAGACGGCCGACATCGACAAGGCCGGCCGCGACATCGTCTTCGGCGGCGGCTTCGACAACAACATCATCTGCGTGGACGAGAAGGAGATCTTCGTCGTGGAGCGCGTGGCCGACCAGCTCAAGGCCGCCATGTGCGCGCACGGCGCGGTCGAGGTGCCGGCGCACAAGCTGCGCGCGCTGGAGCGGGTGATCTTCAAAGAGCTGGGCGCGCCGAGGAAGCCGGGCGTCACCGCCAAGCAGTGGGTCGGCAAGTACGCCGGCGACATCCTGCGGGAGATCGGCATCCCGGCCGGCAAGGAGGTGCGCCTGGCGCTGGTCGAGGTGCCGCTGGAGCACCCGCTGGTCTGGACCGAGCAGCTCATGCCGGTGATGCCGCTGGTGCGGGTGCGCTCCTGCGACGAGGCCATCGACCTGGCCGTGGAGGCTGAGCACGGCTTCGGCCACACCGCCAGCATGTGGAGCCGCAACATCGACAAGCTCAGTCGCATGGCGCGGGAGATCGACTGCTCGATCTTCGTCAAGAACGGCCCCAACCTGGCTGGCCTGGGCTATCACGGCGAGGGCTACACCAGCTTCAGCATCGCCAGCCCCACCGGCGAGGGCCTGACGTCGGCGTTGACGTTTAGCCGCATCCGGCGCTGCACCTTAGTGGATCATTTTCGGATTGTGTAGGTGAACGGTGAACGGTAAACAGTAAGCAGACCGGATACCGTTCACTGTTCACCGTTTACCAAAGGAACCCCGTGACAGATCCGGCCCTGGCTCTCATCGAGTTCGACAGCATCGCCGCCGGCATCCTGGCCGGCGATGCCATGGTCAAGACCGCGCCGGTCGCACGTATCGTCGCGGGCACCGTGCATCCCGGCAAGTACCTGGTGCTGGTCAGCGGCGACGTGGCGCCGGTGCAGGAGGCGCTGCGGGCCGGGCTGGCTGCGGGCAGCGGCGCGGTGCTGGACCACGTCTACCTGCCC